>NZ_CP182573.1:2952500-3273609 GCF_054301215.1 Schinkia acidoalkalinis
ATTGCTGAGGATTCAACGGAGTGGCCATTGGTTACAGCTCCTACGAACAGCGGTGGCCTAGGATTCAATTACAAATGGAATATGGGCTGGATGAATGATGTCCTTACCTATATGGAATTAGATCCAATCTATCGAAAATACCATCATCATCTACTTACATTTTCTCTTTTATATGCTTATACAGAAAATTTCATCCTGCCGTTTTCCCATGATGAAGTTGTCCACGGCAAAAAATCATTATTAAATAAAATGCCCGGCGACTATTGGCAGAAGTTTGCACAGCTCCGCTTATTATATGGGTATTTAATGACGCATCCAGGAAAAAAACTTGTTTTCATGGGTGGAGAATTTGGACAATTTGATGAGTGGAAGGATTTAGAGCAAGTTGATTGGTTTTTGTTGGATTATGACATGCATAATAAAATGCATGCATATACTAAAAAGCTTTTACAATTTTACAAACAAGAAAAATCACTTTGGGAACTTGATTTGACATGGGACGGGTTCCAGTGGATTGACCCTGACAACAATGATCAAAGTATTTTATCATTTATTAGGAAATCAAAAAATGAGAAAGACTTTTTAGTCATCATTTGCAACTTTACGTCAGTTGTCTATCATGACTATAAGGTGGGCGTTCCTATTAATGCAGCCTATACCGAAGTATTTTCTAGTGATGAAATAGAATATGGCGGCTCTGGTAAAGTAAACAAAGAGAAACTTTATAGTAAAAAGAAAAATTGGCATGGTGCGCCGTATTATATATCCATGACGATCCCGCCATTTGCTGTTTCAATTTTAAAGCCTACTAAAAGGCGGAGGATGTATCAGATTGCTAAAAATAAAGCCTTTCATACATATGATTTGAATAAGGCAAAAATCTATAAAAAGTAAGGGAGCGAAGAGTGAATGCGTCGAAAAAAATGTATTGCAATGCTGCTGGCTGGTGGGCAAGGCAGCCGCTTAAGTTTACTAACTAGAAATCTGGCAAAGCCTGCTGTTCCCTTTGGCGGCAAATATAGAATCATTGATTTTCCATTAAGCAATTGCACAAACTCTGGTATTTTTACAGTTGGGGTTTTGACGCAATACAAGCCTTTAGTTTTGAATTCTTACATAGGGATTGGTAGCGCTTGGGACTTGGATAGAAGAGATGGTGGAGTAACCGTATTACCGCCTTATATGGAGCAGGACGGTGGCCGCTGGTATCGCGGAACAGCCAATGCCATTTTCCAGAACATGAATTATATCGAACACTATGAACCCGAACATGTTCTCATTTTATCAGGAGATCATATTTACAAAATGGATTATTCTAAAATGCTAGATTACCATGTGCAAAAAGGTGCCGATGCCACCATTTCCGTTATTGAAGTACCATGGGATGAAGCGAGCCGCTTCGGTATTATGAATACTAATGAAGAGTTGGATATAACCGAATTTGAAGAGAAACCGGAAAATCCAAAAAACAATTTAGCATCAATGGGTATTTATATTTTCAAATGGTCAACGCTACGAAACTATTTGGAAATGGATGACCGTAACTCTGAATCCAGCCATGATTTCGGGAAGGATATCATTCCACTTATGCTTGAAGAGGGACGTAAGCTTATCGCCTATCCGTTTAAGGGATATTGGAAGGATGTCGGAACAGTCAAAAGTTTATGGGAAGCAAATATGGACCTTTTAGAAGACCAGCCTGAGCTGGATTTAAATGATTATAACTGGAGAATTTATTCGGTAAATCCAAACCAACCGCCACAATATATTGCACCAACAGCGACCGTTCATCAATCATTGGTCAATGAAGGGTGTATGGTTTATGGTACTGTAGAGCATTCTGTGTTATTTCCTGGGGTACATATTGGCAAAAATACGATTGTAAAGGATTCCGTTCTAATGCCTGGTGCGAAAATCGGTGCGAACTGTCGGATTGAAAATGCGATTGTTGCAAGCGATATGGTGATTGAAGATGGCCGTACAATTTCAGCGGATAAAAAAGGTCAGGTCATCTTAGTAGCAGAAGAAAAAATTAGCTGTTAGAGGTGAAGATAATTGGGAAATTCAATGATCGGACTTATTGATGCAACTACATCCTTTGGTGATTTAAAAGAGCTGACAATGACGCGTTCAGTAGCCTCCGTTCCGTTTGGAGGACGGTACCGGCTGATTGACTTTGCTTTATCAAATTTAGTTAACTCTGGAGTTCAAAGTGTAGCGGTTTTTCCTAAATACCAATATCGGTCTTTAATGGACCATCTTGGATCAGGTAAAGATTGGGACTTAAATAGAAAAAGAGACGGTCTTTTTTTCTTCCCGCCGCCGTTTAATTCACAAAACGATCATTTAGCATCTGTTTTGCATTACTTTAAATACCATAAAGACTTTTTTGATCGAAGTACACAAGAGTATGCTGTTATTGTGCGTAGCAATACGATATGTAACCTTGATTTTAAGGATGTGTTACATCGTCATATTGAAACAGGTGCGGATATTACAGAGATTTGTAAAAATGGTGAAGAGCTTGGCATGTATATTTTGAAAAAATCTCTATTACTTGAGTTGATTGACTCTCAGAGTAATGATTCCTATGAGACGCTTGGCAAGGCAATTGAAAAATTTTCGCAAAAGCTAAATCTTCATACATATGAGTATGATGGCTATGCAGTAATCATTAACTCGGTTCACGATTATTACCGGTATAGTCTTGAACTGCTGCAGCCGGACATTATGGAGCATTTATTTTCATCTGAAAATCCTATTTATACAAAGGTTAAGGATGAGCCGCCGACACGCTATAGTAAGGATGCAATTGTAAGAAATGCTCAAATTGCGAACGGCTGCATTATTGAGGGTCATGTTGAAAATAGCATTATTTTCCGTGGTGTCAAAATTGGTAAAGGAGCTGTTGTGAAAAATAGCATTATCATGCAAAAGAGCCAAATTGGTGAAGGTGCCGTACTTGAAGGTGTCATCCTTGATAAAGATGTGATGATTGAAAAGTCAGTTACACTTCGTGGTAATGCTGAGTCGCCTGTTGTTATTCCAAAGGGTAGTAGACAAGGAGCGCTGATGAATTCGTGAATATATTGTTTGTAGTTTCCGAGTGTGTACCATTTATTAAATCTGGAGGTCTGGCAGATGTAGCCGGTGCTTTACCGAAGGAGCTAAAAAAGCTTGGGCATGAGGTACGTGTCATGATGCCGAAGTATGGTACGATAAGGGAACAATTTAAGGACAAAATGGAAAAAACCTCCGAACTTAATGTGCAATTGAGTTGGCGTAACCAATACTGTGGAATAGAAAAATTAGAGCATGAGGGCATTGTTTATTATTTTATCGATAATGAATACTATTTTAAACGTGAAACAATGTATGGTCATTATGATGATGGCGAACGGTTTTCATTCTTCTGCCGGGCTGTCCTTGATGCAATACCGCATTTAGAATTTAGCCCGGATTTACTGCATTGCCATGATTGGCATACAGGTATGGTGCCATTTTTGTTAAATGCACAATATCGTGAGTTTAAGGAATATACTGATATACGCACCATTTTTACGATTCATAATCTCCAATTTCAAGGCGTTTTCCCGAGAGAGATTTTGGGGGATCTCTTAAATTTGGATGATTCCTATTTCGATGAGCGGTTGGAATT
The DNA here is from genome assembly GCF_054301215.1 of Schinkia acidoalkalinis. The sequence continues at coordinate 2,956,159 of NZ_CP182573.1, forward strand.
TTACGGCTGTGTGAATTTTATGAAGGCGGCAATTGTCTCTTCAGATTTAATAACAACTGTCAGCCCAACCTATATGAATGAAATCCAAATGCCCTATTACGGAGAAAAGTTAGACGGGCTGCTCCGTTCAAGACATACTGCTTTAAAAGGGATTTTGAATGGAATTGATGCTGACATTTACAATCCGGCAACAGACCCTTCAATAATTGCTAATTATGATCATGATAACCTTGAATTGAAAGCGAAAAATAAACTCCATCTCCAGAAAATGTTCAGTTTGGAGGAGAACGTCAATATTCCTGTTATATCGATTATTTCAAGATTGACAAAACAAAAAGGCTTGGATCTTATCAAACGAGTTTTTAGTGAAATTATTAGCCATGATATCCAGTTTATCGTTCTTGGTACAGGCGATTATGAATTCGAAGATTATTTTAGAACAATGGAAAGCTTGAACAGAAAAAAAGTTCGGGCATATATTGGTTTTAATGAGGAACTGGCCCACAAAATTTATGCAGGTTCAGATTTATTTTTAATGCCGTCGAAATTTGAGCCATGTGGACTAGGGCAATTAATTGCTTTACGCTACGGTACCATTCCCATTGTTCGGGAAACAGGTGGTCTTAATGATACCGTAACAGCCTATAATGAGATAACAAGAGATGGTAATGGCTTTTCTTTTAAAAACTTTAATGCCCATGACATGCTCTACACGATAGAGCAGGCTCTTGGCTTTTACAATCAAAAGCCTGTTTGGGAAAAACTCGTGAAAACAGCCATGTCGCAAGATTATAGCTGGTTTCAATCTGCCCAAAAATATAGTGAAATTTATGGGAATCTTAAAGATGGTCAATATTGAAATAAGAATGTATTTGCAAGGATAAAGGGGAGTTATAGATGTTCTCAAGCAAAGATGCTTTTAAGCAGCACTTCCTTGAAAAATATGAAATTATGTACGGAAAAAGCTTTGAGGAAGCAACGCTGCCTGAATTGTATGATACATTAGGGCAAATGGTTCGTGAATATGTAAGCCATGCTTGGATTGAGACAAATGAACGAAATCGGGCGAACCATAAAAAACAAGCCTATTATTTTTCGATTGAATTCCTATTAGGGAGATTATTGGGAAGCAATTTACTGAATTTAGGGGTTCAAGAAGTAGTAGAAGCGGGTTTAAAAGAGCTTGGTGTAGATTTACAAGAGGTAGAAGAACAAGAAATAGATGCAGGGCTTGGTAATGGTGGGTTAGGCCGGCTTGCTGCCTGTTTCTTAGACTCATTGGCATCCCTTTCCTTACCAGGTCATGGAGTAGGCATTCGCTATCAGCATGGTTTATTTGACCAAAGAATTATTGATGGCTATCAAGTAGAATTGCCAGAGCAATGGTTGAGAAATGGAAACGTATGGGAGATTAGGAAAGCTAGTCAATCGATTGAGGTTAAGTTTGGCGGGGAAGTACAAGTTTCCTATGGGAATGGCCCCCTCATGTTTCATCACATTAATGCGGAGACAGTGACAGCTGTTCCGTATGATATGCCTGTGATTGGCTATGAAAACAAGACGATTAATACGCTCAGACTTTGGAGTGCCGAGCCTTCTCAATTCCGCCCGGAAAAAGGCGACGTTATGAAATATAAGCGGGAAACAGAAGCCATATCTGAATTTTTGTATCCTGATGATTCCCATATCGAAGGAAGAATATTGCGATTAAAGCAGCAATATTTTCTCGTTTCGGCAGGCTTAAAAAGCATTGTGAGAGCATACTTAAAAAACAATGACCATATATATGATTTCCATAACAAAGTTGCGATTCATATCAATGATACACACCCAGCCCTCGCAGTCCCAGAATTAATGAGAATTCTCATCGATGAACATGGCTTGGGTTGGGATGAAGCGTGGAATATTACAACAAACACGATATCCTACACAAATCATACAACATTATCAGAGGCTTTGGAAAAGTGGCCGATTTCGATTTTTAAGCCGCTACTACCGCGCATCTACATGATTGTAGAGGAAATTAACGAACGTTTTTGCAGAGCTTTGTGGGATCGATATACAGGGGATTGGAAGCGGATTGAGGAGATGGCGGTCATTTCATATGGCCAAATTAAAATGGCTCATCTTGCCATCGTCGGCAGCCATAGTGTCAATGGTGTTGCTAAAATTCATACAGATATTTTGAAAGAACGGGAAATGAAGCTCTTTTATGAATATGATCCGAATAAATTTAACAATAAAACAAATGGCATTACCCATCGCCGCTGGTTGATTAAAGCCAATCCAGAGCTTGCCCGGGCTATTTCTGAAGCAATCGGTGATAAATGGATTACAAACCCGGTTAAATTATCGGCACTTATACCGTTTGTACAAGATGCGGGCTTTAGACAGAAAATCTATGAAATAAAACAAAACAATAAGCTTGTCTTTGCGAAGCGCCTTGAGCAATTGACCGGAATATCCGTTGACACACAATCTATTTTTGATGTGCAAGTGAAAAGACTTCATGCTTATAAACGTCAGCTTTTAAATATCTTGCACATTATGTATTTATACAATCGCTTACAGGAGGATTCGAATTTTTCAATAACTCCACATACGTTTATTTTTGGTGCAAAGGCCTCACCAGGCTACTATTATGCCAAAAAAATCATAAAGTTAATCAACACGTTGGCAAGTAAGATTAATAATGATCCAAAAACAAAGGATTTATTGAAAGTTGTTTTCGTAGAAAACTACCGTGTCTCATTAGCAGAAGTTATTATTCCTGCTGCAGATGTAAGCGAACAAATATCAACAGCAAGTAAAGAAGCCTCTGGCACAGGTAATATGAAATTTATGATGAACGGTGCTGTAACGCTTGGAACGCTCGATGGCGCAAATGTTGAAATATTTGAGGAAGTTGGTTCCGACAATATCTTTACTTTTGGATTAACAGCAGACCAAGTACTTGCCTACCAAAGAAATGGCGGTTATCGGGCGATTGAATATTATCATCATGATAAAAGTTTAAATAAAGTGATTAATCAGTTGGTCAATGGCTTTTTCCCTGTGCCGGCCCATGAATTTGAAACCATTTATGATTCATTGCTCGTTCAAAATGATGAGTATTTTGTCTTAAAGGATTTCGATTCCTATGTGAAAGCCCATGAACGACTGGGAGAAGCCTATCGAAACAGGGACAGCTGGCTTGAAAAGAGCATTATTAATATCGCTAAATCAGGACGTTTTGCAAGTGACCGCACGATTCAGGAATATGCAGATGAAATTTGGGGAATCACACGTTCCTACTGATACTAAGAGGGGATACCGGATGAGAAAGTTCGGTATCCCTATTTTTGGATATAAATGATATTCCATTAGCCGATAAATCCACGAAATTGTGAATAGAAAGTCCTATTTTTCCAGAAGAGAGCCAAAAATAGGAGATTATCGGAATACAAGCTTTATAGTGTGGTAAAATATAAATGTATTGGAAAATAATTGATACATAGGAGGCGTTTTTATGAAAAAAATCACTTCGTCAGTGTTGGCGGTACTACTGCTAGCCAGCCCATTATCAACCGTAAGTGCAAGTGCTGATGACGGTCAAGCTGTTAGCCGCGGTCAGTTTTTCAAGCTAGTAGTCGATCATCTAGATTATGATATTTCAAATGTAAAAGTAGAACTACCAAAAGACATTTCAGCCAACTCTCCATATGCTGAAGCAGCGAAAGTTTTAAAGGACAAGAAAATCGTTGCCGGGTTTGGGGATGGTACTTTTAAACCAAACCAAAATATTACGCCTGCAGAAGTAAGCACTGTTGTTGCTCGCGTTCTTTCCATTAGTGGAGATGCTAAGAAAGCTTTGGCAGCCAACTATGGAATAAATTTTGAGAACAATAGTACGGTTTCATTAGAAAAGGCGCAAGAAATCATCGCTAAAACATTAACGAGTGATAAGCGTGCACTTGAATTATTGGATAAATCAACAGTCGCACAAAATCAACAAAAATCTTTCCAAGTCAATGGAACCATGGCAATGGATTTTAAAATGAAGGATGGAGCCGCAGAAATTCCGGACATGCCAAATGGCATGAAAATGGATAGCGATATTGCAATGACTTTTAACAAAGAAAAAGGATTAATGCAAACCATCACTACAAAAGTCCCTAATCCAATGACAAATGAACAACAAAAAATGGTTATGGAACAATACTTTGTTCCAGAAGGAATTTTCATGAAAATGTCTGATCCGACTACTGGTGAAGATCAATGGCTAGACATGAGCGCTTCTTTACCAATGTCCTTTGAAGACTTAATGAAGATGAATGAACAGAACATGAATGTTATGACGGATTTAAATCGCAAATACTTCTTTTATCGTGATTTAGGCATGGAAGAAATGAATGGCTCAAATCAATATAAGCTTAGCTTTAGTGGCAAGATTACCTCATTTACAGAAATTATGGATGTTATGAGCAAAGCGCTTAATGACCAATCCGGAGCTATGCTTTCAAGTTTGGAAGGCTTGCCTAATATCGAAATGACGATGAATGGGAAAATGTGGATTGATGAAAAAACAATGCTTCCAACTCGCCAATCGATGGAGTATGAACTTAAATACGGAGAAACAAAGGATCCTGCAATGGCAATACCGATTGAGAGCATCCATTATGTAATGGACTTTGATTATTCAAATTACAACCAAGCGAATGACGTTGTGTTGCCGGAAGCAGCAAAAAATGCAGAGAAACTACCTGGCTTTGAAGAAGTATCACAAGAGCAATTACCTGTCGAACAAAAGTAGTTTTTTTAAAAGTAGCATAGGTATTTTTTGTAAATAAATTCTAAAAAAGTTCAGAATTAATCTGCTTGTTTGTTTCAGTTATAATGTAAAATAAATATACAAAAAGAAATGGAGTGATAGAAATGTTAACTTTTTATTCTAGAATACTAGTAGCATATGACGGATCCGACTTAAGTAAAAAAGCATTAGATATGGCCATGACACTTGCAAAGCAAGATGAAAAAATAGAATTAACTGTTGTCGCTGTTTCAAACGCTCCAACTGCAACTACGATGGGGAGCTATGGTATCTTTAATCAAGAACTAATTAACGATATAAGAGAACAAGCAGAAAAAATTATAAATGAAGCAAAAGAAAAAGTATCAACATTGTCAAATAAAACGAATACAGTCGTTTTAGATGGACATCCAGGCAAATTAATTGTAGATCATGCAAATCAAACAAGCTGCGATTTAATCGTCATGGGCAGCAGAGGCTTAAGCGGCGTTAAAGAAATGTTCTTAGGAAGCACTAGCCATTATGTAGTGCAACGAGCAAACTGTCCGGTATTTATTGTGAAGTAAGTAAAATAAAAGGCTGACCCAGTAAAATAGGTCAGCCTTTCCTTTATCTCGAGACCGATGTGCTCCAGTCCTGTCGTGTGCTATGCGGGCGCTTCCGCTTTTCTATTTAATCATCACCGTCAAAGATGTTGGCGATGCCGCCAAGGATGCTGCCTTCACCGCGGCTTTGTCCGCCTGCGCTTGGTGCAGATGCAATAATGCGGTCAGCTAAACGGCTAAATGGCAATGATTGTACCCAGACAGTGCCGGGGCCTTGAACTGTTGCGAAAAACAAGCCTTCGCCGCCAAAGAAAGCTGTTTTTATTTTACCAACAAATTCAATGTTGTAATCAACATCCTTCGTCATTGCAACTAAACATCCAGTATCAATCTTTAATCTTTCACCAGGCTGTAAGTCTCTTTTATAGATTGTTCCGCCGGCATGAAGGAATGCTAACCCATCGCCTTCGAGCTTCTGCATAATAAAACCCTCGCCGCCGAAAAAGCCAGTTCCAAGTCTACGCTGAAATTCAATTCCAACTGCTACACCTTTTGCTGCACATAAAAAGGCATCCTTTTGACAAATCACCTTACCACCAAGGGAGCTTAAATCCATTGGAATGATCTTACCAGGATAAGGTGCTGCGAAAGATACATGCTTAATGGATGAACTTTGATTTGTAAAAACAGTCATAAATAAACTTTCACCTGTTAAGACACGTTTTCCGGCCCCAAGTAATTTTCCAAATAGACCTTTTTCTGAAGAGGCACCATCACCGAAAATGGTCTCCATTTCAATACCGTCTTCTTGCATCATCATCGCACCTGCTTCCGCAATGGTGCTTTCACCTGGATCTAATTCAATTTCAACAAATTGCATATCATCGCCATAAAGCTTGTATTCAATCTCATGAGAATTCATATTTATAATCCTCCCCTATTATGTATTACAGCTATCATTATACCATGAAGGGATACACAAATATTTCCAACGTGAAAAAATAATTTCACAAAAAGGACTGTTCATAATGTAGGCACCCAAACCATTGCATCCTCTTTAGGGTACACGAACATAATGAGCCAGTCCTAACTAAGTATTGTTTAATCTTCAAAAGACTCCAATTCTTCAGCACCAAGATTGCCTGTGACTGACATAACATTTTCCGAATCAAGTCGTTCCTCATATAATTGATGTGTTGCATTGGGGTATATTGTAACCTCTTTCCCCTCAATATCAGTGCCGATGAAGCTTTCAATGTCCTCCACATAGCCAACATTTTCATCTTCTTCTACAATCAAATCGTTATAATCCAACATGCTTTGATCAAAAAAATCGGATGGTGTTTCAGATGTACCATATCTTGATACATCCTGCCATGCATCCTCTGCATCGTAAAACGTCGCATCCTGTTCATCATATTCAAATTGTCCAAAGGGAGGAATTAATATTTTCTCTTCAACAGGACGCTGATGGGAAACGACTTTATCCGGGGTATGTTCAATACAATGGGTAGCTGTTGGCAATGCTTTTAGCCGTTCTTCCGGTATTTCTTGGCCGCATTTTTCACAAATCCCATAGATCCCTTTTTCCATATTGGCTAAAGCGTGATTAATATCCTTTAGTTCTTCTTCAAAATGTTCGACGAGTGCATGGTCTTTTTCACGCTCATAAAGATCTGTTGCTGTATCTGCCGGGTGGTTATCATAGCGGGAAAGCTCCCCAACTGAATCAGTTTCGAATGCACGCTCTATGTCAAAATGATCTGTTGCCTCTAATTCCCTTGTTATTTCAGACTTTCGCTGCAATAATGAATTTTTTAAAGATGAAAGCTCATTAGGAGTAAGCATCACCAACGCTCCTTTTGACTAAATTCTTTTTCATCTTTAGTATGAACAAATGAGGCCAATTCATGCGCTACGGGGACAGGTTCCTTGTCCCCGTATCATTCTTATTGCTACGCCTCGCGCGAAAAAGGTGGGACACGGTGCCTGTCCCCTCGTCCCAAAAAAAATGGAACATGAGAATCGCCCCATGTTCCATTTCGTTTACATCCAGTAGCTTAACAATAAGCCAAACGCCACTAGAAAGCCGAAAATTGTATTTGTTTGTGCGGTTGCTTTCATTGCCGGCATCATTTGAATTGGCATTGTTTTGCCAATGAAACCACGCACTGCTTTGAATGCTTTTGGAAGGCTTGCAAAGACAATTAAAAGCCACGGTGAAACGAATCCAGTAACCATCAGAACGATAACCCAAATATAGGAAATCGCAAACATACCGGCTAGAAATTTAATCGCGTTTTCTCTGCCAAGAAGGATTGCCAGCGTTCGTCGCCCACTTTTTTTATCCCCATCTAAATCACGAATATTATTGGAAAGCATAATCGCGCCAATTAAAATCGAAATCGGAATTGAAATTAAAATACTTTTTAATGAAATTGAATCGGATTGGATAAAATATGCAATGAGGATAATTACAACCCCCATGAAAAACCCGGAGACAATTTCTCCAAATGGAGTATAGGCAATTGGGTAGGGACCACCGGTATAAAAATAAGCGGTTATCATACAAAGAATCCCAATTGCTGCGATCCACCAACTTGAGTTGGCGCAAATATAGAAACCGAGCAGAATGGCTACTGCAAAAAAACTAAGTGCAACATTGCGGATTGTTCTTGGTGCAATTCCATCACGGACAATTCCGCCGCCAATACCGATTGATTCGGCATTATCAAGGCCCCGCTTGTAATCATAATATTCATTAAATAAATTTGTGGCTGCTTGGATGAGTAAACTTGCAATCAGCATTGCCAAAAATAACAAAACATTTACGTGTCCATCCAATAATGCTAATGCCGTTCCAATCGAAACAGGAACAAAGGCAGCAGTTAATGTATGTGGTCGTAATTGGCGATACCAAATTTGCCAACTACTCTTCTTTTCGACATTTAGTTGTTGTTCAGGAAATTTTATTTCCATAATTAAGATTCCCCCATCGACAAACTTAAACAACTACGTTATTTATTTTATAAAGAAATAACAATACTACACATTACACAATTTGGTCACCTTAATAGTGTAGGAAAATGAACTCTTTGTGTCAATGGTTTTGCAAGAATATGCACAATTTGACAGGGGTATACTATTTAAAATCGAAATTTGTCATGTTTTCCTTCTATTGACAGGTAAATAAGGTGGAAGTATGTTAAAATAGGTTGACGTATGGTTTCAAAGGGGGAGAAGTAGTGGTAACGATTCAACAAAGTACAATACACAAGAAAATCGCTTATGGAGTTGAACAAGCAAAGGCTCTTGATCACCCTATATTGGTTAGTACTAGTACAAAAGTTGATTTTTTAAATATAGACCCAGTTACCTTTTATGAACGAGGAAAACACCGCACTGGTGAACGGATTTTCTGGTCCGCACCGAGTGGGGACTTTGTTATGGTCGGAATCGGTTATGCCTATACCTTTGGTAGTAATAATGGCAATAACTTTGATCAGATAGAGAGGGAATGGCAGCAAATGCTAAAGTTTAGCAGCTCTGACCAAGAAAAGAATATATCAGGAGTTGGACCAGTCATTTTTGGGTCTTTCTCTTTTGATCCAAAAAAGGAAAAAACAAAGCTATGGAGTTCCTTTCCAACTGCGAAAATCATGCTGCCGCAGCATTTATTAACCGTTTCAAATCAAGAGTATTGGCTTACAATCAATGTTGTGGTTGATGCGAATACAAATGTAGACAAACAAGCAGAGCTTTTACTAAATGAACAACAATCTTTAATAGAGGGTGCCGATTTGTCATTTATAGGCGCATGCGGACAAGAGTTAACAATAGATGAGGTCTCAAAGGATCAATGGCTAAAGGCTGTTGAAACGGTTGCAAGTCAAATTCGCGCTGGAGAAATTGAAAAAGTAGTCCTTGCGAGGGAAATCAGAGTCAAAGGTGAACGGTCATTTATTGCTGAGGAGGTACTGGATCGTCTTAAAAGAGAGCAGCCAACAAGTTATATTTTCTCTTTTGAAAGTGGTGGAGACTGCTTTATCGGGGCATCACCGGAGCGTTTAGTTAAAAAAGAAGGAGAAAAAGCATTTACGACTTGTTTAGCAGGGTCAATCGCGAGAGGAAACTCTGAAGATGAAGATATCAGGCTAGGCAATGAGCTTTTGCATGATGAAAAGAATCTACATGAACATGAAGTTGTTGTTCGTGCCATTACATCTGCCTTTGAACAGGGCTGTGACGGAGTAGAAGTACCTAAGCATCCAATTCTTCATAAACTGCGTGATATTCAACATCTATTCACCCCGGTCGTAGGGAGAGTGAAAGAAGGAGTGTCATTGTTGACGCTGGTGGAAAAACTTCATCCGACCCCTGCAATGGGAGGCTATCCTCGCGCGGAGGCATTGCAAAAAATTAGAGATGTTGAACATTTAGATCGCGGCTTATATGCAGGTCCAATCGGATGGCTGGATGGCAATGGCAATGGTGAGTTTGCTGTCGGCATCCGTTCAGGATTATTGCAGGGGCGTGTTGCTTCCTTGTTTGCTGGCTGTGGTATCGTTGGCAATTCAGATCCTACTAGTGAATATAAGGAAACACAAATGAAATTAAAGCCGATGCTCTCAGCGTTAGGGGGATCATTCAATGAACTCAAAAAATAAAGCATTATCAGTTTATGTAGCATCATTTTTAGATGAATTAGTACGGTCAAATGTAAACCATATTGTCGTGAGTCCTGGCTCAAGATCGACGCCAATTGCTATGGTAGCAGCCGAACATCCAAAATTACGGGTGTGGTTGAATGTTGATGAGCGTTCGGCTGCATTTTTTGCTTTAGGAATGGCAAAAGCAAAGCGGGAGCCGGTTGCCCTTGTTTGTACTTCGGGAACAGCTGTTGCCAATTACATGCCGGCAGTTGTAGAGGCGAAGGAATCACAAGTGCCTTTAATTGTTTTGACTGCCGATCGGCCTCATGAGTTAAGGGATGTTGGGGCACCGCAAGCCATCGACCAGCTTAACTTTTTTGGTAGTCAGGTAAAATGGTTTGTTGAAATGGCAATACCGGAAGAAACTCCGGAAATGCTCCGTTACGCTCGAACGGTTGCCGCTAGAGCAGTTTCCACTTCTTTGCATGGTCCAAGCGGCCCCGTTCATATAAACTTTCCGTTTCGTGAACCACTCGTGCCGATACTGGAAGATGATTCGATTTGGGAGAGTGGCTTGGAAAATAGGCAGAAATTTGTTAAAGCACCACAATCGACATGGGGTTTGGGGAATTCTGATTTAGAACGGTTGGCTCAAGAACTGCAGCATGTAGAGCGGGGCATGATCATTTGTGGTCCGTTGGACAAGCTTGGTTTTGCTGAAGAAGTAGTGTTGCTTGGTAAAAAGCTTGCATTCCCGGTACTTGCTGATCCACTTTCACAAGTACGGTCTGGGCACCATGACAAAAGTCTAGTCATTGACAGTTATGACGCGTTTTTGCGAGATGAATACATAACAAAAGAGCTTGTCCCAGAAGTTGTCATCCGTTTTGGTGGAATGCCTGTTTCTAAGGCTGTTTTATTATTTTTGAAAAAAAATCCACAAATTAAGCAAATCATTATTGATGGTGAAGGTCTATGGCATGACCCTACACTGTTGGCAACGGAAGTTATTCACTGCGATCCAGTGCAATTTTGCAAAAGCTTAACACCGCTACTGCCTGAAGCTAAAACACATGAAGGTAAATGGCTGGAGCGTTGGACAACTGCTAACCGAATTACAGGGGATGTTATGCAACGCTTAGGTAATGAAGAGCAAGGCTTTGAAGGACAGGTTGTGCTTAGGATTGCTGCTAATTTGCCTGACCATTCGACGTTGTTTGTAGGTAATAGCATGCCGATTCGCGATGTCGATAGCTTTTTCTTAAATAATGAACGAAATATCAGAATCATGGCAAATCGCGGTGCCAATGGAATCGATGGGACCATTTCAACGGCTCTTGGAGCAAGTACGGTAGAGGAGTCGCTCGTTCTCCTATTGGGTGATTTGACTTTTTATCATGATTTAAACGGACTACTAGCGGCGAAGCTTCATCAATTAAATGCCACCATTGTCATCGTTAACAATGAAGGCGGGGGAATTTTTTCATTCCTACCACAAAGTGAACATCCTAAAAACTTTGAATTGTTGTTTGGAACACCGTTAGGACTTGATTTTAGTCATGTTGTAAAAATGTATGATGGACAATTTAAGCGGGTAGACAACTGGGATGAGCTATCGGATGCTATTAAAAATTGTAAGGACGCCAGCGGCTTAAATGTAATCGAAATCCGCACCGATCGGTCTCTAAATGTGGATAAGCACCGTAAAATTTGGGGCATTGCTCAGCAAATGATCAGGGAGCACTGGAATTTAGGTGATGCTGATGCTCATCAAAGTGAATGAGATTCATTATAATGTAGAAATGATTGGCCAAGGTGAGCCATTGCTTCTTTTTCATGGATTTACAGGCTCCCTTCATACATGGGACCCATTTGTTGAAGAGTGGAGCAAGAACTATACACTTATTTTAGTAGATTTATTAGGGCATGGAAAAACCGAGCATCCTGAGGATTATAGACGGTATTTCGTTGAGCAAGTCTGTGTAGATTTAAAAGAGATTCTAAGGATTCTGGAGATTAAAAAGACGCATGTCCTGGGTTACTCGATGGGCGGAAGGGTTGCATTATCATTTTCCATTTTAAATCCCGATTATGTGAGTTCCCTCATTTTAGAAAGCAGCTCGCCGGGATTGGAATTGGAAGCTGACCGCCTTCAAAGGAGAGAAAACGATAATCGTTTGGCTGACCGTATTGAAGAAAGCGGCATTCCGGCCTTTGTAGACTATTGGGAGAATATCCCGCTGTTTCGGACGCAAAAGGAACGAATGACAGCTCTTCAAAAACAAGCCCTTCGCAATGAGCGTTTGCAGAATAGCAGCGTCGGACTAGCCAACAGCTTGCGCGGCATGGGGACAGGTGCCCAGCCCTCCTGGTGGAGCAAGCTAGAGGATGTAAATCAGCCCGTTCTTTTGTTGGCAGGGGAATTGGACCAAAAGTTTTGCGCGATTAATAATGAAATGAAAAAGCATCTACCCAATGCGCAATTTTCTATAATAAAAGACGCTGGGCATGCAATTCATGTGGAACAAAGTGAATTATTTGGTAAAATAGTAAAGGACTATTTAATTGCGAAAGATAATCAGTAAAATAGTTCAACAAACTAAAATTAATAGGAGGTAATAGAATGGCAGTAGAATGGGTTTCCAAATATCCAGGCAAGTATGAAGAAATTCTTTATGAAACATACAACGGCATTGCCAAAATTACGATTAATCGTCCGCATGTACATAATGCTTTTACACCATTAACAGTTGCGGAAATGATTGACGCGTTTGCTGATGCCCGTGATGATTCTAGTGTTGGTGTTATTATTTTAACAGGTGCCGGCGATAAAGCATTTTGTTCAGGCGGCGACCAAAAGGTACGCGGCCATGGCGGCTATGTAGGCAAAGACAATATTCCTCGTTTGAATGTTCTTGACTTACAGCGTTTAATCCGCGTGATTCCAAAGCCTGTTGTGGCAATGGTAGCAGGATATGCAATCGGTGGTGGACATGTATTGCACATCGTTTGCGATTTAACAATTGCTGCTGAAAATGCTGTTTTTGGACAAACAGGCCCAAAAGTGGGCAGCTTTGATGCTGGTTATGGCTCAGGTTACTTAGCACGTATCGTTGGACATAAGAAGGCCCGTGAAATCTGGTATCTATGCCGCCAATACAATGCTAAAGAAGCACTTGATATGGGTCTAGTCAACACAGTGGTACCATTGGAAAAATTAGAAGAAGAAACAATCCAATGGTGTAATGAAATGCTTGAAAAGTCACCGACAGCATTGCGCTTCTTAAAAGCAGCCTTTAATGCTGATACAGATGGTTTAGCAGGAATCCAACAATTCGCTGGAGATGCAACATTGCTTTACTATACAACTGATGAAGCAAAAGAAGGTCGCGATGCATTTAAAGAAAAACGCACACCGGACTTTGGTCAGTTCCCGCGTTTCCCATAAAAATTATGATGCAGTCGAAAAACAGTTTAGCAATTGCATGCTAAGCTGTTTTTTTCAATATATCTTGTTGGAAAACGGTGTTTATCATCACGAAAAAGGCAAAGTGCAGAGTTTGCTGGTGATAAACTCGTTTTATCATCACGAAAAAGGGGAAGCGAGGAGTTTGCTGGTGATAAATCCGTTTTATCACCACGAAAAAGGCGAAGCGAGGAGTTTGCTGGTGATAAATCCGTTTTATCACCACGAAAAAGGCGAAGCGAGGAGTTTGCTGGTGATAAACTCGTTTTATCATCACGAAAGTGGCGAAGCGAGGAGTTTGCTGATGATAAACTCGTTTTATCATCACGAAAAAGGGGAAGCGAGGGGTTTGCTGGTGATAAACTCGTTTTATCATCACGAAAAAGGCGAAGCGAGGAGTTTGCTGATGATAAACTCGTTTTATCATCACGAAAAGGGGAAGCGAGGAGTTTGCTGGTGATAAACTCGTTTTATCATCACGAAAGTGGCGAAGTGAGGAGTTTGCTAATAGATAATTTACCATTGGAAGGAGTGAGGAGATTTTGCCAGACGATGTTATGCCAAATTGGTTGGCTAAAAGGGCCAATCTTTCGCCTGATCGAGTAGCGCTTATTACAGAAGATGAGAGTTGGACGTTTCAACAGCTGCATGTGCTTGCCCAACGTTCCGCAAATAAATTATCTTCATTAGGAATTCATGAAGGAGACCATGTGGCCATATTAATGGGAAACCTCAAAGAATTTTTATATCTGTTGCATGGTTTAGAATATATCGGTGCCGTTGCCGTATTATTAAATACAAAGCTGACAGCCCATGAAATAAATTGGCAGCTAGGGGATTCGGAAAGTAAGCTCCTGCTATTTGATCATGACTTTGCAGAAAAAGCAGAAGAGGTACAATCTACTATACATAAACTTTCATTGTCCGATTTTAGGAATGTCGAGGAAAGCAAGGCTTCGATTCGTTCAGAGTGGAATCTCGATCGAGTTCATACGATTATTTATACATCAGGTACGACCGGGCATCCAAAGGGTGTTATGCTATCTTATGGAAATCATTGGTGGAGTGCGGTTGGTTCATCATTAAATCTCGGCTTACATATGGATGATTGTTGGCTATGTGCAACACCGTTGTTCCATGTTAGCGGCCTTTCAATCTTAATGCGAAGTGTGTTTTATGGGATTCCGGTTTATTTAATAGAAAAATTCAATCCGGCCAAAGTGAATGCAGCCATTAAAAATTACAATGTTACTATCATTTCCGTTGTCAGCCAAATGCTGGTGAGAATGCTTGCAGACCTTGGTGATCAGACCTATCCTCCATCATTAAGATGTGTATTATTAGGTGGGGCATCTGCTCCAAGGCCATTATTAGAAACATGTAAAGAAAAGAAAATTCCTGTTTTTCAAACGTATGGTATGACGGAAACTGCCTCGCAAATTGTTACGCTTAGTGCTGAATACATGCTATCTAAGCTGGGCTCAGCGGGAAAACCATTGTTTCCGGCACAGTTAAGGATTGAAAAAGATGGTCATGTACAGCCGCCAAGTGAAGCTGGAGAGATTGTCGTAAAAGGCCCAAATGTAACGAATGGTTATTGGAAGCGAGAAGATGCAACAAAAACGAGCATTGTAGATGGTTGGCTTTATACCGGGGATATCGGTTATGTAGACGATGACGGGTTTTTGTATATGTTAGACCGGCGTAGTGATTTAATTATCTCCGGTGGTGAAAATATTTATCCGGCAGAGATAGAATCCGTTATTTTATCCCATCCAAGTGTTGAAGAGGCTGGAGTTGTTGGAAAAGACGATGAGAAATGGGGGCAGGTACCAGTTGCTTTTGTAAAGGTATGGGAAACTATGCAGGTCACAAAAGAAGAATTAATGGCATTATGTAAAGAGCGCTTAGCGAAATACAAAGTGCCTGTAGAGATATATTTTGTTGAATCCTTACCGCGGAATGCTTCCAACAAATTACTGCGGAGGGAATTAAGGAAATTAATTTAAACCAAGGGACGGAGGGACAGGTTTTGTGTCCCTCCGTCTTGCTATGTGTCCCTTGTCAAAATAAAAAAGAGGGACACAAAACCTGTCCCTCTGTCCCGCTTACTGCAAGCTGTATAAGAAGTTAGGCAACCATAAGCTAACTTGTGGAATGAATGTAACAATTGCAAGGGCAATCAACGTAGCGAGTAACCATGGCCCGGTTGCTTTTGTAACATCGATAAGCGACATTCTTGAAATACCACTTGCAACAAATAAGTTCAGGCCTACCGGAGGTGTAATCATCCCGATTTCCATGTTTACAATCATAATGATACCTAAGTGGATGGGATCAATACCTAATGCCATCGCAACAGGGAATAAAATTGGTGCCAAAATTGTAATCATGGCAGTTGGCTCCATAAACTGTCCGGCAATAAATAGGATTAGGTTAACAAGTAATAAGAAGGCAATTGGTCCCATATTCATCTCTTTAATCGTGCCGACAAGCTCATGAGGGATTCGCTCCAATGTAAGAATGTGGGCAAAAACCATAGCCATTGATATGATAAAGAATAACATCGCAGTTGTTTTTGTTGATTCGATTAAAACACCAGGTAAATCTTTTAGTTTTAAATCTTTATGGATAAAGAGGCCTACAAATAAGCCGATGAAACAAGCAACAGCTGCTGATTCAGTTGGCGTAAAAAGACCTGAATAAATACCGCCAATAACGATGATTGGCAATGCCAAGCTCCATATGGAATGACGGATAGCCTTCATTTTTTCGGAAGCTGTAGCTTTTGGACTAAGTGGATAATTATTTTTCTTGGCAACATAAAAACTTACGAAAGCAAGAAGAAACGCCAACAAAATTCCAGGTATGATACCAGCCAAGAACATTCTTCCTACAGATTGTTCTACGGTTACGCAGTAAACAATCATCGGTACACTTGGTGGGATAAGAATTCCTAATGATCCGGCTGTAGCTATAGAGCCGACGCCATATTTCTTAGGATAACCGAATTTCGTCATTGCCGGAATCATAATACTACCAATGGCTACTACAGTTGCAGGTGATGAACCAGAAATGGCTGCAAATAAAGCACAGGCCATAATAGATGCGATTGATAATCCGCCAGGTAAGTGACCAATAAAGGCGTTTGCTAAATCAATAAGGCGTTTTGCAACCCCACCGGTTGTGAAAATATTACCAGCAAGTATAAAAAAAGGAATCGCCATTAATGGGAAGTTGTTAATTCCTGAAAATATTTTACCTGCCAAATCCGGAAGTGGGTCGGTCGTAAAAAAGTAAATAACGGCAAAGGACGCAAAACCTAATGAAATGGCAATTGGTAGGCCGAGAAATAAAAATAAGAATAATAAAGAGAATACCGCCAATGCTGCGCTACCAATCATGAAAGAATAGATAGAGCATGCTAATGCTAATAATATAAAAAATAGCGAAGATAATTTTTTAAGGGTTGTTCCCGACTTTGGCATGTTTGGCTCTATTGTTTGATTAGGAACTGCATTCATATTAATGCACACCGCCTTCCTGTTGCTCTGCTAAAAGCTGATCCGTAGGTGTTTTGATTGCTTTCACCAATTCCTGTAGATAACGGATTGTCATTAATGTAAAAGCGATTGCAACAATACCTTTTGGAATATACATAGGGATTTCCATCTCAGGGGATACTTGACCAAATTGGGTTAAAACCGCAACATGCTGGTAACCAAGAACAGCGACAACAATGCAGAACAAAATATTTAAGCAATACACAAAAAGGATCATCCCTTTTTGTAAATTAGGAGAAAATTGTTTTATCAATAAATCTACACCAAGATGTACTTTTTCACGTATACCGATTGAAGCGCCAATCAATCCTGCAAAAATCAATAAATAATTAACCGCTTCTTGTGTGAATCCTAAACTGGAGCCAAAGCCTCTACGCAAGATAACTTCAATAAAAGCAAAGGATGTCGCAAGCGTTAAAGCAAGCCCGCAAAGCACTTCCTCAATTCTTGATAATACTTTATCTAAAAAATTCAATTTTTTCACATCCCTTGTAATCGAACTAGTGTTAAAATTTGTCTGAGTGTGTTTTTAAAATTAAGGGGGCATAACGCCCCTTATTATCTAGCTATCTAAATGTGTACATAAGATTTAAGGTAGATTGTTTTACCAAAGTGATTTAGCTGAATCAATTAAGTCTTTACCGATTTCGTTTTCAAATTGTGGGTAGATCGTAGTCATTGCGTCAACCCATGCTTGCCTTTCTTCATCAGTTAAAGTAATAATTTCAGTTTTACCTGATTGTTTAATAAGATCTAATTGCTCGTCGTTTACACGCTTACTATTTTCACGAATCCAACTAGTTGATTCGTTCAACGCTTTTTCTAAGCCTTGACGCACGTCATCTGGTAGGCCATTCCAAAACTCAGCGTTTGTAATAACAGCATAACCAAGGTAGCCATGATTACTCATCGTGATATATTTTTGAACTTCATGCATTTTTTGAGAGTAGATGTTGGATATTGTGTTTTCACCGCCATCGATAACACCTTGCTCTAGTGCGCTGTATACTTCACCGAATGCCATTGGAGTAGGATTAGCGCCAACTGCTTTAAATTGAGCCTCAAGTACTTTACTAGTCATTACACGTAATTTTTGACCTTTAAAATCTGCTGTTGTTTTAATAGCTTTATTTGAGTGTATTTGTTTGAAACCGTTATCCCACATTGCTAAGCCAAGTAGGTTTTGGTCTTTTAACATTGAAAATAGTTTGCCACCAATTTCTGGGCTTTCCATTGCTGCTTGAACGTTTGCTTCATCTTTAAAAATGAATGGTAAGTCGAATAGAGTCCATTGTGGATATAATTTAGTAACAACTGAAGTTGATGGAGCAGCTAATTGTACGTTATTTTGCTGAACAGCTGCCAATACGTCTTCATCTGTATAAAGCTGTGAGTTCGGGAATACTTGAACTTCAACCTTGCCATTTGTATATTTTTCTGCTAATTCTTTAAACATTTCTGCTGCTTGACCTTTTGGAGTGTTTTCAGCAACTACGTGTGAGAATTTAATAACAATTTTTTCATCACTGCCCTTTGCTTCTCCGCCTTCGGTTGAACCGCCGCTTTTTTGAGATCTTGCACCACAGCCTGCGAGTAAACCAATCATAAGGACTGCTGCGAACATCGTCATAAGCCACTTTTTCATCTAGAAACCCCCTAATAGTGTTTTTATTCATAATGACTATGGAACATTCAGGCTATTCCATGTATTGTGAATTTAACTATTATAGTACAGATGATGTAAACTTTTGTTAATAATTTGGTCATATTGTCCCTTTTGGTCTTTTTGGTCTGTAAACGCTAACATACCTGATAAAAGTGGGAAAGGTGAACAGGGTTCGTGTCACGCCTAATCCCGAATTTTCTACATGTAATACAATAAAAGAGGGACACAAAACCTGTCCCCCTGTCCTTAACCACGTGTTATATAACGGTTTATCGGTCTTCCGACACCACCATATTGTACATCAATCATAATAAAACCACTTTTCGCAAGATAATCCAAATAACGTCTTGCTGTCACCCTTGCCAAACCGACCTGCTCGGCAACCTCTTCAGCAGAAAGCGGATTATTTTGTTCATTTAGGTATTTCATAATCTTTTTAAAGGTAACTTCATTTAAACCTTTAGGAAGATTGAGATTGGTTGATTCATAGTCATCTTTTTCAAAACGAATTTGGTCCAAATCTTTTTGTGTAAGGTTTGTCTTGCTTTGCATCTGTGTTCGGAATGAGCGATAGTTTTCCAACGACTTTTTAATGCGTTCGAATTTAAAAGGCTTCATAATGTAATCAAACGCACCATTTTGCAGGACATTGCGAATGGTCTCCATGTCGGTGGCAGCCGTTACCGCTATTATATCTATGGGAATCCCTTCTTTTCGTATTTGATGAATAGTCTCAAGCCCGTCCTGTGCAGGCATGAAAATATCGATAAATACGAGGTCAGGTTTTAATTTTTTTATCATTTGCAGTCCTTCATATCCATTTCCGGCAATACCGAAGATCTTAAATCCTTCTATTCTTTCAATAAACTGGCGGTTAACTTCTTGGACCATGGGATCATCTTCTATTAGCAGCACTTTAATTGTATGTGGGGCCATCTCCGTTACCTCCAATTTTACGATTTTCGTAAAAAGAAATCATTATAGTTGTGCCCTGTCCTTTTTCTGATTCTACACTGATTTCCCCATTTGCGTTTTTGACAATTTCGTTTACGAGATACAGTCCGATTCCGTGACCAGCAGCTCCTTTTGTTGAAAAGCCTTGAATGAATATTTTTTCTTTTATGCCTTCATCCATGCCAGTACCATTATCCTCCACTAGAATGGACGTAACATGGGCATCTTGTTCAAAGCTAATGAAAATTTGTTTATCCTCTTGCTTTACATCATCAAAGGCTTCAAACGAATTTTCGATTAAGTTTCCGATGATAATAACAAAGTCATGATGGTCCAATGGGTTTGGGAACCATCCTAAGTGGCTATTGCGATCAATGATAACCTGAATACCGAGCTCTTTTCCTCTGCTAACCTTACTTAACAATAAACCTGATAAGCTTTCATCATGTATTTTTTTTCCTAAGAATTGTGTCAGCTCTTGTTGCTCTTCTGTTACTTGGAATACATAATCAAGCGCTTTCTCTTTATGATTCATTTGAATTAAGCCGGCAATCGTATGAAGCTTATTCATATGTTCATGGTTTTGGACTCTTAGTGCATTGACAAAGGCTTTTACACCTGTTAGCTCTTCCGCTAATTTTTTGACCTCTGTTTGGTCTTGGAATACGGCAACTGCTCCAACGGTTTCATTGTTCACTTTAATGGGAATACGGTTGCTTAGAAGCATTTGATTCCGAACATTTAGCTCTTTATTATAGACTGGTTGATTAATAGATAAAATTTCCGGCAAATAGGTGTCAGGAACGACATCAGATATTTTTTCACCAATAACGTCACCAGAAATACCTAATAATTGTTTTGCTTTTTCATTAAAAACTGTAATCACCTCATTATTGTTGATCGCGACAATCCCTTCATGCATTGCATTAAACGTCTCGGTGCGTTCGACAAGCAAAGCGGCAATTTCATGGGGCTCAAGTTGGAAGATTTGCCGTTTGATATGGTTTGCCAAAATCCATGAGCCCCATCCTCCGAAAATAATGGAAACAATAATGGTTGTAAGAATATCGAATCTTAAACTCAAAATAATTTCCCAAACGGTCGGAAGTAGGTAGCCGACCAACACAACGCCGATTTGTTCATGGTCGTTATCCATGATCGGTACAAAGGCCCGGACAGCTGTACCCGATTCTCCTTTGGCTTTTGTCGTATAGGTATGTTCAGCGAATGCCGGCCCTTCATCAGCACCTTCAGAAACCTTGCCAATTAATGATTGGACAGGATGCGATAGCCTTACTCTATTCATATCAAGCACGACGATGTAAGTGGCACCATTAATAATCCGTACCCGCTCTACGAGTGGATTAATCGTATTTCGGGCCTTGCGGTCGCTGTTCACATTCGATTTAATACCTGGAACTTCTGCGACGGTTCGTGCTGTGATGAGTGCGCGTTCTTTTAATTCTTCTTCTTTGACATTAATGAAATTTCCAATAAGACCAACCCCAATCATGAAGATTGAAAGCCCCATGATGACGAGGATAAGGCCCATTATTTTCCATCGTATTGGTATTTTTTGATACATAGAAAATTCTACCTCAAATATTTAGTATAAGTGGAAATGAGTTGTGATGAAAATTCACCATTTTAGGCAAATTGCAAATTTTCTAATATAATTGTACCACGATGGAACTGGTATGATAAAATTATCTAAAAATATAATTAATATGGTGCATGTTATGAAGACGTTTATTAGTACATCCATTGTTATGATGGTGTGTTTTATGTTTTTCTTTTTCATAGGATTTGGAAAAAATAATGATTCTAAATCAATCGCCTATGATTATGAGCAAAAGGATTTAAATAAACAAATTGTCATTAATTTCAGCCATGTTGTTGCTGAAAATACACCGAAAGGACAAGCTGCTGAAAAGTTTGCCAAATTAGTAGCTGAAAAGACGAATGGAAAAGTAAAGGTTGAGGTTTTTCCAAATGGGGTTTTATATGCGGAAGGCCATGAGGTGAACGCCCTTATTCGCGGTGATGTACAGATGATTGCCCCGGCTTATTCAAACTTGACGGAGCTTCTGCCTGAATGGCTTATCCTAGATTTACCCTATATTTTTAAGGACGAACAACATGTTGAGGCTGTATTAAATGGTGAAATAGGCCAAGAACTGTTAGGTGAATTAAAACAGCATAATATTAAGGGGATGACCTTTTGGAGCAATGGATTTAAGCAAATGACAAGTAATCGTGGTCCGTTAAGGACGCCGCAGGATTTCTTGGGACAAAGATTTAGGATTATGCCGAGCCAGGCTATTGAAGATCAATTTCGTGAATTGGGTGTTAACACAAACGCAATGCCATTTAATCAAGTTTATAAAAATTTAGAAAGCCACTATTTGGATGGTGAGGAGAATACAATCTCGAATATTTATTCGAAGCGATTTTATAAGGTGCAGCAGCATTTAACAATCAGTAACCACGGTTATTTAGGCTATGCTGTTTTAATGAATCAGGAGTTTTGGGATTCTCTTCCTAAAGAAATTCAACAACAAATAGAAGAGGCTATGGATGAAACAACCGATTGGTTGTTGGCCCAGTCGCAGGAAATTAATCAAAAGCAGTTAAAAATTATAAAAGCTACGTCCGATATTCAAATTTACGAATTAACGGAGGAAGAACGTGAAAATTGGATTGACTTTTTCCGGCCTTTATATAAAGAATATGGTGATAGGTATGGGGAAAAGTGGATCAAGGAAATCCAGAAACTATCGAACAAGGGGGAACATCAGTGAGTACTATTAAATTAGCAGTTATACCAGGAGATGGAATTGGAAAGGAAGTTGTTCCTGCTTCATTGCAGGTTTTAGATGTATTATCAGAAATACATGGGGGCTTAAACTTTGAATATAAAGAGTACCCATGGAACTGTGATTATTATTTAGAGCATGGCGTAATGATGCCCGAGGATGGTATGGATCGCTTGAAAGAGTCCGATGCGGTCTTTTTAGGAGCAGTCGGAGACCCAAACCTTGTGCCAGACCATATTTCGCTTTGGGGCTTATTAATTAAAATCCGCCGTGAATTTGAACAGGTCATTAATGTGCGCCCTGCCCGTAGTATGAAGGGGGTCAAATCTCCTTTAGCAAGCCCCAAGGATTTTGATTTACTTGTAGTGCGTGAGAATTCTGAAGGTGAATATAGTGAAGCTGGGGGACGAATTCATCAAGGTGAAGACGAAGTGGTCATCCAAAATGCTGTATTTACACGGAAGGCAACAGAACGAGCAATACGTTATGCTTTTGAATTAGCAAAGAAGAGACGCGGGAAAGTAACGAGCGCGACTAAATCAAATGGAATTGTCCATAGTATGCCATTTTGGGATGAAGTATTTCGCGAAATCGCATCACAAAATCCGGGAATTGAAACAGAATCTAGGCATATTGATGCCCTTTCAGCCTTTTTCGTCACTCGTCCTCATGAATTTGATGTTATTGTAGCAAGCAATTTATTTGGTGATATCTTAACAGATATTGGTGCAGCGATTATGGGCAGCATTGGCATCGCGCCAGCAGCCAATATCAATGTGAATGGAAAGTATCCGTCAATGTTTGAGCCCGTTCATGGTTCTGCGCCGGATATCGTTGGTAAGGGGATTGCCAACCCGGTAGGACAGCTATGGACTGCATCGATGATGTTAGATCACCTTGGTTACGGTGAATTAGGCGGCATCCTTTTACAAGCGATTGAATTAACGTTGGAAAAAGGAATCAAAACACCTGATATTGGTGGCACAAACAAAATGGACGATGTTGTTAGTGAAATCATCAATCAGTTGAAAAACATGTAGGGTAAAAAAGCCAATGCATCTTGAATTATGATGCTTGGCTTTTTATTTTTATGATTAAATAAAAAAGGCGCATGTATACACATGCGCAAACATAGGGAGAAAATATTTTATTAATCAGATACTGATTACAAAAATAATATAACCAAAGTATACAATAAATAAACAGTAAATGAAATAGATTTGAAATATTTGTGGTAAATATTCAATTATAAATCTAAAATTATGCATTATTGGATGCCCGAAAGACATTCCATATGTATTAGTGCAGGTGTTTTAACTCATCTACCCCTAACATCTGACTTTGGCCGACTCCTTCTCGAGCCATTTTACTTTTGAATTTTTCAAGCATATACATTCCTACCATGCTATAAAGTTCTTGTTCGTCCATTTCCTCTATTAACTCTAAAAGATCTTCACGTTTTAACGCTTCCAATACTGAAAAAACAATGATATCCGCATCTTCTTCGTCACCGGTCAAGATGTGGCTGTACATCTTATAAAGATCATCAATAAGTTTCACGTTATTTCACTCCTATACTGCTTCTGATATTTTTATTTTTCCGTTTTCCTCTTAGAATGATGCATATTTTCGCTAGTTTATTTATATTCCAGAAATCTATAGGCTTTTATACAAACCGAACTTGAAAGAATTAATAAAATATAGGGACAAGGAGGTGAGTTTCATGGAATATTTAGGAAGTTATATTAAACTTTTTATTGCCATTGGTGCCTCAATCGTGTCCTATCTTTTTGGAAGCTTTGATTCATTATTATTAATTTTTACAGTATTGGTCGTTATAGACTATGTTACAGGACTTTTAGCCGCTGGTATAGAGGGAAACCTTTCAAGCCGTATTGGATTTAAAGGTATTGCCAAAAAAATTATGATATTTGCCCTGATTGCTATTGCTCATTTTATTGATGAGTTGGTTGGCAATAGCCATCTTATAAGGGATGCTACAGTCTTTTTTTACATGGCAAATGAGATTCTTTCCACCATTGAAAATGCCGGACGAATTGGAATTCCAATTCCAGGATTTTTACGCAACGCTGTAAGCATGCTTCGTAACAAATCATCAAAGTAATCCTCTTATGAATATTTAAACGATAAATAAGGAAAAAGTAAAATTAAATGCTATAAATGAATCATATATTTTTTAAAACGGCATACAGTAAGGGGCGATAACAATGGAAAAAAGCACGTACTATATTTCAGTAGGGTCGAGAGAAATTTCCAAAATAAAAACAGCTTCACCTTTTGAACTGGAAATTGAGGCAACAGAGAATGAAATCCGCACATTGCGCGAGATTTTTGATGAGATGTATTCAGCTGATTGGATGGGATTTTTCAGGGCCCATGTTCCTTATGTGCAATACCATTATGATCGGCCAAATGACCAGATTGATCAAAATCTAACCAACGTATACCAAATGCTCTATGAGCTTGGTAAACCAGAAACGAAGCAACATATAGAAACCATGGGGATATTGAATCGTGATGATGAAAATTATTTTGGCAATGATGGTCACTCCACTATGTAGGAGTGGCTTTTTTAAATGTCCATGGTATGATAAGGGTAAGTGAAAAATGTGAATGTCGGAATAAATTAATGGAGTTTTTTTATATGCTGAAATTTAATGATTATTATGGGAATACCGTCCAGCTTTCTTTTGATGAATGCCCCTTTTCAAAAACACCAAAGCATGTCTGGGTGATTTGTAAGTATCGGAATCAATGGCTGTTAACCATCCACAAGGAACGAGGAATGGAATTTCCCGGCGGCAAAGTGGAGCAAGGAGAAAGCCCGGAGGCTGCTGCACATCGGGAAGTGCTGGAAGAAACCGGAGGTACAATCAGCTCTTTATACTATATTGGACAATACGAAGTAAAAGCGAAGTCAGAAGTAATCATGAAAAATATTTATTTCGCGCAAATTGAAGAGCTGCATTACCAAGATACATTTTATGAAACGGACGGTCCCATTCTTTTGGACGAACTACCTGACAACATTATGTCCAATGAAAAATTTAGCTTTATTATGAAGGATAAAGTATTGCAGGAAAGCATAAAACAAATCGAAAAGCTCTCATTCTAGTTTGGAATGGGGGCTTTTTAATTTATATGGAAAAAAATTACAGTATT
Source organism: Schinkia acidoalkalinis (assembly GCF_054301215.1). Next base: position 2,981,793 of record NZ_CP182573.1, read on the forward strand.
TTCATTCCCATTACATAATTTGATGATGAGTTGAGAATACTGATTTAGAGTTCCAATCCAAGGAGTGATGATCTATTTAATGTGGCAATATAGTTTACAAAAAGGGGCAGCAGAGTAATGTATGGAGAAACTACTTTGGAGTATTGCTTTACCTGGATTTGGGCAATTACTTAATGGCCAATATATAAAGGGCATTATATTTATATTGCTTGAATTCTTAATTAATATTCAAGCCAATTTTAACGAAATCATATTATTGAGTTTTCAAGGAGAAATCGAAGCGGCCATCCAACAAACGAATTATGCGTGGTTAATGTTTTATCCATGTCTATATTTCTTTGCGATGTGGGATGCATACAAAGATGCTGGAGGTGGTCAAAAACCATATCGTTATCTCCCGTTTGTTTTCTCCGCTTATTGGGTTACGGTGGGTTTGATGTATTCATCAAAATTATGCTTATTTGGGGTGCTATGGGGGCCGGTTTGGCTACCGATGCTTTTTGTTATACCGGGAATCATTACAGGATCCCTATTACGTTACTTTTTAATAAGATTGGGGTCTGGCGCCGTAGTGGAGAAGTGAAGGCAAAGGAGCCTGACCCCATTACAGAGATACTACACCACAAAGTTATACCCCATTTTTTACAAGTTTATTTTCAAGCCATTCCACAACTTTGTACATAATTGTGGCAAATACCGCTATTAAGAGTAAACTCATCAGTACTAATGTAAAATTAAAGACCTGGAAGCCGTAGATGATTAAATAGCCAAGCCCCTTAGCAGATACGAGAAATTCTCCTACAATAATGCCGACCCATGATAAGCCTACATTGACCTTTAAAGTTGAAATAATTGTTGGAAAGGATGCTGGTAGCACAGTGTGCTGGAATATCTGTATTCTCGTGGCACCAAATGTTTGCATGACCTTTATATAATTATAATCGACCTCTTTAAAAGACGTGTAGACGACGATGGTGGTAATAATCACCGATATGATGGTACCCATGGCAATAATGGATGTATATCCCGGTCCAAGAGCTACAATTAAGATTGGTCCTAACGCCACCTTTGGCATCGCATTTAATATTACGAGGTAGGGGTCAAGAATGTCCGATAACCTTTCGGACCACCAAAGAATCGCGGCTAAAACAGTGCCAAGTAATGTTCCTAAAATAAATCCTAAAATCGTCTCAAACAGGGTCACCTGAAGGTTAATAATTAAGGAACCGTCACTTACTTTTTGTAAAAATAAATGCCAGACTTTTGTTGGCGAACTGAAAATCAGCGGGTCAATCCATCGATTCCGACTTGCGATTTCCCAGACTCCAAAAAAAGTGATGAAAATAAGAAATTGCCAAAATTGGGTCCACCGCTTTTCCTTTTTCAACTTTTGTAAATAAGCTTTATGAAGATGTTCTGTATTATGTTTCTCTGGTTTCAAGATTGTTCAGCTCCTCCCAAATGTTTTGAAATAGTTCTGAAAATGTGGAATGCTGTCTAGCTTGAAAAGGTGTGAGTTCCTTGAGTTCCTCTGGAACGACAAAGGATTGGGCAATTTCACCTGGATTTGCTTTTAATAAAAAGATACGGTCGCTCATGGCGATGGCTTCCCCAATATCATGGGTGACTAATAGAGCTGTCTTATTATATTCTTTTAAAATTTGAAACACTAAGTCTTCCAGTTTAAGCTTGGTCTGATAATCTAATGCTGAAAAAGGTTCATCTAATAGGAGAATTTTCGGATTCGTTGATAATGTTCGAACAAGGGCGACACGTTGCCGCATCCCACCGGACAACTCGCTCGGATATTTTTTTTCAACGTTTTCAAGATTCATTTCTTTAAGCAAAGCAAGGGTTTTTTGATGATTCCTGGCTGAATCGATGTTCATTATTTTTAAACCAAGCGTAATATTTTCTTCAATTGTTTTCCAAGGAAAGAGATAATCCTGCTGAAGCATGTAGCCAATCATCGTCTTCCGTTCATTAACATTGATTCCATCTATCTTGATTGTTCCCTCGGTTGGTTTAAGTAAACCTGCGATAATGGAAAGTAATGTTGTTTTGCCGCAGCCACTTGGGCCGAGAAAGGAGATAAATTCCCCCTCCTCAATTGAAAGTGAAATATTCTCTAAGGCAGTTGTTGCTGTTTTAGGTGAAAAATACGTGTGATGTATATTTTCAATTTCTAAGAAGCTCATTGGGACTAGACCTCCCTCCTAATCATTCATCACTTTTTTTGCAATATCCGTGTTGACCAGAGTTTGATAATCGACCCGCTTCGGAAGGTCTCCTGCTTCATCCATAATATTCTGAAGGTTGTTCCATTCTTCCTCATCTAAAATTGGATCCGTTGCGAACGAGCCTTGGCTCTTATAGCGGTCAACTACGGTTTCAATGATAGCGGGGTCAGTGTCTTGAAAATGAGGGGCAATGACTTCAGCAATTTCCTTTGCGCTATGTTCTTGTACCCAAACTTGTGCTTTGTACACTGCTTTTGTAAATTTTTCAATGGTTTCAGCGTTTTCTTTCATATAGCTGTTTCTTGCCATAAAAGTAGTATATGGGACATGGCCTGATTCTGTGCCGAAAGAAGCAACAATATGGCCTTTTCCTTCTTTTTCAAAAATACTGGCCGTTGGTTCGAATAATTGGACATAGTCGCCCGTGCCGGAGGCAAAAGCATTAGGGATATTAGCGAAATCAATATTTTGAATTAAGTTTGTATCTTTATGGGGATCAATGCCGTGTTTCTTTAAAACAAACTCTCCCACCATTTGTGGCATGCCGCCTTTGCGTTGACCTAGGAATGTGCTTCCTCTTAATTGCTCCCAACTAAAATTGTCTATTTTTCCACGGGCAACGAGGAATGTTCCATCTGTCTGTGTGAGCTGAGCAAAATTAATAACAGGGTCAACTGCGCCTTGTGCTTCAACGTAAATGGATGTTTCAGAGCCTACAAGGGCGATATCAGCGCCACCTGTCAACAATGCTGTCATCGTCTTATCACCGCCCCAAGTCGTCGTCAGCTCAACATCTAGGCCTTCCTCGGCAAAAAATCCTTTTTCCAGGGCAACGTATTCCGGAGCATAAAATATAGAATGAGTTACCTCAGCAAGCCTTACCTTTTGTGGTGTATCTTGTGAACATGCACTTAACGCAAAAAGGACAAGTAAAGTAACAGTCAATACAATAAATCGATGTAACTGAACCCTCATAGATAGAAACCTCCTTGTATGGAATCTACTATAGAGTATGATGGAATGATAAAATGTGTGTATGCCTATATAAGGAGTGAGTGGGACAGGGGGACAGGTACATTGTCCCTAAAAAAACGGGACAATGTACCTGTCCCCCTGTCCCGAAGAAGGGAGTTGTAAGGATGGGCATTGCCAAGATCATTAATATGCAAAGATATCCATCACCAAATCCGCGGATTGATGTTTTTCTTGTTACATATGTAAGTGACGGTTATAGAGTAAAGGGATTTTTGGCCGTTCCAAAGTGGGAGGCCAATACACATAATGGGAAGTTCCCAGGATTTTTATATTTACGCGGTGGTATTAAGGGAGCCGGAATGGTGCGAATGGGCCGGATTATTCAGTTTGCTTCAGAAGGATTCGTTGTCATGGCCCCGTTTTACAGAGGGAATTGCGGAGGGGAAGGTTATGAAGATTTTGCGGGGGAAGATCGGAAAGACGCACTAGCAGGCTTTCATGTTTTAGTAGAGCACCCTTTAGTAGATTACGAAAACATTCATGTATTTGGCTTTTCCCGCGGGGGTGCTATGGCACTAATTACAGCAATAGAAGAGCCGACTGTGAAATCTGTCGTAACATGGGGCGGTGTTTCTGATATGGTTTTAACCTATGAGGAAAGAGTAGATTTACGTAGGATGATGAAGCGGGTTATCGGTGGCACTCCTACTAAAGTTCCTGAACAGTACAAATGGCGCACTCCTTTAGAGCAAATTAGTAAAATGAAGGCGCCTGTGCTAATCATCCATGGTGCAAAGGATAAAAATGTATCCGTTAACCATGCCTATTTGTTGGAAAATAAGCTAAAAGAGCATAACAAACGATATACAAAATGGATATTTGAAGAGTACACGCATTATTTTCCACCGCAAGTGAATCGGAAAGTGGTACAAGATTTAACGAAATGGATGAAAAACTGTTAAATACAAAAAACAAGGCCTCCCCAAATCATGGGAGGCCTTATTAATTATTATTTTACTAATGGACCTGCGTTTTTAATTTCGTCAGATACATCGCCGAATTTCTTGAAGTTGTCATTGAATGCTTTCGCTAATTCCATAGCTTTCTTTTCGTATGCTGCACCGTCAGCCCATGTTTTCTTAGGTTGAAGAACCTCATCAGGAACACCTGGGCAGTGTAATGGAATTTGTAATCCAAAAATTGGATCTGTTACTGTTTCAACGTTATCTAAATCTCCTTCAAGGGCAGCGCGTACCATTGCTCTTGTATAAGAAAGATTCATACGTTTACCAACGCCATATTCGCCGCCAGTCCAACCAGTGTTTACTAGGAATACGCGAGCGTTATATTGGTCGATCTTTTCACCAAGCATTTCAGCATAAACTTTTGCTGATCTTGGTAGGAAAGGTGAGCCAAAGCATGTAGAGAAAGCTGGTTGTGGTTCAGTGATTCCACGTTCTGTACCAGCAACTTTACTTGTATAACCGCTGATGAAGTGATACATAGCTTGCTCTTTTGTTAAACGGCTTACTGGAGGTAATACACCAGAAGCATCTGCTGTTAAGAAAATAATAGTATTTGGATGTCCACCGATACTAGGTATTACGATATTATCAATAGCATCAATTGGGTATGCTGCACGAGTATTTTCAGTTAAAGATGAATCATCGTAGTCTGCAACTCTAGTGTCATCGTTAAGCACAACGTTTTCTAATACTGAACCAAAACGGATGGCATCCCAAATTTGTGGTTCTTTCTCTTGAGAAAGGTTGATACATTTTGCATAGCATCCGCCTTCGATATTAAATACGCCATTATTTGACCAACCATGCTCATCGTCACCGATTAAGCGGCGATTTGGATCAGCTGACAATGTTGTTTTACCAGTACCTGATAAGCCGAAGAATAAGGTAACATCGCCTTCTTGACCAATATTAGCAGAGCAGTGCATTGGTAATACATTCTTTTCAGGTAATAAGTAGTTCATGATAGAGAAGATGGATTTCTTCATTTCACCAGCATACTCAGTTCCACCGATTAATACTGTTTTCTGCTCGAAAGAAATGATAATAAATGTTTCTGATTTTGTACCATCAACAGCAGGATCCGCTTTGAAATTTGGTGCACAAATGACAGTGAATTCCGGATTATGCGCTTTTAACTCTTCCTCAGTTGGACGGATAAAAAGCTGATGAACAAATAAATTATGCCATGCATACTCATTTATGACCTGCATTGGTAAACGGTATTTAGGGTCAGCACCAGCAAATCCTTGGAAACGGAAAATTTCATCTTTAGAATATAAGTAGTTTAATACCTTTTGATAAAGGGAATTAAATACTTCAGATGAAATAGGCTGATTTACAGCACCCCAGTCAATTTTATCTTTAGTAGAAGCTTCTTCTACGATATATTTATCTTTAGGGGAACGGCCAGTATATTTACCAGTTGTAGCACGGACAGCACCAGTTGAAGATAATACAGCTTCTCCTCTTGATAATGTTTTTTCCACTAATTGTGGAACAGATAGATTATGATGGACATTAGATCCATTAATCACATCCTTTAATTCAATCGTATTACCAACAGAGTTCATGAACAAAACCATCCTTTTCCTTAGTTTAATCATTTTATCTATAATATGTTAATTAGTATAACATATTTAGATTAATAGTCTATACTATTTGAAATTTCTTTCCTGATGTTTTAAAATTAATTGACAAATTTTCGCTTCCTACGATATTATAGGTCGGAACGGATACTCTCTTATCCCAGAGTTGGTGGAGGGGGACAGGCCCAAAGAAACCCGGCAACCGACACTATTATTATAATTCCAGAATATACCCAATTAATTCGGCATATTTTGACAAATTTCTTAATAGTGACAAGGTGCTAACCTGTTGCAAGGCATATTGTTGTCTTGAACGATAAGAGTGAAAGGACATGATCTTCAACCTTTCCTCATTTATTTGTAGGAAAGGTTTTTTTATATTCATTGGAAAATATTGTCTTATTTTTAAAAGAACTCGGTATTAGTTTTTTAATTAAAAATGGACACCTTAAAAATAGTGAATCTTTTTAGCCAACGTATATAAGGGAATGAGTACCGTTATCATAATTGTTTAATTAGGAGGTACATAGGTAATGACAAATAAGAATCGTCGTCTGTTTACATCTGAATCAGTTACAGAAGGTCATCCCGATAAAATTTGTGATCAAATTTCAGATTCAATCTTGGATGAAATCCTTAAAAATGACCCTAACGCACGTGTTGCTGCAGAAACTACTGTAACAACTGGTTTAGTATTGGTTGCTGGAGAAATCACAACATCCACATACGTTGATATTCCGAAAATCGTCCGGGAAACGATTAACGGAATTGGGTATAATCGTGCAAAGTATGGTTTTGATGGTGAAACTTGTGCTGTGTTAACATCCATTGACGAGCAGTCACCTGACATTGCCATGGGTGTAGATAAAGCGCTGGAGGCCCGTGAAGGCCAGATGTCTGATGAAGAGATTGAAGCGATTGGAGCTGGTGACCAGGGGTTAATGTTTGGATTTGCATGCAATGAAACTCCTGAATTAATGCCACTTCCAATTTCTTTAGCACATAAACTTTCTCGTCGGTTATCAGAAGTACGTAAAAATGAAACATTGCCTTATTTACGACCAGACGGCAAAACGCAGGTAACGGTAGAGTATGACGAAAATGATAAGCCAGTACGCATCGATACCATCGTTATTTCAACGCAGCATAATCCGGAGATTTCATTAGAACAAATTCAACGTGATCTTAAAGAATTTGTCATTAATCCAATCGTCCCTAAAGAGCTGATTGATGATAAAACAAAATACTTCATTAATCCAACTGGCCGTTTTGTTATTGGCGGTCCACAGGGTGATGCAGGTTTAACAGGACGAAAAATCATCGTTGACACGTATGGAGGCTACGCACGTCACGGCGGTGGTGCATTCTCAGGAAAAGACCCAACAAAAGTTGACCGCTCTGCCGCTTATGCAGCAAGATATGTTGCTAAAAATATTGTCGCATCAGGTTTAGCGGAAAAATGCGAAGTACAGCTTGCTTATGCAATTGGTGTGGCTCAACCAGTTTCCATTGCAGTCGATACGTTCGGTACAGGGAAAGTATCTGAAGAAAAATTAGTTGAAGTGGTTCGGAGTAACTTTGACCTTCGTCCTGCAGGTATAATTAAAATGTTGGATCTACGCCGTCCAATTTATAAACAAACAGCTGCCTATGGACATTTCGGCCGTACTGATATTGATGTTCCATGGGAAAAAACGGATAAAGCAGAGAGCTTAAAGCAAGAAGCATTGTCATAACATAATAAAACAAACAGAGTAGATGAACTGCAACTCAATCAGTTATCTACTCTTTTTATATTCCAATACTCGAGCTCGTGGCTAGTTTATAATTCGGCTAAAAATTGGTATAAAAACTAATTATAGGTTATACTATAATAAAGGGTTTAAAAATTCATACTTTGGAAGTCGCTTATTATAAAGACGTAACATTACCGTTATTTTTTTATAATAAGTTTTTTTGTTGCCGTCATGGTTTTAATGTGACGATGTGACATATTCATCTGATCATAATTCATGAAAGGTGTGGTAAAGGATGGCATTTGGAAGAAGGCATGTAGAAGAGGTTGTAACAGAGGAAACGAAAGTGTGGGTTTGTACCTCCGATGGGTGCAACTGCTGGGTTCGTGATAATTTCAAAACCAGTGACCAATGTCCAATTTGCAATAGCGAAATGACTCCAAGCACAAAAATGTTGCAAATAGTTGAAAATCATAGCAGGCACCAATTTAAATAGGATTTGACTTTATAAATAAAATGTTTTATTATAAGGTGTACGCTATTAAGTTCGTTTATTAAATTTTGCATGTGTATATGTAGCCGTAACTGCAAATGAAAATGTGGACGATTACTTACTCCACGGTATTGTAGTTACGGCTTTTTATTTTAATCATAAAAATGAATAAATAAGCTAATGGTGAATAAATGTAATGGAGGAAATACAAATGAACACTGGTACAGTTAAATGGTTTAATGCAGAAAAGGGTTTTGGTTTTATCGAGGTAGAAGGTGGAGAAGATGTATTTGTACATTTCTCAGCTATTCAAAGTGAAGGCTTTAAGTCATTAGAAGAAGGTCAAAAGGTTTCTTTTGAAATTGTGGCTGGAAATCGTGGACCACAAGCTGCTAATGTTGTAAAAGCTTAAGTAACAGCACTCTCCCACTTCCATTAGTGTCGAGAATAATGCAAATTGGTATTTCATTCAGTGGGGTGGTTATACTCCACTGAAATGAAATATTTTCTACTAAACCCCTCTAGATTAATTCCATCTTTATCCCACATTATTTATTTCTCAAATTGGAAAGATTGGTTTTTACATGCTAATTCCCATGGCGCGGTCTAGGAGCCGTATAGACGAAAGAGAGGTAGGGCTTTTGTTGTTTTAGATATAATCAAGAAATGTTTAGTAAAAAATTAAGGAGACTTGCCATGAAGCACTTGTCTCCTTCTCCTTTTGAAAATATGCATAATTGTCTAGCGTAAGTAGCTCGTCGACTCGAAAAGCGGGCATTTTCGCTTTTCTACTTTTGCAATGACTTATAAAATTGGCCTTTCTCAACATATTCACGACGAATTCTAGCCATGTCTTCTAAATCCTCTTTCGTTAGTTCCCGGACCACCTTTGCTGGGCGTCCGAATGCTAGACAATTTGGCGGTATTTTTTTTCCTTGTGGTACTAAGCTGCCAGCTCCGATAAAAGCACCTTCTCCGATTTCAGCGCCATCCAAAACGATGGAGCCCATCCCTATTAAAGCGTTTTTTCTAATGATACAGCTATGCAACATGACCATATGCCCAACTGTAACATCATCTTCAATAATAAGTGGGTTATTGGGACTTTGATGTAGGACCGAATTGTCTTGTACGCTAACCCGATCACCAATCATAGTTGGCGCTACATCACCACGGATTGAAGTGTTAAACCAGATATTGGAGAGTTCGCCTATCGTAACATCGCCTGTTATGGTAACATAGTCTGCAATAAATGCACTTTCTGCTATTTTTGGATATTTTCCTTTAAATTCATAAATCATAATACTATCAGCCCCTTTTTAAAATTTATAATAAAAAATTTAGGTTATCTTTCCTTGAATTATAGAATGCTCAAATCATAAAATGATTGTATCATGGATAATTGGTAAATTTAAGAATAAAGGAGATTTTTTCACATGTGGAAGTGGGAAGTTGAAAATCCGCGCGCGGTTTTTGTGGTTGTTCATGGTGCGTTTGAGCACCAAGGCCGTTATAAGTGGTTAACGGAAATGTGGAAAGCGAACCATATGAATGTTGTCTTAGGAGACTTACCGGGGCAAGGGACATCAACGAGACGTAGAGGACATATCGATTCGTTTGAAGAATATATTGAAACGATTATAAAATGGGTGAATGAAGCGGAAGCCTATGGCTTACCAATCTTTTTATTGGGACATAGTATGGGGGGCTTGGCCGTCATTCGAACACTGCAGGAAAAACAATTGCCGATTCGAGCAGCTATTTTGTCATCCCCATGTTTAGGGCTCACAACTCCACCGCCAAAAGGCTTGGAATTGGCTTCTAAAGCGTTAAATGTAATCGCTCCCTCTTTTCGGGTTGCTTCCCATATGGAGGCGAATATTGCCACAAGGAATAAAGAGGTGATGCTGCAGGATGAAAATGATTCCCTTTACGTAACGAAAGTTTCTGTCCGCTGGTATAGGGAGCTTGTAAAAGCAATGCAGCTCGCTGCGCAAAAAATTGATAAGGTACCTAATGTTCCTGTTTTGCTTATGCAGGCTGGAGCGGATAGAATCGTTGATAGGACAGTTGTGAAGGATTGGTTTGATAAATTAAATGTTAATGAGAAGCTATATAAAGAATGGCCGAAGCTTTATCATGAAATTTTTAACGAGCCGGAAAGAGAAGAGGTATTTAAGTATGCAAAAGGTTTTGTCGAAATGCAATTGCAAAAATCCCTTTGAGTTGCTGTACTGACCTTTGTTTGGAGTGAAACGGCTTTGACAAGTCCAGGACATGTATTTTTTTTAATGAAAAAGGTATATAAAAATGTTTTGCCAAGGGTCCATGTCTATTTAAATGAATGGAAAGTAAAGGCTAGTGAAATACCTGATCCCGAGTTAAAAAGGCAAGCATTGGCCAGTATTGAGACGAAAACATTTCATTGTGAGGGCGGTGGGATTTATGCGATATTGGCTAATGAATCACTGGATGAATGCATTCAATTTATTGTAGCTTACCAGACCATTAGTGATTATTTAGATAATCTCTGTGACCGCAGTACCTCGATGGACCCTGTTGATTTTAGGAGTCTGCACGAATCGATGCACCATGCTTTAACACCAGGAAAAGGTCCGAAAAATTATTACCAGCACCGTATGGAGCAGGATGATGGCGGATATTTACAGGCCCTTGTTGAAACATGCCAACAAATATTAGGGAAGCTGAAGCATTATGAGAAGATTGCACCATACCTCCATGAATTAGCATCCTATTACTGTGACCTGCAAGTGTACAAACATATCCAGCATGAGGAGAGAGTGCCTAAACTGCAGGAATGGTTTATGCAATATAAAAATAATCTTCCAGATATGGCTTGGTATGAATTTTCCGCCTGTGCAGGTTCCACATTGGGTATTTTTTGTTTAGTGGCCTATGCATTTAATGAAGATTTTACGGAAAGCCAAGGTGCGGAAGTTAGACAAGCTTTATTTCCTTATGTACAAGGGCTACATATATTATTGGATTACTTTATTGATCAAGAAGAAGATAAAAATGGCGGAGATTTAAACTTTTGCTTTTACTTTCCGAATAAGGACGAGTTAAAAAAGCGCATGATTTACTTTTTAGAACAAGCGGATATTCGTATTAAAGGATTACCTGATGAAAAATTTCATCGTTTCATAAATCATGGTCTTGTTGGCCTATATTTTTCTGATATAAAAGTGAAAGGTCAAAGAGAGGTGCGCCACATCATGCGGCAAATTTTGAAAAGAAGTGGCTTTACTTCCTTGTTTTTTTATATAAATGGACGCTGGTATCGGAATTTTTATAAGGTAGAGGGCAACGCCTAACAAAAAAGGTTGCCCCAAGACAACCCTTTTTTGTTACTATTTAATTTTTTCAATGGCAATGACAAATGGTGCATGATTGATTTGATTCAAAAATCGATATTGAAGGACATGGGCCTTTTTTTGGTCAATGGCTTCAACGAAATCTAAAAGCTGGTCGCGCTCTACTTGTCCTTCCGGATGTCCATGATAAACAACAAGGATGATGATGCCACCTGGAGCTAATATGGTGAGTAATTGCTGCACGGCGTTAATAGTTGAAAACGGTGTTGTAACGATCGTTTTATCACCGCCGGGTAAGTAGCCCAAATTAAAAATGGCAGCTTTCACTTTCCCGTGCTGGTCGATTGGAACAATAGCTTCTACTTCATCGTGGCTTTTTAGAAAAAGCTCCACTCTTTTCTGTAGACCAATTTCTCTTAGCCGTGTGTTTGTAATTTCAATTGCTTGCTCTTGAATATCAAACCCATACACTTTCCCGTTCTCTCCAACTAACTTTGCTAGGAGCTCGGTATCATGTCCGTTGCCAACGGTTGCATCAACGACAGAATCTCCTTTTTGAATTACATCGTTCAGTAAGGCATGGGCAAAAGGTAAGACTCGTTTCAAAATCATAATGTATGGCCTTCTTTAATCGCGAATTTTCCCTGCCAGCTGTCACGCCGTTTCAGTTCATCATCAATGGCATTTAATACTTCCCACTTTCTAAGACTCCACATCGGCCCAATCATTAAATCCGGTGGACCGTCACCGGTAATGCGGTGGATGACAATCTCAGCGGGTAAAATTTCTAATTGGTCGCATACTAATTTTACATAGTCATCAAAAGATAAAAATTGCAAAAGCCCTTTTTCATACTGTTTGACCATTGGTGTTCCTTTGAGTAAATGGAGCAGATGAATTTTAATCCCTTGAATATCAAGCTTAGCTACCTCTTTTGCAGTTGCCAGCATCATTTCAGGTGTTTCTTGAGGGAGCCCATTAATAATATGGGAACATACCTTAATTCCGTGTTTGCGGAGTTTTGCGACTCCTTCTTGATAGCAGTTATAGTCATGAGCACGATTAATCAAGTTTGCCGTTGATTCATGAACGGTTTGAAGGCCGAGTTCGACCCAAAGGTATGTCCGTTCGTTCAACTCAGCTAAATACTCGACAACATCGTCTGGTAGGCAGTCCGGCCTTGTGGCGATTGATAAGCCGACGACGTCAGGCTGTTTGAGAATTACTTCGTATTTTTCACGTAGCTCCTCAACAGGTGCATACGTGTTGGAAAATGCTTGAAAATAGCCAAGGTATTTGCCATCCTTCCATTTTTCATGCATTTTCGTTTTTATATCATTAAATTGTTTAACTAAGTCGTCCGCTCTGCTCCCAGCAAAATCACCGGAGCCGGCTGCGCTGCAAAATGTACAGCCCCCATAAGCTACTTTCCCGTCACGATTTGGACAATCAAAGCCTCCATCAAGGGCAACCTTAAATACTTTGTGTCCGAATGTTTGGCGTAAATGGTAATTCCATGTATGGTAACGCTTGTTATCTGTTGCATAAGGGAATGACATGTTATTCCCTCCTTCTTACGAAAATTTCACTATTAGATAAAATACAAATGTCATTTTAGCATGTTTATCGGTGTACGGACAACCTCTTCTCGAATAACTAACAGACATACTGTACAAAATAAAAGTGTTCCTATCATGGTTAAAGGGGGATAAAAAGATGGCAACACGTACATCAGTTGATCAATTCGTAAATCAAGCCGAAGAGGCCTGCAAATATGCATTAGAACAATTAGAAATTGCCAACCAGCAAGAGCATTACAATACGACCGAGTATACGAATGCACAAACGATGCTAAATGAAGCCTATAATGATATCCAAAAGTTGATGCTGAGCTCCAATAAGCAGCAAAAAGAACGCTTATATCGGATGCAATTGCAAATTAACCGTATCCAAAATGACATGATATTGGATCAGCAAAACTTATTAATGTAGGGCAATTTAGTGCCAGGACTTGACAATAAACCGACAAATTCTTAAAATACAGACTATATACCAAAACAACTATGATGAGGAATAGTAATGTTGGATGAGTCTTTATAGAGAGTTGGCGGTTGGTGCAAGTCAACAGCTTACCATCATGAACTCGCCTCTAAGTTGCAAATGTGAATGTAAGTAATATTTGCCGAATCGTCCGCGTTAAGGAATTAAAAGTGAGTCTAATCTTTTAGTTGTCGTTGCATAAAGATTAACTAATGTGGGTGGTACCGCGGGAAGTTTGATTATAACCTCTCGTCCCTGGTTATTATTTAACTAGGGCGGGAGGTTTTTTAATGGTTACGTTTAGAACTTATAATTAGCAATTTGCTCTATTATAACCATACATATAGTGAATAAAAAATAGAAGTAGGAGGTTTTTCACATGTCATTTGACCATAAAGTGATAGAAAAGAAATGGCAGACGTATTGGGAAGAAAATAAAACGTTTAAAACATCAGAAGACAAGGATAAGCCTAAATTTTACGCTTTGGATATGTTCCCTTATCCATCTGGGGCAGGTCTTCATGTTGGACATCCAGAAGGCTATACAGCAACCGATATTCTTTCAAGATTGAAGCGGATGCAAGGTTATAATGTCCTTCATCCAATGGGCTGGGATGCATTTGGTCTTCCTGCTGAGCAATATGCATTAGATACCGGAAATGATCCTGCTGAATTTACAGCGAAAAATATTAATACATTTAAAAGACAAATAAAATCACTTGGTTTTTCTTATGATTGGGACCGTGAGATCAATACAACCGATCCAAACTATTATAAATGGACACAATGGATTTTTCTAAAGCTTTATGAAAAAGGGTTGGCCTATGTTGATGAAGTGCCAGTGAACTGGTGCCCTGCTTTAGGAACTGTACTCGCAAACGAAGAAGTCATTGATGGGAAGAGTGAGCGAGGCGGTCATCCAGTTATTCGTAAGCCAATGCGTCAATGGATTTTAAAAATCACAGCCTATGCAGATCGTCTTCTTGAAGATTTAGAAGAACTGGATTGGCCTGAAAGTATTAAAGAAATGCAACGGAACTGGATTGGCCGCTCAGAAGGTGCGGAAATTACATTTGCAATTGATGGCACTGATAAAAGCTATGAAGTATTTACGACAAGACCGGATACTATTTTTGGTGCTACCTATACTGTGCTTGCTCCAGAGCATCCATTAGTAGCGGAAATTACAGCTCCAGAACAGAAAGCGGCTGTTGAAGCCTATCTTGATCAAATTAAATCAAAGAGCGATCTTGAAAGAACCGATTTAGCGAAAGACAAAACGGGCGTATTTACAGGTGCCTATGCAATTAATCCTGTTAATGGTGAAAAGATGCCAATCTGGATTGCTGACTATGTATTAATGGGCTATGGCTCTGGCGCAATCATGGCTGTACCTGCCCATGATGAACGCGATTATGAATTTGCAGTTAAATTTGAATTGCCAATTAAAGAGGTTGTTGCCGGTGGTGAAATCTCCAAAGAAGCGTACACAGGCGACGGACTTCATGTGAATTCAGGCTTTTTAGATGGATTAAATAAAGAAGATGGCATTAAAAAAGCAATCGAATGGTTTGAGGCAAACGGAAAGGGCAAGAAAAAAGTATCATACCGCCTTCGTGACTGGTTGTTCAGCCGCCAACGTTACTGGGGTGAGCCGATTCCTGTCATCCATTGGGAGGATGGTACAACGACAACTGTACGAGAGGAAGAGCTGCCTTTAATCCTTCCGAAAACAGAAAATATTAGACCATCAGGTACTGGTGAATCACCGCTTGCTATCATTGATGAGTGGGTCAATGTTGTTGATCCGGAGACAGGTAAAAAAGGTCGCCGCGAAACAAACACAATGCCGCAATGGGCCGGCAGCTGCTGGTATTTCTTGCGTTTTATCGATCCTACAAACAGTGAGCACCTAGCAGACCCTGAAAAGTTAAAACAATGGCTGCCAATTGATATTTATATTGGAGGAGCAGAGCATGCTGTTCTTCACTTATTATATGCACGCTTCTGGCATAAATTCCTTTATGACATCGGCGTAGTTCCAACAAAGGAACCGTTCCAAAAGCTGTTTAACCAAGGAATGATTCTTGGTGAAAATAACGAGAAAATGAGTAAATCTAAAGGGAATGTAGTAAATCCTGATGATATTGTTGAAAGCCATGGTGCCGATACGCTTCGCCTTTATGAAATGTTTATGGGTCCATTAGATGCCTCCATTGCTTGGTCTACAAATGGACTTGATGGTGCACGCCGTTTCTTAGATCGAATTTGGCGTTTATTTGTTACGGATGCAGGCACATTAAATGAGAAAATTTCAAGTGATGCCGATGGTAAAGCACTTGAGCGTGTTTATCATCAAACGGTGAAAAAGGTAACGGATGATTACGAACACTTACGCTTCAATGTGGCGATTTCACAAATGATGGTCTTCATTAATGAAGCTTATAAAGCGGAAGTACTGCCGCTTGAATATATGAAGGGCTTTGTGAAACTATTATCTCCTGTTGCTCCGCATTTAGCCGAGGAACTTTGGGATAAACTTGGAGCAAGCATAGGTACCGTTAGCTATGAAGCTTGGCCAAGCTATGATGAATCAAAGCTTGTTGAGGATGAAATTGAGATTGTTGTTCAGCTTAATGGTAAAGTTCGGACAAAACTATTCATTCCAAAAACAGCAACGAAGGAAACAATGGAAGAGATTGCTGTAAATGATGAAAAAGTTAAAGCAGACCTAGAAGGCAAAACAGTAAGAAAAGTCATTGCCGTTCCAGGAAAGCTTGTGAATATTGTTGCCAATTAAAAAATGGAACACGGGGAGGTTCGTTTCTAGCCACTCCCGTGTTCCATTTTTTTGATATGAACGTTTTACATGTTACTTTCCTTTCCGGCATTTAGCCCTGCAAGCCTGCCGGTCACAAAAGCAGCAGTAATATTATAACCGCCGGTGTAGCCGTGAATGTCCAAGATTTCGCCGCAAAAATACAGGCCATTCATCAGCTTTGATGACATTTCCTTTGGATTAATCTCTTTGACAGAAACGCCGCCGCCCGTTACAAATGCCTTTTCAATTGGCAAGGTGCCATTTACTTTAACCTCAAATCTTTTGAGGTCCTTTACAAATGTACGCAGTTTTTCATTAGCTAGATTGGCATAAGTGACGGTCTCATCAATATGATTTTTTTCAAGTAAAAATAATAAAAGCCTTTCGGGAATAAGCCCTTTTAAAACATTTTTGGCAGCTTTTTTGGGTTCATCTTTCAACGCTTTCGTCAGCCGCTGGAATAATGCTTCCTCATTTTCGTTTGGAAAGCAATCAATAGCCATGATAACCTCTTTTGTTTTAAACTTTTTCTGAGCTTTTACTACAAATTGACTACAGCGTAAAATCGCCGGTCCTGACAAACCAAAGTGCGTGAAAATCATATCCATCTGATGGGTGATGATCGGTTTCCCTTTTGGGTTTAATACAGACACCGCGACATTACGAAGAGAAAGCCCTTGCAACGTTTTATTTTGTATAAAAGCTTCCGCAGATGTTAAAGGAACTTCTGTAGGATAAAGCTCTGTAATTGTATGTCCCGCCGCTTCCGCCCAGACATAGCCATCACCCGTTGACCCGGTATGCGGAACAGATTTTCCACCGACAGCGACCACAACGGCTTTCGTATGAATCATTCTGCCATTATGTAACAGGACGCCGGTTACCCTGTTATCATCATAAATAACCTCTTTCACAGCTACATTCGTTTGAACATCAACATGTAATTTTTTTAATTGGGTTATGAGTGCATCAACGACAGATTGGGCTTTGTTCGAAACCGGAAACATCCGCCCATGATCTTCTTCTTTTAACTTCACGCCTAAACTTTCGAAAAAGCGAATAATGTCGAGGTTATTGAATTCTGAAAAAGCACTATATAAAAAACGCCCATTACCCGGTATATGCTTGATAATTTCATCGGTAGGAAGCCGATTCGTGACGTTACAGCGCCCGCCTCCTGAGATGGCTAGTTTCCTCCCAAGATGATTCCCTTTATCTAATAAAAGAACTTTGCATTTTTGTTCACCGCTGGCAATCGCTGCCATTAATCCAGAGGGTCCACCGCCAATTACAACAACATCATAATTATTTTCCATCCGCTATCACCATCTTCATCATCTTTCGTAACATTCCTCACTTTTCTCGGTTTGTACTGTATGTTAAAATACAGAAGTTGCTATTGCTTGTCAAATGATGTATATTTTTAGTTTCTATATGGAGGGCAAAATGTCCGGGTCAAAATTTCTTAAAGGAACCATAATTCTTACTGGTGCAACCTTTATCTCCAAGTTTCTAGGGATGATTTACGTTTTCCCTTTTTACTCGATTGTTGGAAATATGGGGGGTGCGCTTTATACTTATGCATATATTCCCTATACAATATTATTAAGTATGGCAACGATGGGGGTACCACTTGCCGTTTCAAAATTTGTGTCGAAATATAATGCATTAGGCGATTATCATACTGGAAGAAAACTGTTTAAAAAAGGACTCATGCTGATGTTTGTCAGCGGCTTTATTTCTTTTGTTGTTTTTTACAGCATTGCCCCTTGGCTCGCTCCTAATATTGTTGGAAAGAATGAATATGGTATAAAACATGAAGAAGTTGTTTATGTCATTCGAATGGTGAGCACAGCCCTTTTGATTGTGCCGGCCATGAGTATTATTAGGGGCTTTTTTCAAGGTTATCAATCGATGTCACCGACGGCTGTATCACAAGTAATTGAGCAAATCGCGAGAATCATCTTTTTATTAGCCGGTAGCTACATCGTGATGAGAGTGCTGGATGGGGATTTACACGTTGCTGTCGGTTTATCTGTTTTTGCTGCAACCATTGGTGCAATAGCGGGGATGGGCGTCTTAATTTGGTATTGGTATAAAGACAGAGGCTATTTAAATGAAAAGCTTGCCGAGAGTACGGTGAATAGCAATATAACGACGAAAGAAATGTTTTTGGAATTGGTATCCTATGCAGGACCATTTGTATTTGTTTCTTTAGCCATTCCTCTCTATCAATTAGTTGATGAGTTTACTTTTAACAGGGCGATGGAAAGTATACATAAGGGCGGAGAATATGCCCATAATCTATTTTCAATTTTGAATATGTATGGTCATAAATTAATTATGATTCCGGTATCACTGGCGACAGCCTTTGGCTTAACCCTCGTACCAACGATAACTGAATCATTTACGGAGAAAAACTTTAAGCAATTAAATAAACAAATCTCCCAATCGTTGCAAATTGTTATGTTTTTAACGCTGCCAGCCGCATTCGGGTTGGCAATGGTGGCAGGGCCGGCCATCGGTGCACTTTTTGGCGCTGACATCATCAAGAGCGGTGAAGGTATCCTTTTTTATTATTCACCTGTCGCTTTGTTATTCGCTTTATTTACAGTAACGGCTGCTATTCTGCAGGGGGTTAACCAACAACGATTTGCAGTATATGGTATGTTTGCAGGATTATTCATTAAACTAATCTTAAATATTCCGTTAGTAAGGCTTTATGAAATCTATGGAGTGATTTGGGCAACCGGAATAGGTTTTTTATTTTCTATATTATTCAACTTTTGGGCGATTAAAAAATATGCGAATTTCAGCTTCAATTTTACAATACGCCGCAGCGTGTTAATTAGTATTTTGGTATGTATCATGTCACTCGTTGTCAAAATAGTAGAATGGCTGCTGGCTCTTATGATCCATTTTGAAGATGGCCGCATTCAGTCCATCCTTGTGTTAGCCCTCTCTATGATAGCTGGTGCAGGTGTATATTTAGTTTTAAGTATTAAAACTAATTTAGCTGGAAAAATTCTTGGCTATCGCTTTAAATTTTTGCAAAAACAAAAACAGAAGGCGAACGGATAGTTCGCCTTTGTTTCGTCTAATCGTTTAAAATTGTTCTAGTGGTAAGCCCAATTGCCGTTCAATTCGCTGGAGGCGGCGATTCAATCTGTTAAGACGCTCGGTATGACGCTGTAGTTGGTTTTCAATTTGGGTTAAGCGGCGGTTTATTTGTCCCATCCCACCCGGTAAGCCACCTGGAAAACCGGTGGGTTGGCCGCCACCTGGCATTCCACCTGGCATTCCACTTGGCATTCCGCCTGGTGCGCTGCTTCCAGGAAAGCCATATTGCCGCTCATAATCAGAATAATAACTCATTATCTTCTCCCCTTTTTATAATCTGCATTTTACCATACTAATCTATGCGGTATAGATAGTAGCGGACTAAACTATTGCCTATTTAAGTAAGGGGACTACTGGTAGAAGAGGTTACATTAGGAGGTTTTTTTATTGAGAATTGATAAATTGCTAGCCAATACAGGCTTTGGTAGCCGTAAAGAGGTAAAAAAATTATTGAAAACTGGTGCGGTTCTGATCAACGAGGTAGTTGTAAAAGACCCACAAACACATTTGGACCCAAAAGAAGATCAAGTGATGGTACATGGAGAGATCATTGAATATAAAGAATTCATTTATTTAATGATGAATAAACCTAATGGTGTAATCTCAGCAACAGAGGATCAAAATGATGAAACAGTCATCGACCTGCTTGAAATGGAAGACCAGATTTATGACCCTTTTCCAGTAGGCCGACTTGATAAAGATACCGTTGGTCTATTGTTGTTAACAAATGATGGCCAGTTGGCACATCAACTGCTTTCTCCAAAAAAACATGTACCGAAAACGTATTATGCAAAAATAGAGGGACTTGTTACAGCAGCTGATACCGAAGCATTTAAACATGGGGTAGCACTTGATGATGGGTATGTTACAAAACCTGCGGAACTCATCATTCTCTCCACTAACGAAACTGAGAATCGTTCTGAAATTGAATTGACCATTACAGAGGGGAAGTTTCATCAAGTGAAGCGTATGTTTGAAGCGGTGGATAAAAGTGTTACTTTTCTAATGCGAATTAAAATGGGACCCCTATCTCTTGATGAATCATTAAAACCAGGTGAATACCGGGAACTCACTGATGAAGAAATTGAATCATTAAAATGAAGTACATAAAAAGGGCTGCTCCAGTTTTTGGAACAGCCCTTGGTTATTGTCTAGCTCCAGCGCCCAGCGACTAGTGGACTTCGCTGAACTAGCTTTCAGCTTTTCTATGATATTTTCACTTTCTTTTTTGTTGTCGTCCAAATTCCACGGCTCGGACTGCATACTAAATTATTGTAGGTAAGTACATTCAGGTCTCTTTGTATCGTCCGAGGTGTAGTACCGAATTCCTCTACTAGTTCTTGTGTAGAAACAGAGCCTTTTTCGTTAATAAACAAGTATATAGATTTAATTCGGTTTATCATACGGCTAGATGGGTTCAAAAAACCACTCCTTAATATAATGTTCAAACCATTTTGAACAAGAAATTAAATAGAGGTGAATTCTTCTTACACATTTGAAACTCCAAAACCAAAGTAACAGGACAAACTCTTTCTATTTCTATTGTACACCATTTTTGTTCATAATTACTACTATAAGCGAATAGTTTACAAAATATTTACACTATTTACTTACTAAAAAGTTTCTTTTCTTAAAAATAGGTCGATAAAATCACCACATTTCATGCATAATTACTATATCCATATGTTATATAGACTGAATTTTATGACTATTTAACAGATATTCAGTCAATAGATTATAAATTAATTTCTTAACAATACTATATGAAAAACAAGTAAAATTGTTTATAAAGAAAGGTGTGGAACAATATGATAGATGGCGTGAATTGGAGCGCGGAAGTTGATCATTGCAAGGACGAGCTAATCCAAGATACGAGAGGACTTTTACGAATTAAAAGTGTGTTAGATGAAAGTAAACCAACAAAGGAAGCCCCATTAGGCGAAGGAATCGCCCAAGCATTAGGCTACATGCTTACCAAAGGTAAGGAAGATGGTTTTACAGTGAAAAATGTTGATGGTTTAGCAGGGCATATTGAGTTTGGGGAAGGCGAGGAGCTGCTCGGAATATTATGCCATGTCGATGTTGTACCAGAGGGCGACGGTTGGACAAGTGAACCCTACAGCGCAGAGATTAGAGATGGGAAAATTTTTGCCAGAGGGGCTATTGATGATAAAGGCCCAACAATGGCAGCATACTATGCTTTGAAAATTGTAAAAAATTTGGGGCTACCTGTGGGAAAAAGAGTTAGAATGATTTTAGGTACGGATGAGGAAAGCAATTGGCGTTGTGTGAAGCATTATTTCAAACATGAGGAAATGCCAACAATTGGTTTTGCACCAGATGCAGACTTTCCGATTATCAATGCGGAAAAGGGAATCTTTGATTTTATATTGCAGCAAAACATGAAAGCACAAGCGAATGATGAGGGAAAAGAACTTGTCCTGGAAACATTCCGTGCGGGTAGGCGCCTCAATATGGTACCGGATTTAGCAGAGGCGGTCCTTTCTTGTAAACAACAGGATATAGCTGAAGTGGTAAAAAACTCCTTTGAGAAGTATATAAATACTATGGGACTGAAAGGTACAGCGACTGTGAATGATGATTATTCCATTCAACTACGTTTACAGGGGGTCTCAGCACATGGGATGGAACCAAATAAAGGAAAAAATGCGGGCTTGTTTTTAAATGCATTTTTATACAAAGAATTAATAGATTTGCTTGATCCGCAGGCAGGTGCATTCCATGCTTTTGTACAAAAATACTTTGGTCAGGATACCCGCGGCATTGCACTTGGGATTGCTTTTTCAGATGACATATCAGGGGAGTTAACAATCAATAACGGCACACTTGTTTATGAAAAAAATCAAGGCGGAAAAATTGGCTTGAATCTTCGTTACCCTGTTACCCATGATATCGAACAATCTAAGCAAAAAATCAGGCAGGTTACTGAAGCCCACCAGTTTATATTTACAGAACTGAATGATTCAAAACCCCATTATGTTGATGCCGAGCATCCATTAATCAAAGTGTTGCAAAGGGTATATGAGAAGCATACAGGGGAGAAAGCTGAGTTAATCGCTATCGGTGGAGGTACATATGCACGTTCGTTAGATGGCGGTGTTGCCTTTGGCCCTCTATTCCCTGGTCGTCCAGATGTTGCCCATCAAAAGGATGAATATATTGAAATAGATGATTTAGTAAAAGCAACAGCAATCTATGCTGAAGCAATCTATGAATTAATAAAAAAATAAAACCGCCATCCTTATGATTGGCGGAAGGTATTCTTAAAGGGGTAGGGTGAAGTCTAAATTGGGGGAGATTTTTTTATGGGGAAGGTCTTTAAAACTTTATTTCAAGTTGGGATTCTTTATTTTTTTTACTACGCTGGTTTATGGCTCCAGCATACATTCCATTTATTAATGCCAGGAAGTATTATCGGGATGCTCCTTCTTTTTGGCTTATTAATGACGAAAAAGTTCAAGACAACATGGGTCGATGAAGGAGCTAACTTTTTATTACGACATTTATCTTTTTTATTTATACCGGTGACGGTTGGGATTATCGACTTTTTTGATCTTTTCAAAGGCCGCGGCTTTTTTTCAATAATAGTCGTTATTCTTAGTTCTATTTTAGTTATGGTGACAAGTGCGTTGGTAAGTCAATGGCTTGCAGATCGGAAGGCTGCATATTTACCGATACAATCGCGGGAGGGGAAAGAGCTATGACTTTATTTTTAATTGCCCTGACCTCTATTATTGGCTCCATCATTACATATGAATTGATGAAAAAATTATATATTAAGTTCTACACGCCATTTATGGTGCCGATTGTAACAACAACGGTTGTTTTGGTTTGCTTGTTATTATGGTTTCATATTCCCTATGAAACCTATATGGTCGGGGGGAAGTGGGTTGTGCATTTATTAGGCCCGGCCGTTGTGGCACTTGCCCTTCCCTTGTATAAACAAATTGACACCATTAAACAATATGCAATTCCAATTATAACAGGTGTTTTTGTAGGAACGTTGGTTGGGATTGTAAGCGGCATCGAATTATCACTGCTATTTCATATCAAATCATTAACGCTCATTTCACTGGTACCGAAATCAGTTACTTCACCGGTAGCGATGGATATTGCGAAGGTGATCGGAGGGAATCCAACATTAGCAGCTGTCTTTGTAATGGTAGCTGGTGTAACGGGTGCTGTTTTGGGTCCGTATCTGTTAAAATGGATACGTGTAACACATTTTATCGGGAGAGGGATTGGATTTGGGACTTCCGCCCATGGAATCGGAACATCCAAGGCACTTGAAATGGGTGAAAAAGAAGGAGCGATAAGTTCGATTGCGATGACCCTAAGTACCATTTTCGCTTCTTTATTAAGTCCTCTTCTTGTGCATCTATTAATACAATAATGATCAAGCTCCGGCCCATAAAGATAAGGAGCGTGCATTTTTCGAATGTGGAGGAAGCATTGTGGCACAGTTAATTAAACTGCGGGACTTTATATCCCGCTATGAAACTGATATATACCGCTATCCCGGTCAATTTATCCGGCTGAAAAGAGAACGCTGGGATGCTCTCAATGCTTCTTACAATCTTAATGATGGGATTGAAGAAGTAAATCTAGGTCTGGAAGAGGATCATGACGTTCCACTTTTCGATGGCTTTGAAGATTTTAATGAGAATTGGCTGGAGAATGAGAAAAAAGGCGTGTTTAGTTCGATTAAACGGTGGCTTAAAAAGCCAAAACATAATGCCGAGGTTTATGATATAAACCCGATTGCTTTTGATACAACCAATGTTTTTAAAAGCAGAAAAAAAACGAAGGAAGAAGTAAAACAGGAATTTCTTGATGAAATCTTTCGTTTTCAAATAAACTGGGCAAGTTCCACCATTTTTGACCGCTCATTTGTTGATGAAGGGATTTATAAGGATGAGATTTTGAGGTATTTTTTACAACACTTTCCGGATAATTATTTATTATTATATAAACCAACTTTAATCGTAAAAAAGGCCCCCATTGACTTAGATATTACGCTCATAAGTCCTGTCACAACATTTTGTATATCATTGCTGGAAAATACGGAAATGAGTGTTTTTGAAACAGACCGAGGCCACTATTGGTTTGAAAGGATTAAAGATAAAGAGGTTAGAAGGGTGAACCCGTTACTTTCTTTAAATCGGACGGAAAGCTTAATTAAAGGCTATTACAGGCATTATAACGTGGATATGCCGGTTCAAAAGATCGTTTTATCAAGAACAGGATACATTGAGGGTGATTATCAGCCCACAAATACATTGTTTATTGATAAGCGGAATTATAGTGATTGGTATACAAGGTTACGAAGGCTTCCGTCTCCAATTAAATTTGTGCAGCTTAAAGGTGCGCAAAGCTTATTAAAACATAGTCAATCAACGTATATGCGGAGATATGAATGGGAGCAGCCTGAAGAGGAAATGAATTTTAACGATGAATCAGGTTTAAATGATGATTGGAGATAATATAGTAAACAAAAAAGGCAAGTTGACGTTTGTTGAGGTGAAACATGAGCTGGCTTGAAGCATATTTAGATGAGATGGATATCGTTACAATCTTGTTTGCGAAAAAGGAGCCTTCAGATGACCATAAAGAATTCTATTTGCATAATGGAATTCAATCGCTTCAGTTGGCAGTTATTAAAACAGAACCATTATTAACGGATATAAAATATACTTGCAAGTCGCCTATAGATATTGAAATCGGAAAAAAATATATCATTTCTGATGAACTGGGGAATCAAACGGACTTGCTGATTGGTTCGGTCATCCGAACGGAGAAGTTTGACCGATTATTTTATTATGATGGACATGATTTAGGAGTGAATTTTTCACCAACAAAATCAACTTTTAAAGTGTGGGCTCCGACAGCCGAGGATGTCACACTTTTATTTTATAATAAAAAAGGTAACATCATCCGGTCGATGAATATGGTTCGTGAGGATAAAGGGATATGGTCTATCGCCTTAGATGGAAATTACGAGGGCAGCTGTTACCGCTATAATGTTTGTGTTAATAAAACATGGCGTGATGCTGTAGACCCTTATGCAAAAGCGGTATCCGTGAATGGTGAATTTGGAGTTGTCATTGATTTAGATAAAACATTTGTCCAGAGACAATCTCACTTTTTACCATCCCTGAATGCTTCTACAGATGCAATCATCTATGAAACCCATATTCGCGATTTGTCCATTCATCCGGAAAGTGGTGTGAAAAATAAAGGGAAATATTTAGGCGTTTGTGAAGAAGGAACAAAAGGACCCAATCGTTGTAAGACATGCCTTGACTATATCCTTGAGCTTGGGATTACCCATCTTGAATTGCTTCCATTCAATGATTTCGGTGGAATTGATGAAACAAGTGATCAGGATCAATTTAATTGGGGTTACAACCCCGTACATTATAATGTTCCAGAGGGTAGCTATGCAACAAATCCATATGACCCATATGTGCGGATAAGAGAAACAAAGGAAATGATTGAGTCTCTTCATCGAAAAGGCCTTCGAGTCATTATGGACGTGGTTTACAACCATGTTTATAAACGCGAATACTCTATTTTTAGGAAAATTGTACCGGGTTATTATTTTCGCTATAACGAGTTTGGGTTTCCATCAGACGGGACAGGTGTTGGCAATGATGTTGCTTCAGAACGCCTAATGGTGCGGAAATTTATTGTGGATTCAGTTTTATATTGGTTGAAAGAATATAATGTTGATGGCTTTCGTTTTGACCTGATGGGAATTTTGGACATTGAAACGATGAATGCCATACGCAGTGCAATCGATGAGATTGACCCAACGACTATCATTATTGGTGAGGGCTGGAATTTAGATACGCCACTACCTGAAAGTAAAAAGGCGATTATAAAAAACGCAGAAAAAATGCCGAGAATTGCTCATTTTAATGATTTATTTCGGACGACTGTAAAAGGCAGTATTTTTGACTTATTGGATCAAGGCTTTATTTCTGGAAGTATAAAGGATAAAGAAAACTTGGAATTACTCTTTGCGGGAAGTGTTTCTGTTTCGAAGAAAATAAAAGGGATCTTTCCAGAGCCAACACAAAGCGTTAATTATGTAGAATGTCATGATAACCATACACTGTGGGATAAGCTTTCCATCTCAAATTCGGATGAATCCTTTGAGATTAGGAGGAAACGGCAATATCTTGCCATTTCCATTGTTTTATTTTCACAAGGAATTCCGTTTCTACATAGTGGCATGGAGTTTTTTCGGACAAAATATGGCGAAGGCAACAGTTATAACAAACCAGACAACATTAATCAGCTTGATTGGGCAAGAAAAAATATGTATGAAGAAAAAATTCCATATATAAAAACCTTAATCGCAATTCGAAAAGCTCATCCTGCTTTTCGGTTAGCCACCGCTGAAAAAATTCAAAGACATTATCAGTCCTTGGAGCCGTCGTTAAATTTAGCGGGGTATTTCCTTGATGGTTTGGAAGGGATTGATTCCTGGAAGAACATCATTGTTCTTTTTAATAACGGCTTACTGCAAAAGGAATATAAGATGATTGATGATGATATCTGGGCCATTGCTGCTAACGGCTCAGCTGCAGATGAAAATGGACTAGGACAAATCAAAGAAAAAGTGATTATTGAGCCTCTTTCAACACTTATTCTTTTTAAATAATAATTTCCAGTTACGCTTTATCATGAATCCATCATCTAGATATTTCATCTTCCACCATTTTCAGTTATACTGATATATAATAAATTAGAAAATTAATGATTTTCTTGTGAAGCTATAAAGAAAACGTAGGTGAACAGCATTGGATATTAGTTTAGGTTTAGGGGACGGTTGGGAAGTCTTTCCTGCAGGTGGCGCCACCGGTGAAGCCTACATTGCACGATTTGAAGGTCAAAACAAACTTTTCCTTAAAAGAAATTCCTCCCCATTTTTGGCTGTGTTGTCCGCGGAAGGAATTGTCCCAAAGTTAATTTGGACAAAAAGAATGGAGAACGGTGATGTCATCACAGCACAACATTGGTTGCAGGGGAGAGAATTAAAACCAATCGATATGGCTAACAAAGCTGTTGCAAACCTATTAAGTAAAATACACCACTCAAAAGAGTTGCTATATATGTTGCAAAGGCTTGGGAAAAAAAAACTCCCGCCATTTGAATTATTAGAGAGCTTAAAACAAAAGTTAACTAAATATGCAATAACTGAAAGCATTATTGTATCTGCAATTCAATTTCTTGAGGACGAGTTGGAAAATATAAATCATGAACACCTGGGTGTTTGCCATTGTGATGTTAATCATAATAATTGGTTAATGAGTGATAAAAAAGAACTGTATTTGATTGATTGGGATGGAGCGATGATTGCCGATCCTGCTTTAGATTTAGCTGCATTGCTCTATTGGTACATTCCTAAGCAGAACTGGAAAGAATGGCTTGCCTATTATGGGTCGGAATTAACGTATGACTTGGAAACAAGAATGCAATGGTATATTATTTACCAAGCAATTTCCTCTATTATTTGGCATAAAGAACGTCATGAAGACATTCAATATCAACACTGGATTGAAAGCTTAGAACAAATGATTTTTTCATTTCCTCGGAAATAATGTAGAATTATGTCAAATTATAATTGCCGATTTCATCGATCCATGCCGATAGGTTATCTTTATGTTGAGTAATATGGACATCCATATTTTTCGTGTTTTGCCCATGCTGACTATATTGATAAACATCAAGCAATGTATTCTTTATTTGTTCATCAACCTGTTGATTTACAAGCAATGATTTAATCAGTCTTTGGATTTGTTGGCATTCAGAAACAGTACCACAGCAATCCACCTGATGATTTGTTAATATATCTTGTAGTATTGATAATTGATGTTGTTCATTTAAAGGCATCTTCATTCCTCGCTTTTTGTGAGATTGGAATATGACCTGAAAAGGTCCTTCTGCTTTTCTTATAGTGGACAAAATGACAAAATAATATTCTAAAATGTAAGCAGCCTCCTTTGGGGCTGCTTTTTTAATGTAGAAATAAAAAATATATATTCCATCAGTCGATTATTACGCCCGGGTTTGATTGGACACAGTCAAAAAAGTCATGATTAGATACAATCTTAAGTTTTTATGCGGACAAACACGAAAATAGTCTCACATCCCTGAAATACCCAGATGTTTTTTCGTGTCTGCATAAAAACTTAGCGTTATTAAAATATTTGCAGTGTCCAATCACTTTAGGAAGTAATAATCGACTGATGGAATAGCATTTCTAATCTTTTCAATTTCACCATTTGATGGTATGTTTGAATTTGTAGTAAAAGGAGGCATTTGTAGATGAGATTGCGAAATAAGCCAGGAGCACATGATAAAATTAAAGAACAACCAAATCTTCTTATTATTTCACCGGAAAAGTTTCGCGGGAAATGGAAGACAGAGGTTTTTAAAAATGACAATCCTATTCACATCGAGATTGGAATGGGAAAAGGTACATTTATAAATGGAATGGCCAAACAAAATCCTGACATCAATTATATTGGAATTGAAAAATATACGAGTGTAATTGTAAGTGCATTAGATTTGACTCTTGAAAATAATTTGCCGAATGTAAGGTTATTAAACATTGATGCTGATACATTGCCGGCAATTTTTGGAGAGGGTGAACTTTCGCAGATTTATTTAAATTTTTCAGATCCATGGCCAAAAAATCGGCATGAAAAAAGAAGATTATCCCATGAATCTTTCTTAGCCAAATATGAATCAGTATTGGTTAAAGGTGGAGAGGTCCATCTGAAAACGGATAATCAAGGATTATTTGAATTCTCTTTAGAAAGCTTTTCAAGATATGGCATGCTCATTAAAAATATTAGCCTCGATCTTCATAAAAGCGATATAAAAGGGAATGTCATGACCGAATATGAAGAGAAGTTCTCGAGTAAAGGTAATAGAATTTACCGTTGTGAAGCGAAATTCCGTCAAGCGTAAGTATTGTGAAAGAATACTTGGAACTAAGAGTAAATTGTGGACATTGACTGGGCAATCAGGCTTTATATTGTCTGCAAAAAGCGAAAATGCGGACAAGGGCGAAGCAAAAGGGCCTAACTTGTCCGCAAAAAGCGAAAATGTAGACAAGGACGAAGCAAAAGGGCCCAACTTTGTCTGCAAAAAGTGAAAATGTAGACAAGTACGAAGCAAAAGGGCCCAACTTTGTCTACAAAAAGTGAAAATGCGGACAAGGATGTAGCAAAAGGGCCTAACCTTGTCCGCAAAAAGCGAAAATGCGGACAAGTACGAAGCAAAAGGGCCCAACTTTGTCCGCAATCTTATCATAACGAATTTATTTCAAGAATCGCACCGCTAGTTGCATCAACTAAAAATTCATATTGCTCCGATTTGTTATCAACTGTTCTCATAATTCCACCACGGTAAACTTGATATGGTAGATTAAACTTCTTAATATTTTCCGGATTCATGTGAATCCACGATCCGTCAATTGGTCCATTCTCTTTAAATGCCTTTTTAGCAAGATGTAATGCTGTTTCAGATGTAATTGTCTTCTTACTTACCTTTCGGCTAATGAAGGCGCCAACTACGATTCCTGTACAAAAGCCCGCCAAAAGTTTGTTCCAGTTCATTCCATCACTCCGTTCCTACTATTCAATATTACTATTTACAAAGTTTGCTACGTATATTAAATAAAACATGAATTTACTATATACTCATTACTATAAGTATGGTAGGTGAAAAAATACAAGTGAATTCCATGTTCTTTTTGGATAGTGTACAATTATATAGCGGTAAGTTTGTTAAACCAACTAAAAAAGGAGTTTTGTCAGATGAATAATGAAACGCTGCAGTTATTTAAAACATTAACAGAACTTCAAGGTGCCTCTGGCTTTGAACATAATGTACGCAAATTTATGAGAAGCGAACTTGAAAAATATGCTGATGAAATCATACAAGACAATTTAGGCAGTATTTTTGGTGTTAAAAAAGGACTTGAGGATGGGCCTAAAGTTATGGTGGCAGGTCACATGGATGAAGTCGGCTTTATGGTGACGCAGATTACTGATAAAGGCTTGCTTCGTTTTCAACCATTAGGTGGATGGTGGAGCCAAGTACTACTCGCTCAGCGCGTAGAAATTATCACGGATAACGGGCCAATTGTCGGCGTTATTTCGTCTGTGCCTCCCCATTTGCTTGATGAAGAGACAAGGAAGAAGCCAATGGATATTAAAAATATGTTAATTGATATTGGTGCGGAAACACAAGACGATGCAATCAAGATTGGGATCCAACCTGGTCAGCAAATTGTTCCGATTTGCCCATTCACGCCGATGGCTAATGAAAAGAAAATTTTAGCTAAAGCTTGGGATAATCGCTATGGTTGTGGACTGGCAATTGAGCTTTTAAAAGAGACGAAAGATGAAACACTTCCAAATGTACTTTATGCAGGGGCAACCGTTCAAGAAGAAGTAGGATTACGGGGTGCTGCAACAGCCGCTAATCTCATTCAACCTGACATCTTTTATGCATTGGATGCAAGTCCTGCCAATGATGCCTCCGGCGATAAGGATGTGTTCGGCCATTTAGGTCAAGGTGTATTATTAAGAATTCTTGATCGTACAATGGTTACACACCGTGGGATTCGCGAATTTATCCTTGATACTGCTGAGAGTGCAAAAATTCCTTACCAATACTTTGTATCACAAGGTGGAACAGATGCCGGCCGCGTACATACGGCGAATAATGGGATTCCATCGGCAGTAATCGGCATTTGTGCCCGCTACATTCATACCCCAGCATCGATTATTCATGTTGATGATTATGCAGCAGCAAAAGAATTATTAAAAACACTAGTAAGAAAAACAGATAAAACAACAGTCGAAACAATTCGGACAAAATTTTAAGGTGATGGTCGAATAAATGAAAGTAGCAGTAGGTTCAAAAAATAAAACAAAAGTATCAGCAGTTGAAAATGTGTTTAGAGAAATGGAGCCGGAAATTGTCGCGGTCGATGTTCCTTCAGGCGTTTCAGTGCAGCCTTTTTCTGATGAGGAAACAATGTTAGGTGCGAGAAACAGAGCCAATGCGGCTTTAATGGAAACGAATAGTGATATAGGCATTGGACTTGAAGGCGGGGTAATGGAGACGAAGGAAGGCTTGTTGTTGTGTAATTGGGGGGCCCTTAAGCTAAAGGATGGGAAAGAATTCATTGCAAGTGGTGCTAGAATTGTTCTCCCTTCTGAAATAGCCAATGGCTTGCACCAAGGCTTTGAACTGTCTCATGTTATGGATGAATACACATTAAAACATGATGTCCGCTCAAAGGAAGGGGCAATCGGTATTTTTACAAATAATTTGGTGGAGCGGGAAGAAATGTTTACCCATATTGTCAAATTATTAGCCGGACAATATTTATACGCCTCTCAAAAGGAAAACTAAAGGAGAGTAATATGAAAGCTTACAGCAAAGGATTTGTTACACTATTATTGAGCTTTAGTTTATTAATCGGTTGTAGTGCTTCGAAAGATGAAGCGGTAAACCAATCCAAAAAGTTAGCAGAAACTACATTTAAAGAGAAGAGTCATGAGAGCACGAAAACAACGAATGGCTTTAGCTACTATCTTCCAAAAGGTTATAAAGTAAAAGATCAAACAGAAAATAATGTTATCTTATTAAAGGATGGCCAGGAGTATATATTGTTCGTAAATCCTCGTGAAGCAAAGGATAGCGAAGCTCTTTATGAAGAATTAAAGGGCGCGAAGAAGGCAGAAGCCAAGGATATAACTTCCTTTAAAAAAGATAACGAGTTTGGTTACATAAGTATTACCCCTGCAAAAGAAAAGAAATATGAGCTAATCGTCGGGATTGGTGGCATCAAAATGACGACCTTGACTACTGTTAGCGATATGGTGGGAAATACCGAAGATATGATGGAGATTACGAACTCAGTGCAATACGATAAAGGTAAAGCAACGGAAAAAGAAACAAAAAAATAATTAAAATTAGGAGTTGATTGTTTTGAAAAAGCTTGAATCGATTGAGATATTTCATAAAATGAAAGAAACTGAACAAGTTATTTTTATGTTTTCTGCTGATTGGTGCCCAGATTGCCGATTCATTGAACCAATTATGCCGGAAATTGAAAATGAATGGAAAGAGTATCAATTTTGCTATGTTGATCGAGATCAGTTCATTGACCTTTGTCAGGAAATGGATATCTTCGGAATTCCAAGCTTTGTTGCTTATAAAAATGGCAATGAAGCAGGTCGCTTTGTAAGCAAGGATCGAAAAACAAAGGAAGAAATAGAAGCTTTTATTAAAAGCTTGAACTAAGCGTAAACTATAAAGGGGATTTATCTTCGTTGAAGGTGGGAAACTTTATGAAAATGACGAGTGTAAAAATCAAAAATATTTTAATAGAACGATTGCAAAGCAGCAATTGGACTGTTACCTACGACCATAAGAGTGAACAACTTCGAATTGAAGATAAAGAAACGAACAAAGGAATTACTATTTCAATACCGACGATTGTTTCTAAATGGGAAGAAAGAAAAGAACAGGCCATTGATGAAGTGGTGTACTATGTGGAGGAGGCACTGAAAGCCATGGCCGAAAAGCACAGTTTAACGGGAAAAGAAAAGAATATTTTTCCGGTAATCCGTTCAGCCTCCTTTCCAACTGAATCAAAGGACGGGAAAAAACTCATTTTTGAAGAGCATACTGCTGAAACAAGAATTTACTATGCATTAGACTTAGGAACATCATACCGGTTGATAGACTTAGATTTACTCGAACAAGAAGGATGGCAGGAAGAACAGGTAAAGCAAGTAGCCCGTTTTAATATTCGCTCACTGGAAAGCAAATATAAAACAGATGAGGTGGCGGGTAATCAGTTTTATTTTATCAACACCAATGATGGTTATGATGCCAGTCGTATCTTAAATGATTCTTTACTCGAACAGATGGAGGGCAAAATAACAGGGACAATGGCAGTTGCCGTTCCACATCAGGATGTATTAATCTTTGCAGATATACGAAATGATCAAGGCTTTAAAATTCTTGGCCAAATGACAATGTACTTTTTTACGGAAGGGCGAGTACCGATTACTGCGCTTCCATTTATTTATGAAAATAAGGAACTTGAGCCTATCTTTGTTCTGGCGCAAAAGTAGGGCGGAAACAAAGGTTTAGAAAGAGTGATAGTATGAAGAATAATTGGTTTAAAAGGTTATTTGGTTTAGAAAATGAAGACGATGAAGAATTGGAATACAAGAAGAATTCCGAGCCGGAACAACTTGAGCAGCCACGGAAATTTCAAAATATACAAAAGCGGGATGCAAAGGTCGTTTATGATTATCCAAAAGGTCATTTTCGTTTTCCGTTAATCCCAGATGAAAATTATGATCAAGAGTCGGTTGTAAAATCAAACTCCAATCCTAATATAATGAATAATGCTCCACGGCAACGGCAAGTTGACCAAGAGAATTTTACTAGTACACTAGCCACTGACGACTATGGCCAAAGTATGACAAGAAAAGAATACAGAAATCGAAACAAAGGCAGAAGCCATCATCACGTAGAGCAAAGCCATCATATAGATAGTAACCGAGAAAGAGCCCGTGAGCCAATAAATCGTACCACTGTTAACTCAAACTCAAACGCGAAAAAGCCGTTTAGACCAACGGAAGTCCCATCACCGATTTATGGATTTAAGAGGCCAGAGCAACAAGAAATGAAGCTTCAGCAAGAGACAGCAGCTGCAATTGATAAATTTCAGGAAGTGAAATCCATAGAAACTGAATCTGTCAATGCTATAGAAGTTGATGAAATCATGGCTGATTCGGAAATTGAAGTAATAGCTGAAGCAACCTATGCTGATTTCGAAGTTGCTGCGGAGGAAGAAGCTGGTCAGGCCGATTTTGAAATTGAAGCAGTGGCCGAAGCAGTTCATGCTGATTCAGAAATTGAAGCAAGGGCTGAAGATATTCAGGCTAATTTCGAAGTTGCTGGGGAGGAAGAAGCTGGTCAGGCTGATTTAGAAATTGAAGTAATAGCTGAAGCAACCTATGCTGATTTCGAAGTTGCTGGGGAGGAAGAAGCTGGTCAGGCTGATTTAGAAATTGAAGTAATAGCTGAAGCAACCTATGCTGATTTCGAAGTTGCTGGGGAGGAAGAAGCTGGTCAGGTTGATTTAGAAAATGAAGCAGTGACCGAAGCAATTCATGTAGATTCAGAAATTGAAGTAGAGGCTGAAGCAACTCATGTTGAATCTGAAATTGCTACAGAGGCCTCAGCTATTTATACTAATCCCGAAGTTGCTGCAACGCTTGAGGCACCTTATGCTGATACCAAAGTTGAAGCAGAGCTTGAGGAAACTCACCAAAATCAACCAAAAGAAATAAACAGGAAAAGAAATGGCGTGCCATTTAATGTCATCATGTTAAAGAAAGACAGGGAAACAGCTCCTAATAAACAGCCTGTAAATGTAGTTCATAACAACGTGCTGATTAAGCCGCCATTAGGTCTTCTTGATGTGCCGCAACTGGAAGTTGATAAGGATGAAGAATGGCTTCATGAACAAAGCCAGTTGTTAGATCATGCCTTTGAAAGTTTTAATGTTGGCGCCAAAGTGGTGAAGGCTACAAAAGGACCTGCGGTTACACAATTTGAAGTTCAGCCTGAGTTAGGTGTTCGTGTTAATAAAATTACGAATCTATCAGATGATTTGAAATTAGCTTTGGCAGCGAGAGATATTCGCATCGAAGCACCTATCCCTGGTAAAAGCACGATTGGTATCGAGGTTCCTAATCGGAAAAGTCGGCCGGTGTTAATTCGCGAAATTTTGCGCAGCCCTGTATTTCAAAGGGATTCTTCGCCGCTTGTTGTGGCGCTTGGTTTGGATATTTCCGGTCAGCCGATAGTGACAGACCTTAAGAAAATGCCGCATGGTTTGATTGCCGGGGCAACTGGTTCAGGGAAAAGTGTTTGTATTAACTCGATTATTATCAGTTTGTTATATAAAGCATCACCACATGAGGTAAAGTTGATGTTAATTGACCCGAAAATGGTCGAGCTCGCTCCTTATAACGGCATACCACATTTAGTCAGCCCTGTCATTACAGATGTAAAAGCAGCCACAGCTGCATTAAAATGGGCTGTTGAAGAAATGGAACGGCGCTATGAATTATTTGCTCATGAAGGTGTTCGTGATATTTCCCGCTTTAATGAAAAGGTGTTAAATGAAAATCCAAAAGCTGAAATTATGCCGTATTTAGTGATTATCATTGATGAGTTGGCAGATTTAATGATGGTCTCTCCGGCTGATGTTGAAGATGCCATTTGCCGAATTGCGCAAAAGGCGCGCGCTTGCGGCATCCATTTGCTGCTCGCTACACAACGGCCTTCGGTTGATGTTATTACCGGCTTAATTAAAGCAAATGTACCTACTAGAATCGCATTTTCAGTTTCATCACAGGTCGATTCCAGAACAATTATCGATATAAGCGGCGCTGAAAAGCTATTAGGCCGAGGTGATATGCTATTTTTAGAAAATGGATCGAATAAGCCTGTTCGAATTCAAGGGAATTTTGTAAAGGACGAGGAAATTGAAAGAGTTACCCATTTTGTTAGGAAGCAAATGAAGCCAAATTATTTATTTGTTCAAGAGGAACTTATAAAACAGTCATTTGATATCGCTGCAGAGGATGAACTATTTGATGAAGCATGCCAATTTGTTATCGAACAAGATAGTGCATCTGCTTCAAGTCTACAGCGGCGTTTTCGGATTGGCTATAACCGCGCTGCTAGATTAGTAGATATGATGGAAGCGCAAGGAATCGTTTCAGAAACAAAAGGTTCTAAACCTCGTGAAGTTCTTATTTCAAAGGAGCAGCTAGAAAATATGCAATAAGATTGGGCTGTCTTAAAAATGTCTGATAGGAACGGTGAAGTATCAGAATCATTTTTTGAGATAGCCTCTTCACTTTTATTTTTCCGAAAGATAGGTATAATGAATAAAACAATTAACAAATAAGAAAAAGTTGAGTTATAATCAATAATTATAAGCTATAAAAAAACAGGCTCGAAATATGGCAAATATCATATACTAAATTTATCAGTTAAACATAGCTACGATTTAGATTGTGGAGGTTCTTTTTATGACAGTTTACCACTTTGTTGGAATCAAAGGGACGGGGATGAGTGCTTTGGCGCAAATTCTTAGTGATATGAATTATGAGGTCCAAGGTTCCGATGTTGATAAACGCTTTTTTACACAACAAGCGCTTGAAAATAAACATATTAAAATTTTACCATTTACAAAAGAGAATATAAAAAGTGACCAAACTATTATAGCTGGAAATGCCTTTCCAGACGACCATGAGGAAATTCAAGAAGCAATTAAACGGGGGTTGCCTGTATATCGGTACCATACCTTTTTAGGGAACCTTATTGAGAAGTTTACCAGCATCGCTGTCAGTGGCGCACACGGTAAAACATCTACCACTGGACTTTTGGCGCATGTCCTTAAGGCAGCAAAACCAACATCCTATCTGATTGGTGATGGTACAGGGGTTGGTACGGAAAATGGGAAGTATTTCGTCTTTGAGGCCTGTGAATACCGACGCCATTTTCTAAAATACCATCCGGATTATGCAATTATGACCAATATTGACTTTGACCATCCGGATTATTTTAGCGGCATTGATGATGTTTTTGACGCTTTTCAACAAATGGCACTACAGGTGAAAAAAGGAATCATTGCTTGTGGTGATGATGAACAGTTGCAGAAGATTCATGCCAATGTGCCGGTTTTATACTATGGCTTTAATCCTGAGAACGATTTTGAAGCTAGAAATGTGAATAAAACACCGGAAGGTACATCATTTGATGTGTTTATCCGTAATACTCTCTTCTCTTCCTTTAGCATTCCGACATATGGGGATCATAATGTTCTGAATGCATTGGCAGTGATTGCGTTATGCCATTATGAAGAGATACCTGTAGACGTGATTAAAAACCAATTATTAACATATCAAGGTGTAAAACGTAGATTTAGTGAGAAAAAGGCAGGCAATCAAGTATTAATTGATGATTATGCCCACCATCCGACTGAGATTAAAGCAACGATTGAAGCAGCAAGACAAAAGTATCCAGACAGGGATATTGTCGCTATTTTTCAACCGCATACATTTACGCGTACCCAAGCGTTTTTGGACCAATTTGCCGAAAGCCTTGCGCTTGCAGATTACGTCTATCTCTGCGATATCTTTGGCTCTGCCCGCGAAAATAATGGCAATTTAACAATCGTAGATTTACAAAATAAAATTGCAAATGCTGCGCTGATTAAAGAGGACCACACAGAAGTATTAAAACAGCATGACCAAGCAGTGTTGATCTTTATGGGTGCCGGGGATATTCAAAAATTCCAGGAAGCATACGAAATAGAAGTTAAAGGAATATAGGAAAAAACAGGGTTACTTTTGCTGGTAGCCCTGTTTTTTTGTGCATTTACATGGTGCGAAAGTCCACTGCAGGCTTGAAATTAGAACCTTCATCCAATAGCATGGATCCACTGACCCAACACGATTTCGAATCGCTGATATTTCTAAAACCCATACAGATCCAATCGCTAAGATTGTGCGGTAGAAGCTTCGCAAAGAAGGCATTCGAAAAGGGATTCCTGTTGTATTTTCAGACGAAAGCCCGATTGTCATTCGTGAAGAAATCAGAAAAGAAATTGCCAATGAGAATTCAGCAATTAGAAAAGCAAAAATGCCGCCTGCATCCAATGCATTTTGCCCTTCCACTGCTGGTTTAATCATGGGAGCCTATGTTGTAAGGGAAATTTTAAAGGATATTAAAATTAATAGAGTTGCGCCGGAATAAAAAATGAGGCTGATTGTTTGAGGCACTGAAAAAGGCTGACCATTAATGGTCAGTCTTTTTCAGTTTTTTGCCGATATGGTTGTATACCAACATGAATTTGATAGTTATTGTTGAGTAGTTATATAACTACTAAAATTGTCGAATAATATGAAAATTATGTGAAAATTGTATCTTTATGTAAATTAAAATGGTATTTTTATGGGAACAGACCCTTTAAATAAGGTTTGTTAAATAATAAGCGGGAAGATCAGTAAAAGTGATGAAATAGATCCATCATTACCTCAAGCTACTGATATGATGACCACCTATGAATATGATCGAAGAGGTCTATTGTCAAAGGAAATTAATCCTGCTGGGAAAATAACGTCCTTT
Source organism: Schinkia acidoalkalinis (assembly GCF_054301215.1). Next base: position 3,020,448 of record NZ_CP182573.1, read on the forward strand.
AAATATGACAAAAATGGAAATACCCTCTCAACAACAGATAGAGATGGCTTAACGACACAGTTTGATTATGACAACATCGGTAACATTAAAGAAGTTCTCTATGATGATGGAAAACAAATAAACTATGAATACAACCCGCTTGGACAGATGACCAAAATCATCGACTGGCTTGGAACAACCAGCTTTGATCTTGATGTGCTTGGAAGAATTAAAAAGGTAAATGATTATAAAGACAAAACCGTGGAGTACACTTGGGGTGCAACGGGAGAAAAGCTTTCCATGAAGTATCCTGATGGCAGTCTTGTCAACTATGATTATGATTCGATGGGAAGGCTACAAAAAGTAACAGATGCAGATCAGGCCAGTACAACTTACAAATATGATATCCTAGGTAATGTCACGGAGAAACTTCTTCCCAATGGCATGAAGACAGAGTACAGCTATGATGCTCTTTCAAGGCTTAATAGTATGACCAACAAAGATAATAAAGGGAAAGTAGTAGATGCGTACAATTATGCCTATGATGCGGTAGGGAATAAGACCAGTATTGAAAGGAAGCACCAAGGTGATGGACTATTATCATCCGTGCTTGATCCGAATGAACCGACTGAAGGAATGACAAAGTATCAGTATGATTCTTTGTACCAATTGACTGAAGTAACTAATCCCAACAAGACGGTTGAAAAGTATTTCTACGATAAACTTGGAAACAGACTCCGACATGATCATGTAGCGTTCAATAAAGTGATATATGCTGAGAATTACAATTATGATGCTGAGGGAAGGCTTTCAGAGATTTCAGGAAGTACCATATTTAATGCCAAAGGAAAAGCATTTCAAGATCAAGTCAAAATGGAATATGACAATCGAGGTAATGTAACCAAGACCCTCTTTGGCGACAAGGTTTTATCAGAGTACACCTTCAATGCGGCCAATCAGCTTGAAAAAGCAACGAATTGGAAAAATGAATCGACCACTTTTTCTTATGATGGGCTTGGAAGAAGAGTTAGTCAGAGCATAGAAAAAGGGTATCCCAAAAATGCAGATATAGGGAAACTTTTTGATGAAGTAATGGCCACCCTTAAGGATCAGGATGGTGTGCTATCAAACTATCTGAAAACGGATGATGCATTTGACGCATTTGGCTCCCTTAAATCAGGGTCAAAAAATATAGACTATACCATGGATATCACTAGTCCGTATAACAACCTTATAGGGATGGAAGACGGTACCACACGTTCTACTTTTGTCTATGGGCTTGATGTGATCAGTATGACTGATCAAACGCTATCAAACCAAGGCAATAAAAACCTATTCAATCCAAAAAGTTCAGTTCAGAAGAATTACTACTTGCAAGATGAGCTTGGAAGCCCAATCAGACTGGTTGACAGCAAAGGTAAAACGACTGAAAGATATAGTTATGATGAATTCGGAGCACCAAATGGCCTCAAAATGGCATTAGGTTTGAGCAAGTCATCCAATCCATTTGGATTTACAGGGTATCCATATGATCCGTCAACAGGATTGCATTTTGCACAGGCAAGGTATTATGCAGCTGGGGTTGGACGATTTATAAGTGAGGATGGATATAAAGGGGAAATTACGAATCCACTGAGTCTTAACCCTTACACCTTCGTTCAAAATAACCCGGTAAATAATGTTGACCCTACGGGGTATTGGTGTACGTCTGCTGATGGAAATTGGTCTCATCCGGGCGGCTGTAACAGCGGAACAGATGGAGAGGTGTTCCGTGATGTCGGTACATCAAGTTATATTAACGATAGCAATGCTATCAACTTTGGAAGAACTATATTTGAAAATGGGATAGCTAAGGGAAAATGGTACCCCGACGGAGCGATTCATCTCGACTGTGATAACACAGGAATAACTGATGCTTTTATAGGATGTGCTTACGATAGTGACTGTGCAGGTTTCGTTACAGGTGGAATGGCTGAGGCTCCAGCTATCTATAATGGAGCGAAATCAGGAATTTCAAAGGGTTGGGATTGGGTTAAAGGATTAATTAAGCCTAAGGGTATAGATAATGCTATTCCTAACTTTAGTAAAGCTACAATAGACCCTAGAAAACTAACTGATTATGCCTTAAATCCTAATCATCCAGTTGGAGGGAATAAAGCAAAAGTATTTGAGAGTGCTCTAGGGTATAATCAATCTAATGCTGGTAAACTAATGAAACAAATTCAGAAAAATCTAGCAAACACACCTGCTACATTAGGGAAAGCAGACCAATACGGTCAAAGATATACTGTTGATATGCTAATAAAAGGTGCAAACGGTAAAACTGCCACAGTTAGAACAGGATGGATTATTAAGAGTGGCTCAAATACACCTGAAATGACTACACTATTTGTAAAGTAGGTGAAGATAATGAGTTTTGAAGTTAACGAAACTGTGATAATTTTAGAAGATAACCCTAATGAGGGGGTAAAAAAAGGGGATATAGGCACTGTAATAATGGTTTATGAAACACCTAATAAAGCTTATGAAGTTGAGTTTGTAGATGAAGAGGGTAGAGTCAAGTTCCAAGGAGTTTATCAATCAAATCAGATAGCTAAACTAAAATAATTTTATGATAAAACCTTGATTGGCTTAATGCCTTTCAAGGTTTCTTTTTTGTTGGTGGGGCTACCCAGTGACGAATAGTTCATTTTTTATGCAGAGAATACGAGTAATCCCTGTAAGTCCCATATTATGTTTTTACGAAATTATATAGTACGTACAACACCTTTAAAACGTATGCCCTATTTACTCTTTATTTCTTTAAGTAAATAACCATAATTTAATCAGTTACTACCATTTCTATTCTTCAAAGCCATACCTTCGCTTTCTCCCTGCCTTTTAAATTTATTCGCAACTTTTACGTACATAGAACGATTACTAGAACAAGAGGACTACTCCACCTCTATTAACTCCTGAATGTTGATTTCTAATACTTTACATACTGTTTCTAGTGTTGATAGGTAAACCCTGTCCACATTGTCTGAACAAAGATGGCTAATTGTATTTGGCCGCAGCCCAGCCATACGTGCCAATTCACGTTGTGAAAGGTCACGTTCTTTCAAGATTTCTTTAAGTTTGATTGATATAGGCATGATATTTCCCTTCCTCTGTTTATATTACTTTTACGATACACAATAAATTTGTATCGGTAAAGGGGTTGAATGTATCGCTAAAGCCGCATACAATAAATTTATACTAAATATAGCGGCTAAGCGTTACGTTAATTGAGATTAGCGTAACGGAGGGGGAAACTATTGTGAATGTTATCGGATATATTCGAGTATCTACACAAGGTCAAGCAAGGGATGGATATAGCCTTGCTTACCAAGAAGATGAAATTAAAGCCTATTGCCAGGCACAAGGAGACACGCTTTTACGCTTGTTTAAGGATGAGGGTATCAGTGGGGCTAAAGTCGATGAAGAAGCTTTAGAAGTGGACAGAATGGGCTTTCAGGAAATGTTGGAGTATCTCTCTCTCCGTGATGTGGATTATGTTGTCACACTTAATACAAGCCGTTTATGGCGGTCAGACATTGTGAAAGTGTTAGTCCATCGAGAATTGAAAAAGTATGGAGTGGACATTCGGAGTATTGAACAGCCACAGTATAGTATCCACAAGAAAGACCCTAGCGATTTTTTAATCAATGGTTTAATGGAGTTATTAGACCAATACCAACGATTAGAAATCTCTTTGAAGCAAGGGAGAGGGCGAAATAAGAAAGCCCAACAGGGCGGCTATGCAGGCGGGAATGTTGCATTAGGCTACAAAGTGAAGAAAGGTCAAAAAAGGCTTGTCATAGATGATAGACAGGCACAGACCGTACAAAGAGTGTTTGACTTAAAGGTACAGTATCCTTCATGGTCTTTAACTCAACTAGCGGAACAACTGAATGAAGAAGGACATCGAACGAAACAAGGAAAATTGTTTACCAAAGTCCAAGTCAAAAGGATTTTGGATAGAAAGGCATTTTATAGCGGCTTATACTGCTATGGTGAAATAACGGCAAATGGCAAACATCAAGCCATTTTATAACGGTTAACAGATAGAGAATGGATAGGCTTTCGTACCCTTGCGAGTCTCTAAGACTAACGCTCGACCTAAGGTTGCCGACATTCTCTGTCTTGCTTTAGCCGTTCAATCGAATATAGGGGTGAAGTTTTCTGATGAGAAGAGATAAGTATATTTATATAGGACTGGATTTACATAAGTTTCAGCATACAGCGGTGATATTGGATTGTTGGTTTGAAAAGCTAGGAGAAATGACGTTTCAAAATAAGCCATCCATTTTTCCGAATTTACTAGAGTATGTGAATAGGTACTTAACAGAAGGTTTGACCCCTGTATTTGGATTAGAAGATGTGGGCGGCTATGGAAGGGATTTAGCATTATTTCTGATAGAACAAGGCTACATCGTGAAGTTTGTCAATTCCTCTTTATCCAATTCAGAACGGAATAGCTTTGCGATGACACAAAAGAATGATAGTTGGGACGCTCAATGTGTGGCAAGGGTTTTAATACGTGACCTACCTTATTTGCCTGAAGCTACACCATCCGATATTCATTGGATAATTGCACAACTTGTTGGTAGAAGAAACGCTTTAGTAAAAGCACAAACTGCTTTAAAGAACCAATTACATATGCAATTAAACTATCATTATCCAAGCTATAAAGATTTCTTTTCAGAAGTGGATGGGAAAACCGCTTTGGCTTTTTGGGAAAGCTATCCTTCACCATCTCATTTGGAGGGGAAAACGGTAGAGAAACTACGGACATTTCTATTAGAAGCGAGTAGCCATGCTTGTTCAACTAGAAAAGCAGAACTGATATTATCCCTTGTTCAAGCTGATGGAGAAGTTAAACGAGAATATCAGACCTCTAGAGATTTTATCATTCAGAGCATAGTTCGAGATATTAGCTTTAAGAAACAGGAAATTAAGAAGGTTGAAAAAGAAATAAAAGTGACAATTCAGAAGTTAGGTATGCAGCTTGTCACTATGCCAGGAATTGATATCGTTACTTCTTCCGCTTTAATTGCAGAAATCGGAGACATTCATCGGTTCGCAAACTCTGACAAACTAGCAAGATACGCAGGGATAGCCCCTATTAGAATGGGTTCGGGTGGTAAAGAAACGATGAAGAAAACAAAGCAAGGCAACCGAAAGCTATATGATACCTTCTATAACCTAGCTGTACAACAAGTCCAAGTCTGTAAAGGAAGTAAAAAACCTCGCAATCCTGTGTTTTACACTTACTATAATCAGAAGCTAAGTGAAGGGAAATCCAAGTCACAAGCTTTGCTTTGCATTATGAGAAGATTAGTCAGAATAATCTATGGTATGATGAAAAATAAAACGGCTTATATTCTACCAAAAATGCCTGAAGCAATAGCTAGTTAATCAATTTGGGTGGTGGTTGAAAAAACTGCCACCTTTTATAAAATACATTTTTAGATATTCCTAAGGGTACTGCTAAAATTGGAGATACCTTCGGGAAAGCAGGAACATTGGTAAAAAATCCTGGAACAAAAATTGATTGGTCAAAAGTCTCCTCACATGCCTTGGAAAGAATGAATGAAAGAGGAGTGACAAAAAAAATGGCAGAATCATGGGTTAAAAATGGAAAGGCCCTTTCTCAAAATAATGGGAGCAAGCATTTATTCTTTTCAAAAGATGGAGCTGCTGTGGTTGCAAATGATGGAACGCTTGTCACTGTTATTCCAAAGAGTAAATATGACGATGCATATAAGGCACTTTCACAAGCTTTATATGGTAAATAAGGGAGGTAACCTATGGAAGATGAGATTATTGAAATAATTAACAAGTGGAATCCAATTGAAATATATCCACTTTTAAAAGATGAATATAATTTTGAATCTAAAAAACTAATTCATGCACTCGGGAAGTCTCATTCGATTGAAGAATTAGCTGAAGGAGTTTTCATTATTTTCAAGCAATCATTCGGAAAGGAATTTTCAAAATCTATTGAGGAATGTAGAGTAATTGCAGAAGAAATAATGAAGTATCAATAAGAATTTTAGTATATATTTGAACCTTGAAGTTTTTTTTCTTCAAGGTTTCTTTTTTGTTGGGTGCTTCTATTATTGTAGTTAAGATTTATTGAGTGGGAACACAAAACAAAGTCCTTTCTGCCAAAGGTGATACAGAGTAAATGAAGCAGATTGATGGAGGGAAGGACTGTACTCTTACCTGGGGAGGTCTGACCGAAACGCCTAGTTAACTTGGTAACCTATTCAGTGATGAATAGCTGAACGATCAGAAGTCAGCAGAGGTCATAGTACCTTATCCAACTCAGAGGATAAGGGAAGGACTAAACAATTGGGAAGAACGAGAACTATAAGAATAACAACTGTGGGGAAGCAGACAATCCGAAAAGTTTTAGGTTCCTGGCACAACTCGAATATTGATAGATTTTGTCAAAAGATTAATAGATTGTAAAATGAAGTTTCTATTAAAGTAATGTATGCTTAAAATGACAATTATGATATTGGAGAAAGGCTTTCCGGGGTAATTCGAAGCAGTTTAATGGATTTTAAAAGAAAACCCTTTCAAGAAAAAGTAAAAATGGAATATGACAATCGAGGCAATGTAACAAAGACTCTCTTTGGCGACAAGGTTTTATCAGAGTACACCTTCAATGCGGCCAATCAGCTTGAAAAAGTAACGAATTGGAAAAATGAATCTACCACTTTTTCTTACGATGGGCTTGGAAGAAGAGTCAGCCAGAGCATAGAAAAAGGGCATCTCAAGAATGCAGATATAGGGGAACTTTTTGATGAAGTAATGGCCACCCTTAAGGATAAGGAGGGTGTGCTATCAAACTATCTGAAAACGGATGATGCATTTGATGCATTTGGCTACCTTAAATTGGGGTCAAAAAATATAGACTATACCATGGATATCACCAGTCCATATAACAACCTTATAGGGATGGAAGACGGTACCACACGTTCTACTTTTGTCTATGGGCTTGATGTGATCAGTATGACTGATCAATCAAACCAAGGTAGTAAAAACCTATTCAATCCAAAAAGTTCAGTTCAGAAGAAGTACTACTTGCAAGATGAGCTTGGAAGCCCAATCAGACTGGTTGACAGCAAGGGTAAAACGACTGAAAGATATAGTTATGATGAATTTGGAACACCAAATGGCCTCAAAATGGCATTAGGTTTGAGTAAGTCATCCAATCCATTTGGATTTACAGGGTATCAATATGATCCATCAACAGGATTGCATTTTGCGCAGGCAAGGTATTATGCAGCTGGGGTTGGACGATTTATAAGTGAGGATACGTATGAAGGGGATATAACGAATCCGCTGAGCTTGAATCTTTATACGTATGTTTATAATAATCCATTAAAACACATCGATCCAAGTGGAAATGACGCGATAATTGTTACAGCGAGGAAAGCGGCTGGTGGAGCAGGTCATACTTCTGCGCTTTTCCAAAACGAGGATAAAAATGGGTTTTATGAAAGAGCCCAGAACACTCGTGACTTTAGTCGTGGGATGAATGAGCTTCGGTAAGGGGCAGGGCTTATGCCCTGTCAATATACCGACATATATTACCAAAAAGTTAGTATAAATGATAAAAAATAAAGGAAAGGAAGCTCTACCTATGTTAAGATAAAACTGAGGTGACTTGTATGGCAGAGGTCCATCATGGTCGTGAATATGTCTATTCTTTTCAATATCATCTTGTTTGGTGCGTAAAATATCGACATGATGTTTTGGTTGATCAAATTGAGGCTGACATTAAAACGATTATACAAGCGATTATGGGGTGGGCATCTCTGGAATCCAAGCTACTTTGTTGCGACGGTAAGTGAGAATACTAAAGAACAAATTCGTTGCTACATTCAAAACCAACAAAAGAAGAGCTAGGTAAGAAAAAAATAGCGAAAGGAGCTGAATCCTGATGGTAGGCCCAACCTATATCCTAACATTGCCATTAAAAACAGAACGCTGGCAAGAATATATCTTGGAAAAACGATTAGAAATTGCGCGACAAATCTATAATGCCTGTCTAGGTGAAGCCCTCCGCCGCTATAAATATATGGTAAGAAACCCTAGTTACTGGGGCGCTGTTCGGATGGAGAAAGGAAAAGAGCGCAATCAACACCTTAGACAAATCAAAGAACGATACGGTATGGATAAATACTCGTTAAATATGTATGTGCAAGAGATGGGGCGCCTATTCAAAAAGAATATTGGCTCACAAATGGCACAAAATCTCGCAGAACGAGCCTTTTCAGCTGTAGAAAGAGTGATGTATGGGAAAGGGAAAAAGGTTCGCTTTTGTCCGAAAGGACAATTTTTCTCTGTTGAAGAAAAAACAAATCAAACAGGCTTCCGCTATTTTAAGGATAAAAAAAGGGTGGAGTGGCTTGGGCTTGTCATGCCCGTTATTTTAAAACCTAAAGATGAATACGCTTACATTGCGCTGCTTGATAAAATTAAATATTGTCGTTTACTTCAAAAGATCATTCGTGGTCAAAGTCGTTATTTTGTGCAAATGGCATTAGCTGGTTTTCCACCAAGAAAGCGAAACCAAAAGTACTCTACCAACGAGAATGCTCGAGTTGGTTTGGACATAGGAACGTCCACCTTAGCCTTTGCTAGTGAAACAGAAGTAGGGCTCCTAGAATTAGCCGAAAACATTAAAGTAGATGAAAAGCAGAAACGGATTCTGCTCCGTAAGCTGGACCGACAACGAAGAGCAAACAATCCAAACAAATTCAATGAAGATGGAGCCATTACGAAAGGGAACAAAGAAAAATGGATTCACAGTAAAAACTATATAAAGACAAGGCTAAAACTGGCGGAAATTCAGCGGAAGATGGCGGACAAGCGTAAACAATCACACAATAAGCTTGCCAACCATCTCCTTTCACTTGGCCTAGACATTCGGGTGGAACAGATGAATTTCAAGGGCTTGCAGCGAAAGGCAAAAGAAACAACCATCAATGAAAAGACTGGAAAAATAAATGCCAAGAAACGATTTGGTAAATCAATAGCGAGTCGTGCACCGGCTATGCTGATTACCATCATTGACAACAAACTTACGTATCACGGCTTACGTATTAAAAAGATAGATACAGCCAAAGTAAAAGCCAGCCAATTTGACCATTTCACACAAAACTATGTGAAGAAACCATTATCAAAAAGATGGAATCACTTTGAACAAGGAGACGTGCAACGGGACCTATATAGTGCCTTTTTAATCATGAATACGAAGGATAATCTACGTGAAATAGACGTAAATCGTGCAAAGGAAACATGGCAACACTTTTACGAATTACATGAACAAGAGATGGAACGAATGAAACATTTAAACCAAAATCAAAGAAGCAATATTGGATTGTAAAAACAGAGATTCAAGGGTTTTGAACCGAGCCCACAGGGCGTTAAAGCTGCACAAGTAGCTTTTCCCATGAAAGTTTAAGGGAAACCAAATCAGTGGTTGGTGTCCGCACTCGCTTGCGAGTGTCATCCAAACGAAGTTTGGACAGTACCTTAGAACCTCGTGACTTTAGTCATGAGAGGTTCAGACAAATATTTTACCCTAAAACGAGAGGAAATTTATACCTTTGAAGAGAATGTTTGATATAGTTATATTAGGGTAAGTATGAAAATAGAGGAGGCCTCTTTAGTAATGATCGAAGTTTTATATTTTAGTATCGCTCTAATCGCAATTGCATTCACAATCCTCGTAATTTATGTCAACAAAATGCTTAACTCTGTTAATCGAACATTGGACAGCGTGGCGCAAACACTAGATGGACTTGAAAAACAACTGCAGGGTGTTACTTCTGAAACGACGACTTTGCTTCACAAGACAAATGAGCTAATGGAGGACATCCAAAAAAAGTCTGAATCTGTAAATACTTTGGTAACTTCGATTCGTGATGTAGGCGAGACTGTTCAGCGTTTAAATTCATCTTTTCGCAAAGTTGCTGATAAAGTGAGCTATGAAGCTGAACAAAAAAATGAGTCAGTGACACAGGTTGTTAGCTGGAGTACAGCTGTCATCGATATTTGGAAACGCATAAAGGAAAACAAAAAACCAAAAATTGGAGGGGAATCAAATGAGCAATAATCAAGATCAGATTAACAGTAAAGATTTTTTAATTGGCACATTAATCGGTGGTATTGTAGGGGCCTCCATTGCATTATTATGGACTCCAAAGTCAGGCAGAGAACTGCGTACAAGCATTAACGAACAAGCTCATATTGCTAAAGAAAAAGGCGAAAGACTGGCCGAAAGTGCAAAACAAAAAACGACGGTATTACTTGATAAAGTGAAAAGTGTTGGCTGCTGCCAAAATGACGAAGATCTAGTTGAAGAACAATTGACGGCAATGGAAGGAAATAATGGGGAAGCTGCTGCTGCAGTGGAAGTTGCCGGAATGGAAAATGCTCGTGTTGAGGAAGATATTGATGGTGTGAAAGAAGAAGAGCAAAAACTATAGGTTGTTAGGAGAGAAATATGAGCAAACAACAAGTAACATCGGTTGAAGAATTTACCGGCATAGTAACTAGTAATGAAAAATTTTTATTAATTAAACATAGTGTAACCTGCCCAATCAGTGGAAATGCTTTTGACGAGTATGAGAAGTTTACGTCACAATCAGATTTTCCAACCTATTATTTGTATGTTCAGGATGCAAGGCCGCTTTCAAACTATGTTGCTCAACACTTTGGGGTGAAGCACGAATCTCCGCAAGCCCTACTCTTTGCAGAGGGTAAAGTAATATGGCATGCCTCCCATTGGGATATCACAGAAGCTACATTAAAACAAGCGATTGATAAATAAAAACAGAAAAGGATCTGTCTCCTTTTCTGTTTTTATGTTGTCACCAACGGCCACTCAATAGCAAGTTCATCGCCTGGTGCTAGTCTTTCAAAAAAGGTAGCTTTGCTGCCATTTTTTAAAAGTGTAAAATTGCCGGAATGTTCATTTGGCAATTGGATTTGGACATAACGGAAAATATCTTGAAAAATAAAGGGCTCAACCTTTTTCTCTATCGCTTGGATCTGGTCTCCTGCATTTAATCGACTTTCTTCATTTAGCAATTCTCCATTCCGGAATACATCGACTGCGCTTTTTCGTAAGCTGATTTGCTGGCCATTGAAAATAACCGGGATTTGATAATACATTGACAGTCCCTTTTCATCCAATAAATCTTTAACAGTTGGGCTGGCTCCTTGCTTGATTGTTATTTGATCCTGATTATTAATCGCCGCCGTTATTTTTGCTTCTAAACCGTTTTTATAAACCATGGCAGAGAATTTTGGTAATGGTACTTTGGCCCGATTATAAAAAATATAAAATGGTTCAGCGATTTGCTGGAACTCATCGTTTTTTACAATCTGCAACAGTTCGTTTATTGTTTTGGGATAATTAGTTTCAATGACATCATGGTCCTGAAGAGCCTCTTCCATTGTAACCTTTTGCCCATTTTTAAAAATAACCATATCAATATTAAGAGGTAGTCCATTCACAGAAATCTGCATCGTTGGCGCAGTTTCAATTAAGTCTTTCATTTTTATTTCAGCCGACTTACCATCTGCACCTTTTTCAACTATGATGGAATCTCCTTCGTTTATTGCATCATCCAGTGACGTCCTTTGTCCATTTTTTAATAAAATAGGGGGACCACCATGTATCCCTGGAATCGTAATATCGCGATTATTCAATGTTATAATCATGGCCATTCCCGGTTTCCCGTATAGTCTATTTAACTCAACTCCTGCTGCTAATAGACTATCTCCCACCGTTAATTCCTTCATATCAAAAAGACGAACCGGCATTTGATTAACAGTAATTGAAATGTATTGAATAGGGCTTTTCTTAGCAGCAATGGCAATCCCAATTGGAGTAACCAACTCAGGCCCTTTTGTTATCTGTTCGGCAAGTTCAAGGTCTTGAATTGCATCAATTCCCCTTATGGCGACACGATTGTCAGGAAGATTCAGCTTTTTTGCTAAAAGACTTGGCAGTTCAGGTGTTAGACTACCGCCCCCGACAAGCATCACGGCTTTAGGGGATTTATGATTGTTCAGTGTTAAAATTTCATTGCTGATAGAGGAGGCAAGCTTGTCCAAACTTCCCAAAATACTTTGGACGACTTCCTCTTTTGAAATTTCTGTTTCAAATCCTAAAATATCGGTGATTTTGATTTCATTATTCGTGGACAAGTCTCTTTTGGCTTTTTCAGCCAGCGGGAAATCAAGCAAATACTGATCACTGATTGCTTCTGTAATTTCGTCGCCGGCAATGGGAACCATTCCGTAGGCAATCACTGTTCCTAAATCAGTGATGGCAATATCTGAAGTACCTGCGCCAATATCAACTAAAGCTACATTTAACCTTCTCATTGATGGCGGAATAAGGACATTAATAGCTGCGATTGGTTCAAGAGTTAAGGCGTCCATTTCAAGACCTGCGCGGTGAAGGGCAGCGAGTAAGGATTCGACAACTACTTTTGGCAAAAAGGTAGCAATCACTTCTACGGAAGCCCGTTCCCCTTGCTGGTCAACAAGACTGCCAATTTCATCTTCATCAAGAAGGTATCTTAATACAGAATAGCCTACACAATAATAATGGACACTTTGAATTGCCATATTCTCTTGTGCTAATTCTTTTTGTGCTTGTTGAACCGCACTCAGTTCAAGATGGATGATATCTTGTTTATTAATGATTGGTTTGCCGGAAATATCGACGCTTACCCTGGACTGTTTTGTTTTTAAGGCACGGCCTGCAGCAGCCACACAAACTTTATGTAACGTACCATGTCTTTTTTCTAATTTTTCTTTAATTTCCTGAATAAGCTTGGCTACCGCAAGAACATCATGAATCTGTCCATCCAACATGGCTCGGTTTTTGTGTTCTTTTACTTCAATATCTATGATTTCATAGCCATTTTCTTTCTTCCTTAAAATAATTCCAACCACGGATCTAGTTCCGATATCTAAGGCGAAAATAGAGGATTGGTCGAACAAGGAAAACACTTCCTTTCGATAAATGCTTTAGCACTTAAAAGCGTTTAATTAATAAAGAAAATCTTCGTGACATTTAAGTCTATATTGTTTATAATAAACTCTAATCATTTAGAAATGTAACATAAATTTAAAATCTTATAAACAATTTAAAGGGAGGATATTCAAATGAGTAATGTTGAATTAGATACACTGCGTGCACAGCTCGATGAAGTGAACCTTAAACTCTTAGAATTAATAAATAAACGCGGTGAAATCGTTCAGGAAATTGGCAGAGTTAAAGAAAAGCAAGGCGTAAATCGTTTTGATCCAGTGCGTGAGCGTCATATGTTAAATTTGATTACAGAAAATAATAATGGACCTTTCGAGAATTCAACGATTCAGCATATTTTTAAGGAAATTTTCAAAGCTGGCCTAGAAATGCAAGAGGACGACCATCGTAAGGCACTTCTAGTATCACGTAAGAAAAAAGCAGAGGATACGATCGTCGATATTAAGGGAGAAAAAGTCGGCGATGGCAATGTACATTTTGTCATGGGACCTTGTTCAGTCGAATCGTATGAGCAAACAGCAGCTGTTGCGGAGGCAGTTAAAAAACATGGCATAAAGCTATTGCGCGGTGGAGCATATAAGCCAAGAACATCTCCATATGATTTCCAAGGACTAGGTTTAGAAGGATTAAAAATTTTAAAGAAAATTGCCGATGAGTATGATTTAGCGGTCATTAGTGAAATTGTAACACCATCAGATTTAGAAGCGGCAGTTGAATATCTTGACGTAATCCAAATTGGTGCACGCAATATGCAAAACTTCGAGTTGTTAAAAGCAGCAGGCCAACTTAATAAGCCAATTCTCTTAAAGCGGGGCTTATCAGCAACGATTTCGGAATTTATCAATGCGGCTGAATATATTTATTCCCGTGGAAATGGCAATATTATTTTATGTGAACGAGGTATTCGCACATACGAAACAGCGACAAGAAATACGTTAGATATTACAGCAGTACCTATTCTGAAGCAAGAAACACATCTTCCAGTAATGGTAGACGTAACCCATTCTACTGGTCGAAGGGATTTGTTATTGCCAGCAGCTAAAGCAGCGATTGCGATTGGTGCAGACGGTGTAATGGCTGAAGTACACCCTGATCCAGCAGTAGCGTTATCTGACTCAGCACAACAAATGGATATACCAACTTTTGATAAATTTATGAATGAATTACTAACGAACGTAAAAGTAAGAGCATAGTACGAACAGGCTGACCAAATAGCAGGCCAGCCTTTTTCGTGTGTAAAAATGAAAGATATTAATTATATTCCACAAGCCGATTATTACGACCGGGTTTGATTGGACACCGGCGAAAAATAATGATCAGATGCTATTCGAAGACTCTAAGCGGAAAAACACGAATGTAGTCTCACCTCTCTGAAATACCCAGATGTTCATTCGTGTCCGCTTAGAGTCTTGCTTTACTCCGTATTTTAGTAGTGTCCAATCACTTAAGGAAGCAATAATCAGCTTGTGGAATATGGATGTATTTTTTATATAGAAGAAGGTTGTCCTTGACAATAGTTTAAGATACAATCAAATTGGATAATAACGTATAATAAATGTATAATTGTGAAGCTCCACGGATTAAAGGAGGTATTTTTTTGAATATAACAATCTATGATGTTGCTAGGGAAGCAGGAGTATCAATGGCAACGGTTTCCCGTGTTGTAAATGGTAATCCTAATGTTAAACCGTCTACAAGGAAGAAAGTATCAGAAGCTATCGAACGTTTAGGGTATCGTCCAAATGCCGTTGCACGTGGTCTTGCCAGCAAAAAGACAACAACTGTCGGCGTCATTATCCCTGATATATCGAGCGTATTTTTTGCAGAATTAGCAAGAGGTATCGAGGATATTGCGACGATGTATAATTATAATATTATTTTGAGTAATTCAGACCAAAATAAAGAAAAAGAGCTGCATCTATTAAATACAATGCTTGGAAAACAAGTGGATGGAATTGTATTTATGGGTGGGGCAATAACAGAAGAACATGTAGAAGAATTTAAAAAGTCTCCTGTTCCGATTGTTTTAGCAGCAACGATTGAGAAAAATAATGAGATTCCATCAGTGAATATTGATTATGAACAAGCCGCCTATGATGCAATTCACTATTTGATTGAAAAAGGCCATGAGAAAATAGGCTTTGTGTCAGGACCAATTGAGGAACCAACGAACTTGGATTTGAAAATAGCTGGTTATCGTCGTGCATTGGCTGAAGCCAATTTGGCTTTTGATGAAAATAATATTTATTACGGAGATTATACACATGAAGCTGGCTTGGAAGCTATTCAGGAGTTTAAAGAAAAAGGACTAAAATTAACGGCGATTTTTGCCGCAACAGATGAAATGGCGTTAGGTGTTATTCATGGTGCTCAAGACAATGGATTATCTGTACCGAATGATATTGAGGTCATTGGGTTTGATAATACCAGACTGGCAGTCATGGTTCGTCCGCAATTAACAACAGTAGTGCAGCCTACTTATGATATTGGTGCTGTCGCAATGCGCTTACTTACAAAATATATGAATCACGAAAAAGTTGACGATCATATCGTCGTTTTACCTCATCGAATCGAGTTCCGTCAATCAACAAAATAATCCTAAAATAAAAAAAGAGGCTACCACTCAAAATCAGTTGTTTGGTAGCTTCTTTCTATTTAAGTTATTAGTTTTACAGTTTTTGTCTAATTACAGCTTGCCTTTTTTCTTGAATTTCTAATATGTTGGAGTGCCTTATCCAACGTTTGCCTGTTTTTCTCAGTAATTTCTTGTTTCCTTGGGATTGGTGGATAAAAGTTTTCAGGATCATCCCAAGTAGGTATTAATTTTACAGGTGCCTTTGGCTGCCATTTGTTTATCCATTCTGCTGGTAACGGCCCTTTTGCCAATTCATCTTGTTTACCGAGCATCTCTAACCAAATGAGTGACCAAGCTCTTGGAACAACACGCCAGTGGTCATACCCACCTCCGCCAACTGCAATCCATCTTCCGTCACAGTATTCATGAGCAATTTTGTGGGCAAGCTTGGGAACTTCCCGGTAAAATTTCATGGTGGCAGATAAGTGTGTTAATGGGTCCAATACATGTGAATCGGCACCATTTTGGGTAATGATTACATCTGGTCTGAAAAAGTCAGCTACTTCTCGAACAGATGTTAAGTAGCATTCAAGGAAAGATTCATCTTCGGTAAAGGCATCAACGGGAATATTAAAAGAAGTTCCATAGCCTTCACCCTGCCCTTTTTCATTTACATTGCCGGTGCCTGGGAAAAGGTACCGGCCTGTTTCATGGATGGAAAAAGTACATACATTAGGGTCATCATAGAAGGCCCATTGTACGCCGTCACCATGGTGTGCATCTGTATCGATATATAAAATTCTTACTCCATATTTTTGTTGCATGTATTTGATCGCAATCGCGCTATCATTATAGATGCAGAATCCGGAAGCTTTGCCACGGAAGCCATGATGTAATCCACCGCCTAAGCTTAAGGCATGGTCTGCACGACCTTCCATTACTAAATCAACAGCCGTAAGTGTACCGCCAACCAAGAGAGCACTTGCTTCGTGCATATTGGGAAATATAGGAACGTCCTCAGTCCCAATACCGTAATTATTAGCAATCTCTTCAGGCAATTCGCCTCTACCTGCTTTTTTAACGGCTTCTATATAATGAGGATCATGAATAAGTGCTATTTCCTCATCGGTGGCCATTCGTGGCGATACAAGATGTGTATCATTTAAAGCGCCAGACATTTTTAATAAATCCGTTGTAAGCTCTACACGCCTTTGGTTAAAAGGGTGGCTCTCATTGAATTTATAGCTTTGAAAATCATTGGAGTATACATAGTAAATGCTCTTGCTCATGACGTCACACCAGGTAGATTTGGCCATAATACAGTATAACCACGTTTTTTGAGCTCTTCTATTGATTTCATAGGATTCATTGTCTGGACTCTAAATAATAATATTTTGCTGCCGTTATCCTTTTTATCGGGATAAACAAGGACGCTAATAATATTAACATTTTTTTCGCTAAATATTTGAGCAACTTCTGAAAGCTTGCCCAATCTATTTTCAACTTTTACCTCTATTAATGAACTAGGTTGGTCAGCGCCCATAAGTTTGACGAGCGTATGTAGCATATCGGTTTCTGTAATAATACCGACCAATTTCCCTTCTTTTACAATCGGTAAGCACCCTATTTTATGTTCATAAAACATAGAGGAAACTTCCTCAACAAAATCAAGAGGGTGCCCCGTAAGAACATTCTCAGTCATAATTGTAGAAATTGGACGATAAAGGTCCTCAGAATGTTCGTCAGCATGTAGGATGGAAGGACTCACATCTTTTATGTCCCGGTCCGTTACAATCCCAATCACATATTGGTTTTCATCAATAATAGGAATATGGCGAATCCGATTTGCATCCATCAATTCTATAGCTTTTCCGATTGATTCATGCGGTCTCATTGATACAACATTTGGGTTCATAATTTCTTCGATAATCATGAAAGTTTCCCTCCTTTTAAAATTTTCCTTACTAGTCGCCTTCGCTTTTCTTTGTCCAGCTACGGCTCCTAGCGACTAGTAAACTTCGCCCATCTCTTTTGCGTAGTCAACATCGATTCACTATCGTTCATCGTGTTTCCTTTATCTTAGTCGATGTGCTCCAGTTTATACGTCGCTGGGCAGTCGCCTTCGCTTTTCTACTAATACATAAATCTGTTCATAAATCTTACATGGTCGAATTTCTCTACTGATTCTTGTGGAACTCTTGCGCCAATTTTAGCCATTAGACAGTTGGCCGGATGGGAGCAAATCTCCGGGTCATCGGTAGCATACCAAGTGAGACCGCCTGCATTCATCATTTTTTCCATTGCTTTACGGTATTCCCACACATTCAATCCGGTTCCTTTAAGGTCCCAATGCCAATAATATTCAGTCGTAATAATAATATAGTCTTCCATAGCGTCATCCAACATTGAGACTCTTAATAAGTTTTTACCGACGCCTAAGCTACGAAATTCTGGAATGACCTCAATGGCCCCTAACTCTATTAAGTCATCCATGTTCCCTTCGGACCATCTTTCCAATGGATCAGGATATACGTATGTTGCATACCCTACTATTATATTATTCAGTCTTGCAATTATTATTCTACCTTCTGGTAAACTAGCAATTTCTATTATAGCTTGATGTTGCTCCTTTGGGGACCTAAATGCTATTAAATCTTCATGAAATTCATAATTTTTCAATAAATCAGCATCTACAGGCCCTTCTATTAAAAGGAGTCCTCCCTTTGTTTCCAATTCTTTTGAATAAAATGTTTTCTTGTGCTCCAAACGAGCCACCACCTTCTTGGCGTGTTAATTACCATTTTTTAAACTTTCAAACTTTTAAATAGAAAAAAAGGAATACATTCTTTGTAACTCTATTATACATGAATTAGGAGGTATTGATAGAAATGTGCTGTAATTTGTCGTATTTTGTTCATGAAATTATAAGTTTATTTAAAAATATTTAACTTTTGAATTGAAAAGTCTGAAAATTTATATTATAATAAAACCATTCCAGAGATAAATAAGGGGGAAATCTTAATGACAGTGGAAACGCTTTCTGCGGTAAAAGGGGACTTTAATTTAAAAAACTATGATGAGGTTTATGCAAACTTCGATTGGAAAGAAGTAGAGAAAAATTTCTCTTGGCATGAAACTGGACGAGTTAATATGGCTTATGAAGCAATTGACCGTCATGTTCTAAACGGAAAAGGGGACAAGGTTGCCCTTTACTATCGTGACGCTAAGCGTAATGAGCAATATACATTTGCTGATATGATGAAGCGCACAAATCAAGCAGGTAATGTACTTAAAAATGCAGCCAACGTTATGAAAGGTGACCGTGTCTTTATCTTCATGCCACGTTCTCCAGAACTTTACTTTAACGTGCTTGGTGCACTTAAATTGGGAGCTGTTGTTGGCCCGTTATTCGAAGCCTTCATGGAAGGTGCGGTACGTGACCGTCTTGAGGATAGCGGTGCAAAAGTAATTGTAACTACTCCGGAGCTACTTGGACGTGTTCCGGTTAATGAATTGCCACTTCTTGAAAAAATCGTTGTTGTGGGAGACAACGTGAAAGAAGAAGGCAAATTTATAGATTTTAATGGCCGCTTAGCTGAAGCTAGCACTGCACTTGAGATTGAATGGGTAGATCGTGAAGATGGAAGCTTGCTTCATTATACTTCTGGATCAACTGGTAAGCCAAAAGGGGTTCTTCATGTCCATAATGCAATGATTCAACAATATCAAACTGCTAAATGGGTACTAGATTTAAAAGAAGATGATATTTACTGGTGCACTGCTGACCCAGGTTGGGTAACAGGCACTTCATACGGTATTTTTGGTCCATGGTTAAATGGCGTAACGAATGTTATTGTAGGCGGTCGTTTTACACCAGAAACTTGGTATCAAACACTTCAAGACTTAAAAGTAACAGTTTGGTATAGTGCTCCAACTGCTTTCCGTATGTTGATGGGTGCTGGTGATGATGTAATTAAACAATATGATTTATCTGCACTTCGCCATATTCTAAGTGTTGGTGAGCCTTTAAATCCAGAGGTTGTTCGTTGGGGTCATAAAGTTTTTGGATTACGGATTCACGATAACTGGTGGATGACTGAAACAGGAGCGCAATTAATTTCTAATTACCTAAGCATGGATATTAGACCAGGCTCTATGGGTAAACCAATTCCAGGTGTACAAGCTGCAATCGTTGACGACCAAGGTAACGAGTTACCACCACTTCGTATGGGTAACTTGGCAATTAAAAAAGGCTGGCCATCAATGATGAGACAAATTTGGAATAATAAAGAGAAGTATGATTCTTACTTCCTTCCTGGTGATTGGTATGTGTCTGGTGACTCTGCATATATGGATGAGGATGGATATTTCTGGTTCCAAGGCCGTGTTGATGATGTAATCATGACTGCTGGAGAGCGGGTAGGTCCTTTCGAAGTAGAAAGCAAACTAGTAGAGCATCCAGCTATTGCTGAAGCTGGTGTTATTGGTAAGCCTGACCCAGTTCGTGGAGAAATTATCAAAGCATTTGTTGCTTTACGTGATGGTTATGAGCCAACAGAAGAATTGAAAGAAGAGATTCGTACGTTTGTAAAAACAGGCTTAGCAGCTCATGCTGCTCCACGTGAAATCGAATTCCGTGATAAGCTTCCAAAAACACGAAGCGGTAAAATTATGAGACGGGTACTAAAAGCTTGGGAATTAGATTTACCAACAGGTGACCTTTCTACAATGGAAGACTAATAAAAAAGAATCCATGTAATAAAAAAACCACCGAGGTATCCTTAACTCGTTCGGTTGAGGAAGATATTTCAGGGAATAACAACATGAATAGCGTACCAATTAACATATTAATTGGTACGCTATTTTTCATGGATAAATCAATAAACATTCTTTTGTTAGCTTTACTATAATAATTTTTTTGATGAAAAGTTATTTTAGTTCAATAGAATTAAGTAAAATGGACACACTATCCTTGTTAAGGGGGGTCCATTCATATGATTGAGAAATTATTGATTAAATTTGGGATAATTTTATTTCCCACGAAACGGTCCGTTCTTTCCTTAATATTTAATTAAATAATATTTCTTCTTCCCTCTACGGATAATCGTAAATTGACCTTCAATTCGATCCTCTACAGTCAGCTGACGGTTAAGATCGGTTGTTCTTTCCCCATTAATATATATAGCACCGTTCGTTACATCTTCTCTTGCTTGTCGTTTTGATGGACAAATTTTACTATCCACTAATAAATCTAGTAGGGCCACCACATCTTGTTTACATTCATAAGACGGAACATCCTTAAAGCCTTGCTTAATTTCAGCAGCTGTCAGGTCTTGGATATCACCGCTGAACAATGCTTCAGAAATACGGATGGCTTGTTTTAATGCTTCTTCGCCATGGACTAGTTTTGTAACTTCTTTTGCCAAGCGTTTTTGGGCTGTCCGTTTTTCCGGTGCTGTTTCTACTTCAACTGCCAAAGCTTCTATTTCTTCGTGAGGTAAGAAGGTGAAATATTTTAGGAATTTGACCACATCTTTATCATCAGTGTTAATTAAAAATTGATAAAATTCATATGGCGATGTCTTTTCCGCGTCAAGCCAGATGGCCCCGCCTTCACTCTTGCCAAACTTTGTACCATCACTTTTCGTTACCAATGGAATTGTGAAACCATATGCTTTCACATCTTCATCTGTTGATTTACGAATTAACTCCAGCCCGGCAGTTATATTTCCCCATTGGTCACTACCACCGATTTGCAGACGGCAATTTTCATTTTTATAAAGATTTAAGAAGTCATTAGATTGCAGAATCATATAACTAAATTCTGTGAATGAAATACCTGCCTGAATACGAGACTCAACAGAATCCTTAGCTAGCATATAGTTCAGACCAAAGTTTTTGCCGATATCCCGTAAGAAAGTAATAACATCAAGATTCCCTGTCCAATCGTAATTGTTTACAACCTTTGCTTTATTTTCGCCTTCAAAGTCAAGAAATTGGGATAATTGCTTCTTAATACGGTTGCTCCACTCGACAACTATTTCTTTTTCATTCAAAGTACGTTCTGATTTTTTACCACTTGGGTCGCCAATAAGACCAGTTGCTCCACCAACAAGAGCGATGGGATTATTGCCTGCTTGTTGAAAACGGCGCAATGTTAAAACGGTTAAAAGATGGCCAATATGCAAACTGTCTGCAGTTGGATCAAAACCACAATACAGTGTGATTGGTCCAATCTCGAGTTCTTTTTGAAGTCCTTCACGATCTGTTACTTGGTTAATTAAACCACGGTATTCCAAATCCTTTAATAATTCCATATCATTTTTTCCTCCTTAAAAAATAAAAAACGTCCCCCAAATAGGGACGAATTGCTTCGCGGTACCACCCTATTTGAAGAACGCTAATGTCTTCCACTTAATGGGATAACGGCCCAAACCGTTTGCTTATACTAGGAAAAAACAATTTCATTGCAGCGCTTTGTTCTTTTCTTTTCCAAGCAAATGCTCAAGGATGTAATTCATGTCTATCTATGTACTGGCTTGCACCAAACGCCAGCTCTCTAAGAACAGGGAGATGTCCACTACTTATTCCTATCAATGCAGTAAATACTTTATTAATAATATTATATTTAGATTTACCATATTACAATCGTAAAAGTCAATTAAAATTTTCCATTATCAAATACACCTTAGTGTATTTGTGCCCTGATTTGAATGGGGTTAAACCATTATACCATTTAGCAATCCCTTTATGCTATAATTATGCTGATTTAGGGGGAGATGAAAATGAGTTTAAATAAGGATAAGATATATAAAATTACAAGGATATGTACGAAGGTCTCGTGGAATTTAGCATTAATTTTCATAGTTTTTTGTTTAGTAGGGCTTTCCTTTGCCGGGGGTGTTGGGGCTGGTTACTTTGCCTCCCTAGTAAAAGATGAACCTGTAAGAAGCTATGATAGTATGAAAAAAGACATTTATAACTACGAAGAAACGTCCGAGCTTTATTTTAGTAATAATAAATATCTCGGAAAACTTCGCTCCGATTTAGATAGAGAAGAAACACAAATTGCTGATGTTTCAAAATATGCAATCGACGCAGTGATTGCAACAGAGGATGCAAATTTTTATGAACATTCCGGTGTAGTCCCAAAATCCATTTTGCGAGCTATTTTTCAAGAATTCACGAACTCCTCTGTAAAAACGGGGGGGAGTACACTCACCCAACAGCTTATTAAAAACCAAATTTTGACGAATGAAGTATCTTTTGAACGAAAAGCAAAAGAAATTATGCTTGCGCTAAGATTAGAACAGTTCTTTAAAAAAGATGAGATATTGGAAGCCTATTTAAACGTGGTACCCTTTGGTAGAAATTCATCAGGCCGAAATATCGCCGGAATTCAAACTGCTGCACAGGGAATCTTTGGTGTTGATGCCAAAGACTTAAATCTTCCGCAAGCGGCCTACATAGCAGGATTACCACAAAGTCCATTTGGCTATACGCCATTTACAAGAAATGGTGAGATCAAGGAAGACATAACACCTAGTTTAAATCGAATGAAAACCGTTTTAAATCGAATGCTCACGACAGGATATATTACGAAAAAAGAATACGATGAAGCATTAAAATTTGATATAAAGGCCCATTTCATTCCACCTAAACCTAATACTGTCCAAAAATACCCATGGCTTACATTTGAAATTGAGGACCGGGCCAAAAATATCTTATCTGAAATATTAGCCGAGAAAGACGGCTATTCCCAGGAAGATTTGAAAAATGATAAAAATTTATATAATGAGTATTATATGAAAGCCGATAAAAACCTGCGTCAAAACGGATACCGCATCTACTCAACGATTGATCAAGATGTATATGATAGAATGCAGAAAGTTAAAAACTCATATAAATACTATGGTAACGACAAAGCGGAAACAGTAAAGGACTCAGATACAGGTAAGAATATTAAAATTATGCAGCCTGTTGAGGTTGGTGCCATTTTGATTGATAATGACACCGGTGCCATCATTAGCTTTGTTGGCGGCCGTAACCATGAACGTTCACAGATCAATCATGCTACAAATGGATTGCGTTCTAACGGTTCAACAATGAAGCCGCTCTTAGTTTACGGGCCGGCAATTGATCTTGGACTTTTCTCTCCAGGATCCGTTATTCCTGATGTTCCGCTGAAAATCAAAGCGGGCCCAAGTATATGGGAGCCGAAAAATTATGGAGAAGGATATCATGGCTTAGTATCTGCCAGATATGCCTTAGCCAAATCTTATAATATTCCGGCCGCAAAGGTTTACTCATCAATTGTCAATAATGATCCTGTTCAATACCTAGAAAAAATGGGCTTTAGCTCATTAACGAAGGGGGATAGGGGGCATTTATCAATGGCACTAGGCGCAATGGATCGCGGCGTTACAATTGAAGAAAACGTAAATGCTTATGCAACGTTTGCGAATGAAGGAAAATTCATCGATGCCTATATGATAGAAAAAATTGAAACGAAAGATGGCGAAGTGATTTATCAGCATAAGACAAAACCTGTTGAAGTTTTTTCACCACAGGCTTCCTATTTAGTTGTTGATATGATGAGAGATGTTGTAACACAAGGTACAGCAGCTGGAGTTCCTAGTAAGTTAAAGTTCAAGTCTGATTGGGCTGGTAAGACGGGAACATCTCAAGATTATAAAGACTCATGGTTTGTGGCCTCCAATCCTAAAGTGACATTTGGACTCTGGATGGGCTACGATACACCAAAGCCGCTCGAAAAAAGTTATAAAGGTTATTCTTATGCACAGCGTAATCAAAAACTATGGGCAGAACTCGTTAACTCCGTCTATGATGTTAACCCTAAAATCATAGAAACATCAGAAAGATTTGAGATGCCAGGCGGAATTGTTCGAAAATCCTATTGTTCTGTGAGCGGCAAGCTGCCATCAGCACTTTGTTCAAGGGCTGGTCTTGTTCAAAGCGATCTATATATAGCAAAATATGCCCCTACTGAAGTAGATAATAGTTTAATTGAGGGCTCATATGTCGTGGTCGATGGAAAATATTACAAAGCGCCAGAAGACTTCTCAGCAGAATTTACTACTAAAGGGGTAATGCTAAATCCAGAGTTCCTGAAAAGCAAAGGCTTAGAAGATGTGGTGGATCCAAGTTACCTCATTCCTAAAAGTGGTGCATGGAGAAATATTATCATTCCACAAAAGGATAATGTCGTTGATAACGGGAAACATCCAAATCCAATTGGAAATGTACAGTTGAAGGAGAATGTATTAACTTGGGAGAATAATCAAGATTCAGATATTGTAGGCTATCGAATCTACAAAGCAAATGGACCATCAGAGCCATTTACTCAGATTGCCAGTATTTCAAAAAAGGCTAACCCATCTTTCCAAGTTTCCAATACTCAGGCTACTTATTATATTACAGCTGTAGATGTGCTTGGCAATGAATCAAGCCCGTCAAATGAGGTGTCGGTAAGCAGCGAACAAAATAGCAATTCTCTTGATCAAAATATAAATTCAGGAAATGGGACTAATTCAGGCTTACAACCTAAAAAGTAATAATGTGATAAATAAACGGACCGCCCTGGCACAATACCAAAGCGGTCCGCTTATTTGTTTGCAAAAAAATAAAAGAGGCTGATGAACAGCCTCTTTTTGTTATTAACGAGAGTAGAACTCAACGATGAATGATTCGTTAACTTCTGCAGGCATTTCAGAACGCTCTGGGAAGCGTGTGTAAGTACCTTCAAGCTTTTCAGCATCAAAAGTTAAGAAATCAGGAACAAAGTTGTTGATTTCAATAGATTCTTTAATGACTTCCATGTTGCGTGATTTTTCACGAACAGCAATTGTTTGTCCTGGTTTTACGCGGTAAGAAGGAATATCAACGCGTCCACCGTCAACAAGAATATGGCCATGGTTTACAAGCTGGCGAGCTGCACGACGAGTACGAGCAAGTCCCATACGGTAAACTAGGTTATCAAGACGAGATTCTAAAAGGATCATGAAGTTTTCACCATGAATACCTTTCATTTTACCTGCAGCAACGAAAGTGTTGCGGAATTGGCGCTCATTCACGCCAAACATATGACGAAGCTTTTGCTTCTCTTGTAATTGTAAACCGTATTCTGAAAGTTTTTTGCGTTGATTAGGTCCATGTTGACCAGGTGCATAAGGGCGTTTTTCTAATTCCTTACCAGTTCCGCTTAGTGAGATACCAAGACGGCGAGATAATTTCCAAGATGGTCCAGTATAACGAGCCATAATAAAGCTCCTCCTTCAAATGTTTTTATTTTGTAAAATAAAAACACAGACGTATGCACTCATGTCAATTGTCCATTTTGTTTTCATGTACCCTCGCCCCAGCAGCAAAGAGTTACTCGATACACCTCGTTAAATAAGAGGAACAAAATGAAACAAAAGCAAGCACACTCAGGCTGCTTTTATTTTACACACAAATGATATTATATTTCTTAAAATGGAAAAAGTCAATACGAATAAAAAAAATAAACAAAATTATAGGAAAATGTAACTACAAAGATTATAATAGGTGTACAGTATTTATGAACAGAGTATTCATTTTTGAAGGTGATTGAAGGTGCCTAAAGAAAACTGCCTAATCCTAGATGATATAAATAAATTAAAAAGCTATTTCTTTGATTTTATTATGGATGAAGAGCAATCGGCAAATCTCTCCTGCGTTAATCAAAAATTAGTGAAGTATTTACGAGACGCAACCAGCGCGAACGCTGTTCGTTTATATTTATATAATAAATGGAAAGAAATTTACTATCTAGAGCAATCCACCGATTTGGTTGATGAGAAAGCGAACCTTTTTTCGGCTATTCATCGAGAGTGTTTAGGATTGAAACAATCAGAAGAAATTGACGATGTACAATCTGCTGATTCTATATGGGGTAAAAGCCCAAACGAATCTTCCTATATCGTTCCACTGAAAAAACAAGGACAGCCATCATCACAGTTTGGTTTAATTTATTTTTCTTTTCACGATGAAGTCATTTCCAATCAATTACTGGCCTTCCTTGGTTTGATCGGTATAGAAACTTCTAAGTTAATAGAAGGTTGGAAGCGTTACTATGATTTCTTTAATGAAAGATTAAGGTACGAACAACTATATCGCGTAACAGCTAAGTTTCATTCGTCAATGAACATGAATGATGTATTAGCGGAGGTAATCCACACTCTCCAAGAAGTGTACCCGTCCTATAATTACATCTTGTTATTATCACATGATACAACATGCGATCCTGATCTTCCGATACGTGATTTAGAATATGGGTCAGATTCAATCAATCAAACGGCTGCCCAGGCTTATTTGACAGGAAACGTCCAATTCGATGATTCCAGTAATAATAGTCAATCTGTCCTTTATGCTCCATTAAAGGGGAAACAAGGGATATACGGTGTTCTTCAAGTTACAGCACCAAATACACTTGTCTTTCCAAAGCAGGATGTTGGCTTTATTGGGTTATTAGCGAATACCGCTGGAAGTGCTTTGGAAAATGCTCAACTATATCAACAATCACGAAAACTCATTTCAGATTTACAGTTAATAAATAAAACCTCCCATCGTTTAAATACTAATTTACGCTTAACAGATACAATCAATTTCATGACAGATCAGATAAGAACATCATTTGATGCACAAGAGGTTGGCTTCTTATTGTACCAAGAAAATGATGGCTTCGAAGTATTAGCAGGAAGTTCAGCTTACTTTTTTAATAAAGAAGCAGAAGGGTTATTGAATTATATTAATCGGAAAATTAAATATGAAAAGGATTCAATTTTTATTGGCGACCTATCTTTAGATGATCATTGTAAAGAAAAAAATTACCGTTCCTTAATGGTGGTGCCAATGATTCAAAGCGATTTGCTGATTGGCGCTGTTTATGTATTGCATCAGCATCCTTATTATTTTTCTTTCGATAAGTTTAAATTATTACAATCGCTTATTCACCATTCCACATTAGCATTTACGAATTCTATGCTCCGGGAAGAGTTGGAGAAAATGGTGATTACCGACCATTTAACAAAACTTTATTCAAGAGGTTACCTCGATGAACGCATTCATTTTTCAATGAATTCAGATGTGCAAGGGGCGTTCATTTTAATCGATATTGATGATTTTAAATCTATTAATGATACGTTTGGACATCAAATTGGTGATGAAGTCATCATCCAAGTAGCGAATATTATTAAGAAAAGTATTCGAAATCAGGATGTTGGTGCAAGATGGGGTGGTGAGGAGTTGGCCATCTACCTTCCAAGAGCTGATTTAAATACGGGGGTCATGGTTGCTGAACGTCTAGTTGAAAAAGTCGAAGCGGAAACCAATCCAAAAATCACCATTTCATGCGGAATAACGGTTTGGAATAATGAAAAGAATGACTCGGTTAAAAGACTATTTAATCGTGCGGATGAAGCTTTATATAAAGCGAAGCAAGAAGGGAAAAACAGGCTTATCATCTATGAAGAGGATATCGTATAAAGCACTTTCGGGTGCTTTTTTTTTGTAAATATATTGATTCCATAAGCAGCTGATGGTATCTTTTTCACGACAAAATATACAAGATTTCTGCTGAAATTTATATTGCAGCACAGTAATTGTCGATAAAATCTTAAAGGACTTTCATCCCTTAGAGAGAAAATATTGAGGTAGACTGGGGTGAGAACGATGAAGGAAATGTCAAAGACAAAGCAAAAAGTTTTTGATGCAGCTATTTCAATTTTTAACTCAAAAGGCTATAACGGCACTTCTGTTAGAGAAATTGCCCAAAAAGCGAATGTTAATATTGCATTAATTTCTTATTATTTTAATGGAAAAAAAGGCTTATTAGAGGAGCTGTTGACTAATTTTTTAGAGCGGTATATTGCTGTATTAGAAGTCGTCTATCAAAAGAAGGATGGGTTATCAACAAGAGCCGTTCTTTGTGAGATGGCATATTCGGTACTGAAATTTGAAAGTGAAAATCATCAGCTGGCAAGGCTTGTTCATCGTGAAATAACATTAGATACAATGCTTGTAAGAGAGATTATGACAACGTATTTGACGAAAGAAAAATATATTTTTAAAACGGTGATTGAAAAGGGCATCCAAAGAAAGGAATTTAGAAAGCTTCCTATTACGATCACAATCATGCAGTTAAAAGGAATGTTAACAATGCCTTATTTGCACCCGCAATACATGGTTGAAGTATTGCATCTTAATCCGACTGAAAACTATTTTGTTTCGAAATATTATAAGGAAATTGAACGGTGGATAGAAGAAGACCTTTCGTTGCAAAAAGATCGGTCTCCTCTATCAATCATTAACTATCCTGTGCTAAATGGTAGCATTACCACTCCAAACGTAGCTGGAGGTAATTGATTTTTCAGCAATGTAGACCAGCCTATAGGTGTGCTGTAGGTGATGAAAGTGTAATAGTTGGGACGAGTTGATCGTATCCTTGGTTTAAATCCCTTGAAACGTGGGCGTCAGACCCATAGATGAGAGGGATTTTTCGTTTGTCTGCCTCTTTTACAATCCACTCAGATGGATAAGGCTCCAAACAATATTGTTTATTGACTCCAGCGCCATTGTAATCCAAGGACATTGTTTTATCCTTGATAAGGTCTAAAATCGATAATATCTCACCGCTAAAATTCTCGGTGCATGGATATTTTTTTTGGAATTTAGAAACAAGTGTCATATGACCGATTCGTCTTGGTTTAAAAGGGCCTAAATCTTGCTTAATTGATTCTTTAAGTAATTGATAGTAGGCTTCATAAACCTTTTCTGTAGCTCCGAAAATAGAAATAATTCTACCGAATTCTTCAACACTAAAGTCAAGGCAATAATAATTTCCTTGATGGTATAAAAAATGAACCGACAATATACTATCATCTAGAAATTGTCCGAATTTATTAAGAAATTTAGTAGTTTCCTTTTCGAAATGAATGATATAATCAACTTCCAACCCGATGTTGATTTTAATTTTCGTTCTATATTTTTCTTTTAATTTTAGTAAATCGGAAATATATAAATCTATATAATCCGGATTCATACCGCTATCTTTATCCGGGGTTGGGTCGCTGAAATTTTCGGGTAATGGTGCATGTTCAGTAAACGATATTTCCCCGTATCCAAGAGCAATAGCCCGCTCTATATATTGTTCAAATGAATCCTTTGACCCATGTGGGCAATACGGAGAATGGATGTGACCGTCAATCTTCATTTTTTTCCTCCATGTTTCTACAATTTTTAGAAAAAATTTGGGCAAAATTATTGTTTACATGTTATCATAAAAACAATGAAAAATCATAACGAAACCATTTACTATATAATAGTTTATAAAACGATTTACTTTTTAGAGGCTAATAGTAGCTTTTTATAACGATAGGAATGAAGGAGTAAGGACCATCATGGAGTTTCTGTTACTATTTATCATCGTGTTGTTAGCAATCATTACATATGGGTTTATTAAAAGAAAAAAAATTTATGCCGAAGTAGATAAATTGGAAAGCTGGAAAATTGACATCTTAAATAAACCAGTTACTGATGAAATTGCGAAGGTAAAGCAATTAAATATGACAGGGCAAACGGAAGAAAAATTTGAATCATGGCGCGCTTCATGGGATGAAATTGTGACGAATCAACTTCCGGCTATTGATGAGAAATTATTCGATGCAGAAGAAGCTGCAGACCGATATCGCTTTAAAAAAGCTAGCGGGGTTATTCGCTATATAAGAGAAACATTAGAAGGGGTAGATCAAAAGATCGCCGATATTCTAAACGACCTCCAAGAGCTGATTGGCAGTGAAGAAAAAAATAAGGTTGAAATTGAAGAACTAAAAGGGATTATGAGAAGTCATCGTAAGATTTTGTTAACCTCTAGACATACATTTGGAAATGCTATTACTCAATTAGAAAATGAGTTAGATGAAATTGTAACGAAATTTAATGAGTTTGAGGCAGCAACAGAAGGTGGAAATTATTTAGAGGCACGTGAGATTGTTTTGACCATTCGTGGCGAACTTGAAAAACTAGCTTTTAAAATAGAAGAAATCCCACAACTGCTCACTTACTGTCATAATCAACTTCCATCACAAATTCAGGAACTTCGAAAAGGCCAAGATGAAATGGTCGAATCAGGGTTTGCCATTGAGCACATCGAGATGAATAAAGAATTAGAAAAAATTGAGGGAGAAATTCATTCATATTTAATGAAAATTGAGCAGACGGATGTTGATGCCGCGAAGGAAGGTATCAATGATGTTCAAGAGCGAATCGAAAATATTTACGATTGCTTGGAAAAGGAAGTCATCGCGAAGCATATCGTCCAAAATGAAGCCCCAACCATTGCGCCGCTTGTAAGAGAGTTACATGATAAGGCAATGGAAACGAAGGCGGAGTCGGAAAGTGTTCAACAGATCTATCATTTAAAAGAAAAAGACCTCGAGGATCAACGAAAAATTGAGAAAAAAGTATCGCAAATCGTTGCTAAATATGATGATTTAATAAGAAAGCTTGAAGAAAATAATGAGCCGGCTACAAAACTGCGTGACGATTTGGAAGAAATTAAAGTCAATATTCAAAGCGTAAATGAAATGTACGTCAACTTTATGGAAATGATGCATACTCTTCGCAAAGATGAGCGTGAAGCGAAAGATCAGATTATGCAGATGAAAAAAATGTTAGTAGAAGCAAAGGCGCTAATAAGAAAAAACCATTTACCGGGTCTTCCGGAACATACATTACGAACGTTTGATACGGCGGAATCAAATCTTAGGGCAGTTTCGTATAAGCTCGAGGAATCTCCACTTGATATGTATGCAGTCAATAGCTTACTGGAAGAAGCACAAAGCGCTGTATCGAAAGTGTATGAGCAAACCGAGGATATGGTTGAAAAAGCAGTGTTGGTTGAACATCTAATTCAGTACGGAAATCGATATCGCAGCAAAAATGCCATTTTGTCAGCAAAATTATCGGAAGCGGAACACATTTTTCGTGTTTATGATTATGATTTGGCATTGGAACAAGCGGCTGCTGCGATTGAAGATGTTGAACCAGGGGCTTTAAAGAGAATAGACGAGATGTTAAAAAATCACTAAATTAAAAAGGCTGACCTTTCGTAGGGTCAGCTTTTTGCGTAATTAATTATTTTTATTAGGATGCTTCCTTTAATTGTTTCTTTTTCTGTCTTTGACCGAATGATAGGATATAGCCAATAAAAATACCAATTAAGGCAGGAACAATCCAGCCTACTCCATTTTCATACAATGGCAGTGTAGATGATAACAATGCTTTTATACTGTCCCCAAGGAGACCAGTATTTACAAAGCCATCCAATATACTAATAACCCCAGTACCAATTACTCCGCCGACATAAACATACCTTGAGCTGTTAAAAAAGCGATCAAGAAATGATAAGAAAATAAGTGTAATTGCAATAGGATAAATCATCATTAAAACTGGCAC
Organism: Schinkia acidoalkalinis; assembly: GCF_054301215.1. Next base: position 3,052,610 of record NZ_CP182573.1, read on the forward strand.
CGAAATCTTAATTAATTGTGTTAAACCAATATTTGCCACAAACATACTGAATACTGAAATTAGAACTAGAAATTTTTGATAAGAGATTTTCGGCCACAACTTGCAAAAGTATCCTGCACATGAGGATACCAAACCGATTGATGTTGTTAAGCAAGCTAGTGTGATTGCTAAACCTAGCAAGATTGTGCCAAATAAACCATAGTAATGACTTGCGGCAATGGACAGAATTTGTCCGCCATTTTCCACTTGTCCAACACCAGTAGCGCTTGTTGCACCAAGATATGCTAAAGATACATATACAAGCATGAGTCCTAATGCGGCAATCATTCCTGATTTGATTGTCGTTAACGCAATTTTTTTGCTCTCTGTAACTCCAAAACCCCTTACTGCAGCCACAACAACAATTCCGAAAACAAGAGCAGCAAGTGCATCCAACGTTAGATAACCTTCAATAAACCCTTTAAAGAAAGGAGCGGATGAGTATACTTCACTTGGCTCTGGTATCGGTCCCATTGGGTTAAAAATTGCTTTAATAACTAAAATTGCGATTGTCAGCAATAAGGCAGGCGTTAAGATATTACCGATACGGTCCACGAGTTTCGATGGATTTTTTGCCAACCAAAATGTAATCCCAAAGAAAATAACTGTATAGATGAATAAGCTTAAACCATGAGTTGCTGCGCCCTTTGGCAATAATGGAGCAGCTCCGATTTCAAAAGCAACCGTCCCTGTTCTTGGAATGGCAAAAACGGGTCCAATAGCTAAATATAAGATAAATGTAAAAATAATTCCGAATTTTGGATGGACGCGGGCACCCACATCATCAAAATTCCCGTTTATAGCAACGGCTGTTATTCCTAAAAGCGGTAAGCCTACACCTGTAATTAAAAATCCGATGATGGCCGGCCATACATTAGTTCCGGCCTGTAGCCCAAGCAATGGCGGAAATATCATATTACCCGCACCGAAAAATAATGCAAATAGCATTAAGCCTGTGGAAAGTGTATTTTTAAAATTCACTTGATAACCTCCAAATCTAGGAAAGAGTCTTCTTTCGACAAAATTTGCACAACGTATTTCATCATATCATAATTTTGCGATAAATTGTTATTTTGTAAAAATAAATTAATCTTGTGAATAGTTGAACAATACAAATAATTCAAACGGTGCAAAACGAAGAGTGTTTTCCTTTATTTTAATTTGCAATTATTTGTGATAATATATGTAGATGCAAATTTATCCGGACTAAGGTGATCTGATGATATATTTTGACAATAGTGCAACTACTAAGCCATACCAAGAAGTGATGGATTCATTTCTAAAGGTATCTAACCAATACTTTGGCAATCCGTCTTCACTTCATTCTTTAGGCATTGAAGCAGAAAAACTTTTATCTCAATCAAGAAGCTTAGCCGCTTCGTTACTAGGTGTTAAGCCTTCAGAAATTGTCTTTACATCTGGTGGAACAGAAGGCAATAATCTTGCAGTAAAAGGTACCGCATTTCAATACATTAATCGTGGAAAACATCTCATAACAACGAGTATTGAACATCCTTCTGTGCTTGAGGCTTTTAAGCAATTAGAATCTTTAGGCTATACAGTTTCTTATTTAGACGTTGATAAAAACGGCCGAATTGATTTGGAACAACTAAAGCAAACATTACGTAATGATACAATATTAGTGTCTATTATTCATGTAAACAACGAATTAGGTACCATCCAGCCTGTTAAGGAAGTAGGGGAAATTTTAAAAGAATACCCGAAAATAGTATTTCATGTTGATCATGTCCAAGGTATTGGCAAGGTGCCTCTGGACTTAAAGGATGCAGGAGTTGATTTATGTACCATCTCAGGACATAAATTTCATGCATTAAGAGGAACAGGAATTTTATATATTCGTGATGGTCTTAAAATCGCGTCGATGGCAAGCGGTGGGGGTCAGGAGATGGGAATTCGCTCAGGTACCGAAAACACAGCCGGAATCGTAGCAATGACGAAGGCACTGCGTTTAACATTTGATAAAGAAAAGAGCGGTGGAACAACAAGGCTCTTGCAAATGAAAGAGCGGCTCTTAAAAGGATTAAAAGAAATGGATGGTATTGTAATCAATACACCAGAACAGCATTCGGCGCCGCATATTATTAATTTTTCAGTGTTAAAGGTTAAACCAGAGGTATTGATTCACAGTTTAGATAAACATAATATTTTTGTGTCAACACAATCGGCATGCTCATCAAAGCTCACTCAGCCGAGCAGAATATTAATGGCAGCTGGCCTAGGAGAAGCTAGGGCAAAGAGCGCCATCCGTGTAAGTTTTTCATATGAAAATACGTTAGATGAAGTGGACAGGTTTTTAGATATATTATCAACAATTGTTCCAAAATTACAGAGTGTAATGGGGTAAAGAAAATGGAATATGATCATATTTTAATTCGCTATGGTGAAATGTCGCTAAAGGGGAAAAATCGTTCGCGCTTTTCACAAGTATTGAAATCAAATATTAAAAGTCGACTAAAGGAATTCCCAAATGCTGTTGTGAACCGAACGAAGGACCGCATGTTTATCGATTTGCATGGGGAAGACCATGAGAAGATCAGTGATATTCTTAAAGAAGTTTTTGGAATTCAAAGCTTTAGTCTTGCAATTAAAACAAAAAGTACGATTGAAGAAATAAAAGAAGGGGCATTAGCAGCTTTTAAAGAAGCGAATCCACTTGCAAAGACATTTAAAGTATCCGCAAGACGTGCAGATAAAAGCTTTCCCGTTCATTCTCAGGAACTAAACCATATTATTGGTGGATACATTCTAACGAATACAGATGGTGTTAAAGTTGATGTTCATCACCCTGATGTGAACGTTCGAGTTGAAGTGCGTTCTGGAATGACATTTATTACATGTAAAGATATAAAAGGGGCTGGAGGATTTCCGGTAGGAACGAATGGAAAAGCTTTGCTTATGCTTTCTGGGGGTATTGATAGCCCTGTCGCTGGCTATATGACGATGAAGCGAGGGGTTAAGATTGAAGCTGTTCATTTTCATAGCCCGCCATTTACGAATGAGCGCGCCAAACAAAAAGTTTTGGATTTAGCAGCAAAGCTTACGAAATATGGTGGTAGAGTTCGTGTTCACATCGTCCCATTTACAGCCATTCAGCAAGAGATTCATCAGCATATACCTTCGAGTTACACAATGACGGCAATGCGGAGAATGATGCTTCGCATCGCTGAAAAAATTGCTGAAAAGAATGGTGCATTAGCGATTGCTACTGGTGAAAGTTTAGGACAGGTAGCAAGCCAGACGATTGAAAGTATGAATACGATTAATGAAGTCACAAACTATCCGATTCTTAGGCCGTTGATTGCGATGGACAAGCTTGAAATAATTGATATCGCCCATGCTATTGATACGTATGAAATTTCAATTCGACCATTTGAGGATTGTTGTACAATATTTTTGCCATCTGATCCAAAAACAAGGCCAAAAAAGGATCGAATCAATTATTACGAAACAAAATTAATAAATATAGATGAAATGATGGAAGAAGCCGTAAATAATGTCGAAATCATTGATATCCATCGTAGTACGTTGGTAAATGAAATTGAAAAACAGTTCGAAGATTTATTTTAAAGTTAAATTCACAATACCAACTGTTAATAATATGTTAATAATGTAAAAATTACTAGTAGTTTTGATGTATTAGACCATTTGCTTTTTCACACTCTATTAACACACAAATGAGGAGGTGAAAAACAAATGCCTAGTTCAAGAAGCAATAACAGTAATAACTTACTAGTTCCAGGCGTGCAGCAAGCTCTTGATCAAATGAAAATAGAAATTGCTCAAGAGTTTGGTGTTAACCTTGGTGCAGATACTACTTCTCGTGCCAACGGTTCAGTCGGTGGAGAGATCACCAAGCGCCTTGTTTCAATGGCACAACAACAAATGGCTGGTTTTTAATAAAATTAAATAAAAATGGCGTCAGGGTAAGTCTTTCGACTTGCCCTGAATTTTTTGTCGATGATTTTTTTAATAATTATGATAAATATATATTCAAAAAATTATGATTTTTTAGTACAATAAAAACAAAGGTTATGAAAAAAGGTTGAGCGACCGCTCAGTCCATGTTGTGGTTAGTGGTGTACTAAAAATAAGGGGGAGATACGGATGAAAAGAGAGAACTTATTAGCTCCAGAAGTGTATAACTTTGTTGAAGAGGTGGATCGTTTTGCAGCAAAGGATCCGCAAAGAATAGCGATAAAATGGGAAGATGAAGAAGGAAATAAGGAAGAAATTACATACGAAGAGTTAATGAAAAAAGTTAACAGAATTGGAAACGCTTTACTGGACACGGGGTTGAAAAAAGGGGATAAAGCAATCATCATGGTTCCACGTTTAATCGAAGCGTATGCCATTTATTTGGGTTGTTTAAAGGCAGGTATTACCGTTAGTCCCGGTTCAGAAATGCTGCGTGAAAAGGATATTCGCTATCGATTGACACACGGTGAAATGAAAGCGGTTATTAGCGTCGACTCTCTTGTAAATGAATTCAACCGTATCACCGACCTTGAGTTTAAAAAATTTGTTCTAGGAAACCCAGTGGAGGGCTGGCAGCATTTAAATCAATTAGAGTCCGAAGCAAGCGATGTTCTTACGATTGCCGACACAAAAGCAGATGATATGGCCTTTTTATCTTATACATCTGGTACGACAGGGAATCCAAAGGGTGTTGTACATACGCATGGTTGGGGGTTTGCTCATTTGCGGACAGCCGCGAGCGGTTGGCTCGGCATCAAGGAAAATGATATCGTTTGGGCAACAGCAGCTCCTGGATGGCAAAAGTGGATTTGGAGCCCTTTCGTATCAGTACTAGGATCTGGGGCAACAGGTTTTGTCTATCATGGAAAGTTTGATGCCAATAAATATTTACAAATGCTTCAAGATAATGCAATCAATGTTCTATGCTGTACACCAACTGAGTATCGTGTGATGGCAAAAGTTAATAATCTTGGCGACTATAAGCTCCCAGCCCTTCGTAGTGCCGTTTCAGCAGGTGAGCCATTAAATCGCGAGGTTATTGATACATTTAGAAAGAATTTTAACATAACTGTCCGTGATGGTTATGGACAAACTGAAAACACATTGTTAGTCGGCGTGTTGGAAGGGATGGAAGTAAAGCCAGGCTCTATGGGTAAACCTACTCCTGGGAACCGCGTTGATATTATCAATGATGATGGTGTCCCTTGTGAAGTCGGTGAGGTTGGCGATATTGCGGTCCACCGTGAAACACCTGCTTTATTTAAAAACTATTATAAAGACCCAGAACGTACAGCGATGCAATTCCGTGGAGAATGGTATGTGACTGGCGACCGCGCTAGAAAGGACGAGGATGGCTATTTCTGGTTTGAAGGCCGGGGTGACGATATTATTATAAGTTCTGGTTATACAATCGGGCCGTTTGAAGTTGAAGATGCATTAGTGAAGCACCCTGCTGTAAAAGAATGCGCAGTAGTAGCAAGCCCTGATGAAGTTCGCGGGACTGTTGTAAAAGCATTTGTTGTATTACGAGAAGGTATAGATCAAAACCAGGATGGATTGGTGAAAGAATTGCAAGACCATGTGAAAGACTTAACGGCACCATACAAATATCCTAGAAAAATTGAGTTTATTGACGAATTGCCAAAAACAACGTCCGGAAAAATCCGTCGAATTGAATTACGCCAAATAGAATTACAGAAACAAGCTTAATTTTGTAGAGAAAAAATAACAGGTAGAAGTGCCAAACTTCTACCTGTTTTATTTTCACAAAAATTTTCGGTGAACTTTTTGCCAAAACGAATTGTCTTTTAATTTAACGGATTTTATCTTTTTGTCGCCAACCTTAATTTCAATTTTTTCAATTTGTTGTGTACTAAATGCTTCGTTGTCCATGCTGATCACCGGATAATCGTTGCCATTATGGGCGATTTTCAGTGTCAGTTTTCTCTCGTCGCTTAAAACGAAGGAAGATCCAAGTGTCCTGTAGAAGTTATTATTAAGTGAGGCTAATTCACTTACTTGCAAACAAGGCAGCATCGGGTCGATGATAGCGCCGTTTACAGATTTTGAATAGCCGGTGCTTCCAGTTGGTGTGGACATGATCATGCCATCGCCTCGGAACGTTTGAAAATGAAAATCATCAATGTAGACATTCATTACAAATGTTTTGATAATGGATGAACGGACTGTACATTCATTCAAGCAATAAAAAGAAGTGTGGCCATCGATTGTAGCTTTGATGGTTGGATACCGCCGAACTTCCATTTTTTCATTTGTCATTGCGTCGGAAATCTCGTCCATCTTATTAATATAAAAGTCAGGATATAAAGCGGGAGTATCACTATCGTTTATCCCGATATATAAACAATCCTCTCGAAAATCTGTTCTTCTTACCGCTTGCAAAAATGTCCCATCGCCACCAATGCTGGCGATAATATTAGCTTTTCGATCATCATCTACAATATGAAAGCCGTGGGTTTCTGCATGGTTCATTATTGTCTCCACTTGTTTATACTTCTCATCATTTCGTTTATAAAAAAAGAATATATTATTTCGACCGGCCATTTAAACGCCTCCTTACAAAGGATAGTATTACCATTATTCTAAATTGTGCTATTACTCAATACTATACTTATCCTTATGTCCAATTTCAAACGCAGATTTTTTAAGGAAGTTTTGGTACACTAATGAAGTTGTCAAGGAAACTTTTAACATTGGGGGTACGTAAATCAATATAGCTTATATTTTGAAGGAGGTTTCGTATGAACGGAAAACGATGGATTGCACTTATTATCGCAGCAGTATTATTTTTCTTTTCATTAGGAATTGATTTTTTATCATCCTTAGCCTTTGGTGAAATTGATAAATGGCAAGGGGACTTTTTTGATGGACTTGACCAAGAATTTACCGAAACCATTCTAGAAGAAGGATCAGAATTGGGGAGTATTGTTGTGCTGGAGGTGAATGGTGTTATTCAAGATACCGGTGACGTAGAATCGCTTTTTTCATCACCAGGCTATAATCATAAAAATTTCATGCGAATGCTTGAGCAAGCGGGTGAGGACGACAATGTTAAAGGGATCATTATTCGCATCAATTCTCCTGGTGGCGGTGTTTTGGAAAGTGCTGAAATCCATGACAAAATTGTTGAGATAAAACAAACTACAGAAAAACCAATCTATGTATCAATGGGCAGTATGGCTGCGTCCGGTGGTTACTATATTTCAACGCCTGCCGATAAAATTTATGCTAGCCCGGAAACGATGACTGGGTCACTAGGGGTCATCATGCAAGGAATCAACTATGCCGGCTTAGCAGAAAAATATGGAGTAAAATTTGAAACCATTAAAAGTGGCCAGTATAAGGATATCATGAGTCCAACAAGAGAGATGACAGAAGCTGAAAAGAAAATCCTTCAGGAAATGGTGAACAATTCTTATCAAGGTTTTGTTGATGTCATTGCCAAAGGACGAAAGATGACTGAAGAAGAGGTTAGAAAGATTGCGGATGGCAGAGTCTATGATGGCAGACAGGCAAAGGCAATAGGCCTGATTGACGAATTTGGCTATTTAGATGATACCATTGCCGCAATGAAAAAACTTGATCAGGTTGGAGATGTTGATGTTGTTCAGTACGAATCTGCTTTCGGGTTTGATTCTTTCTTTCAAGTAGCAAGCCAGCGCCTTTTTACAAATGACCTTGAACTCATGGGCTTAACGAAAGTTTTTAGTCAACCAAATTCGCCACGACTCATGTACCTCTATGCAAGATAAAGGGTGGGGATAGTCCATGGGAAAAGGAGGAACTCAAAATGGACCATACAATTGAAGAGCATCCAGTTCAAAATGTAGATAATATAGAAACAGAACCGGATCAGAAAGAACAAGCAATAGCAGAACCTAAAAACTTTACAATTCCGATCTATCACGTTTATGCCGGTTTTTGGATTCGTTTTTTTGCTTATATTATTGACATGATAGTTGTTGCTAGTTTAAACCGGATCCTAGTCCATCCAATCTTAAGATGGTTGGATATATCCCTTCATGAATCGAGTATGCTGTCTACAGTTGCCATTTCGACAGCTATCGTGATGTTTGTCTATTATATTGTAATGACGAAAGTTTTCAGTCAAACATTAGGGAAGATGATTTTGGGTCTGAAAGTAATTTCAGAAAGTGAACCAAAGCTTTCATGGGGAACGGTTATTTTTAGAGAATTGATTGGTAAATTCATTAGTAAGACCGTGCTCTTTCTCGGTTTTATCACAATTGGTTTCACTGTTAAGAAGAAAGGATGGCATGACTTTTTAGCTGACACCATTGTTATACAGGAACGGAAGGGTGTACCTTTGTTAACTTCAAATTTGAATAATTTCAAGCCTGCTGAAATCAAGTAATCAGCAGGTTTATTTGTTTTTTAGGGAGGTGATAATGAATGAAGAAGGGTTGTGATTAGAATGAAGTGGGTTCTTATTATCGTTTTAGCCTTACTTGCACTAATTTTATTAATCTCATTTATAAAGTTAAAGATCAAAGTTTATATTTTACATAGTGAAGAAAAGAACCATATACGAATTAAGTTTATGGCTTTATTTGGATTGATTTCATACACCTACAATGTTCCTTTTATTAAAGTTGATGAGGAATCCCCTTCCATCGTCATTAAAAGTGAGCAGAAGGTCGGGGAGGAAAATAAAGCGACAACTTCTGAGAAAAAACAAAAAATTACCGCAAATGAAATCCATACCAAAATTCAGCAGGCGAAAGAAATGTTGGAAAAAGTTGTTCACCTTCATGCCATTATAAAAAAATTTATTAGTCGGATTTCAATCCATAAACTTGAATGGAAGACTGTTATCGGCGTTGGGGACGCAGCCCAGACTGGGATGGCAACTGGAGTTTTATGGTCATTAAAAGGAAGTTTAGTGGGCATACTAAGTGTATATACGAAATTAAAGGCAAAGCCCGATCTTGCGATTACACCCTTCTTTCAGGAAGTATTTTTACGTACTAGTGTAATATGTATTTTTTCATTTCGAATCGGGCATGCTATTCTCGGAGCATTACGAGTCGTGAAATATTGGAAGAGTACTAAAGGAGGCAAACAACATGGCAGAACATCCAATACAAGGCTTAATGACAACAGCTATGGAGAGCTTGAAGCAAATGATTGATGTGAATACAATCATTGGAGACCCGGTAGAAACGCCTGATGGCAGTGTAATTTTAACTGTTTCAAAGGTTGGTTTTGGATTTGCAGCCGGGGGTAGTGAGTTTCAAACGCAAGGTCAAAATGGAGGAGGGGGCGGTGAGGGTCAAAACTCAAACCAACATCCTTTTGGTGGTGGTAGTGGTGGCGGAGTCTCCATTACACCGATTGCCTTTTTAGTTGTAAATGCTTCAGGTGTTAAAATGATTCATTTGGATGAGAGCACACATTTATTTGAGCGTCTATTAGACTTAGCCCCACAGGCTGTTGAAAAGATTCAAAGTATGATGAGCAATAAAAATAATCAGTCTAAATCGAATTCGAATCCCAACGCTAATTCAAATGGTCATGTGAATGGGCAGCAGGGCCAGCAAAATCAGCATCAGAACAATCAACAATATAACAACCAACAGAATAACAACCAGCAACCATCAAGTGCATTTTATGAAGATCCGCCAATTTAAATAAAAAAGTTAGCCTTACAGCTAACTTTTTATTATTTTTAGGTTTGTAAATATTCAAATCGTGGAATAGTATTTACAGTTTAATTTTAATAGTTATATTTTGAGGAGGAGAATAAAATGGCGAACGTTACATTTAAGGGAAATCAAGTTACATTACTTGGGAATGAAGTGAAAGTTGGTGAAAAAGCACCAAACTTTACAGTATTGGCAAATGACTTATCAGAGGTAACTCTAAACGATACAAAAGGCAGTGTTCGTTTAATAAGTGTTGTTCCATCACTTGATACAGGTGTATGTGATGCACAAACAAGACGTTTTAATGAGGAAGCTGCAAATTTACCAAACGTTAAAATCTTAACCATTAGTATTGATTTACCATTTGCACAAAAACGCTGGTGTGGTGCTGCTGGTATTGAAAATGTTCAAACATTATCTGACCACCGCGACTTATCCTTTGGAGAAGCGTACGGGGTTGCTATTAAGGAATTGCGCTTGTTAACTCGTGCCGTATTCGTTGTTGACAGTAACGATCAAGTTACATATGCTGAGTATGTTCCAGAAGCTACAAACCATCCAAACTATGAAGCGGCACTTGCTGCAGCAAAAGATGCAAAATAATAAAATAAATCGAGAAGGGGCTGTTTCAATTTGAGACAGCCCTTTTCTAATGGTAAAATACTCTTTATGATAAAAAATTTTGAGGAGAGATCTTGATGGAAGAAGCAACGATGGTTGGAATGGAAAAGCTTTTTCAAGTCTTTGATAATACAACAACAATGGTAATGAATGAATTACATATACCCTATTTGGAGGCTTTAGCCGCTACGGGCGAGAACTTATTTGAAGGTACAATCCTTCAGGACATAGATTCTTTTACAAAAAGAAGATTACTAAAGGAATATGAAGGAATTGAGGTCGACCAAATTCCAAACGAAACGGTACGCAAGGCTTTTCAATTGGCCATACTAAAAGGGATGAAAGAAGCGATACAGCCCAATCATGAAATGACCCCGGATGCCGTTTGCCTATTTATAAGCTATTTGATAGAAAAATTAATGCATTCTAAAGAACAATTTAGTTTGCTCGACCCGGCCTACGGTACAGGTAATTTAGTGACAGCAATCCTAAATCATTCAAAAAAGACGATTAAAGCCTATGGTGTTGAAGTGGATGAAACGCTGATGCGCCTGGCATATGTAGGCGCAAATTTACAAAAGCATGAAATTGAATTGTTTCGGCAGGATGCTCTTCAGCCTATTTTCGTTGAAGATGTTGATGTTGTTGCTACCGACCTGCCAGTTGGATTTTATCCAAACGATATAGTTGCGAATGATTATGAATTGAAAGCAAAAGATGGAGGTCATTCATTTTCGCATTTCCTATACATAGAAAAAGGGTTACGGCATTTGAAAGAAGGGGGGTACCTCGTTGCAATGATCCCTAATTTCATGTTTGAAGGTGAACATGCAGCACAGCTCAATCAGTTTATAAAGAACAATGCGGTTATTATGGGCTTATTGCAGCTTCCTCTTTCAATGTTTAAAAATAACCGACATGCAAAAAGTATTTTTATCATCCGGAAAAATGGTGAGGGCGTCCATCCTCCAAAGCAAGCTTTGCTTGCCGACCTTCCAAGCTTTTCAAAGAAAGAGGCGATGAGCGGGATGATTAAAAATATTGATGCTTGGTTTAAAGACAATCTACTTAAATGATAAAGAGAAAAAGAAGCATACTAAAATTAATGGAATAGAAACTTGGAGTTGAAGTTTTGACACTATTTAAAGGAGCTGTTAAAATGCCTAAAATATTGGCCATTAACGCAGGGAGTTCATCCTTCAAATTTCAATTATTTGAGATGCCAAGCGAGCAGGTGTTAACAAAGGGATTAGTAGAAAGAATCGGTCTAAACGACTCTATTTTCAGTATTACGATCGGGAGCGAGAAGCATAAAGAGGTAGTAAATATTCCGAATCATGCCGTTGCCGTAAAGATGCTGTTAGATAAATTAATAGGCTTAGGTATTGTTTCTTCGTTGGATGAAATCAATGGTATTGGCCATCGTGTCGTCCACGGTGGTGAAAAATTTAGTGATTCTGTGTTAATTACAGACGAAGTGATTGAAACGATTGACGAATTATCAGAACTAGCACCATTACATAATCCTGCCAATCTTGTAGGTATTAAATCTTTTAAAGAAGTATTACCTGATGTTTCCGCTGTCGCTGTTTTCGATACGGCATTTCACCAGACGATGCCTGAAAAATCATTTCTATATAGCTTGCCTTATGAATATTATACAAAGTTTGGGATACGGAAATATGGCTTCCATGGTACTTCCCACAAATATGTAACAATGCGTGCATCTGAAATGCTGAAACGTCCACTCCATACACTGCGTTTAATTTCATGCCACTTGGGAAATGGCGCTAGTATTGCTGCCGTTCAAGGTGGGAAATCAATTGATACATCAATGGGATTTACCCCTTTGGCGGGTGTAACAATGGGCACAAGATCGGGAAATATTGACCCAGCCCTCATTCCTTATATAATGGAAAAAACAGGGAAAACTGCTGAAGAGGTACTTGAAGTGTTAAATAAGCAAAGTGGAATGCTCGCCATTTCTGGATTTTCCAGTGATCTTCGCGATATCGAGATTGAGGCAAATAAGGGCAATGAACGTGCAGAGCTTGCACTTGCAGTGTTTGCTTCTAGGATTCATAAATATATTGGTTCTTATGCTGCGAGAATGGGTGGTGTAGATGCCATTATTTTTACAGCAGGTATCGGAGAAAATAGTAATGTTGTTCGTGCCCGCGTCCTTCAAGGCTTGGAATTTATGGGTGTATACTGGGATGAAAATTTAAATAATATTCGTGGCAAAGAGGCGTTTATTAATCAGCCGCAATCTCCGGTTAAGGTCATGATCATTCCAACAAATGAAGAAGTTATGATTGCTAGAGACACCGTTCGATTAGCATTATGATTTTTGGGATGCAAAGCAGCTCGCTGTCTTTTGCTTTCTTTTTTTGCGTTGCTTTCAAAAGATAGCGGAATTCATTGAAACTCCTCTAAGAAAACCGTTAAAATGGGTGTAAGCGGTAGTATGGATAGGAGGACAACAATATATGGAATGGACTGAGCGGGAGCAGCGCGTATATAAAAAAATCGTTAAATGGGAGCAAAGCTTATTTGAATACATACCAACAGATATTGAGCGGACCTTTGATAAATGGCTGGAAATTGGCTTCGACAAGCTTGACCCGGCAGTAAAAGAGCAGTTTTTTAAAAGCTTGGACAATTGGCTTTTTCACCTTCATGCTTTTATGCAGGGGTCTGATTCACAAATGATGGCCCAAGATCGGTTGTTAAAAGCTGCTAGACTGCTTGATGAGGATGTTGATCAAGTTTCAGATATGAAAAGGTTAACGATAGACCAACTGGGCTTCTTTGCTGACCAGCAGATGGCGAAATATCGGATTTATTCCCTCACACAGGGTGGTTTAGCCGGTACTGGTGGAGCACTTCTAGGGGTTGATATTCCAGCGATGATCATGATTAACCTGCGTGCAGTTCAAAATATCGCCAATGTTTATGGATATGATGTCAATATACCTTATGAGATGATGACCTCCTTAAAAGTTTTTCACGCAGCAACATTGCCAAAGCGAATGAGAGCAGCAGGCTGGTCTAAATTGATTGAGGAAGCACAGCAATTTAATGACAAATTTTATTATTTATATGAAAAAGATGAGGAACTTACAAATGAAACATGGTTAGAACAGCCTCTCGTTCAGATTTTAAAATCCATGGTTATCATGATGCTTCGAAAAAAGGTAATCCAGGGCCTTCCCTTAATTGGCATGGCATTTGGTGCCGGAATGAATTATAAACTATCACGTCAAGTCACTGAATTTGCTCATCATTATTACCAAATGCGGTATCTAATAGAAAAAAACAACTAAACATAAGGGAGAGGGTGTTACTATGAGTGTTGCAGAACATAAAAAAGAAGCGCCAAAATCAGTGCGGTGTATGGTGATTACCGTAAGTGATACGCGTACTGAAGAAACTGATAAAAGCGGCAAACTAATGAAATCTTTACTTGAGGAATACGGTCATAATGTTATCAAATACGAAATTGTAAAAGATGAAGAGGATGCTATCAGAGCTGCACTTATACGAGGTTGTGAAGATTCTTTAGTCGAAGCAATTTTAACGAACGGCGGAACCGGTATTGCGAAAAGAGATGTAACGATTGAAACTGTACAGAAAATGATTGAAAAAGAAATCGTTGGTTTCGGGGAGTTATTTAGAATGTTAAGCTATACAGAGGATATTGGCTCGGCTGCGATTTTATCTAGAGCCATCGCCGGAGTAGCTATGGATACGCCAATCTTTTCGACACCTGGATCAAGTGGCGCCGTTAAGCTTGCTATGAATAAACTGATTTTACCTGAACTTGCGCATGTAATTCGGGAGATTCGTAAAGATATATAAAAAAGGAAGCCGTAGCCCCGGCTTCCTAATTATGCATTTTTTCTGCAGCGATATTTTGATTCATTCGGTACCATATCCATAAATCATTAATAATCGAAGCCATATCAGAAATTTCAAAATTTAATTGGCATGAGAGTGAAAAGTTTTCTTCTTTATCTAGCTGTGCTTGCTTTATGTTAATGGATGCTTCCAGTTCTTTGATTCGGTCTGGGATATGACCTCTAATATTTTCCCATTGCGCAACAATTGTTTCCTGTTCATCTAATCTGTATTCATGCCAATCTTTATCTAAAAGCGGCAATAGTATGCCTAGTCTTTTATCCATTTGAAAATAGTTTGTCATTGATTGTCCCCCCTTGTCCTAACCTTTTTCCATTGTACATGAATTGAAAACGTATATCCATTTGCGTGATTGTAAATTTAAAAATATTTTTATTCTAACCTATTGAAAAATGAGAGAAAACTTGTTAGAGTATAGTTTATTAACAAACATATTTTAGTATTTGCATTTTAAAGGGGACAAATAATCCCTTTTCATTTTTGTTAAATATGAATATTTATAAACAATAGAGAATCTTTATACAGTATGTTTAGAGGAGGAGTCATAAATGGCTAATAAGAAATGTGTACTTGCTTATTCTGGGGGATTAGATACTTCCGTTGCAATTAAATGGATTACTGAACAGGGTTTTGATGTTATTGCTGTATGCCTTGATGTCGGTGAAGGAAAAGATTTAGAATTTATTAAAGAAAAAGCGTTAAAGGTTGGGGCTGTCAAGTCTGTTGTGATTGATGCAAAAAATGAATTTGCGGAACAATTTGTTTTACCATCACTTTATGCAAATACGATGTATGAAAATAGTTACCCATTAGTTTCAGCTTTATCTCGTCCGTTAATAGCGAAGAAGCTTGTTGAAATTGCCGAGCAAGAGGGCGCAGATGCAGTAGCACACGGTTGTACTGGAAAAGGAAATGACCAAGTACGTTTTGAAGTGTCATTTGCTGCATTAAATCCAGATTTAGAGGTGATTGCACCTGTTCGTGAGTGGAGCTGGTCACGTGAAGAGGAAATTGAATATGCAAAGAAACATGGTATTCCAATTCCAATCAACTTAGACAGCCCTTATTCAATTGACCAAAACTTATGGGGCCGTGCTAATGAGTGTGGCGTGTTGGAAAATCCATGGACAGCACCACCAGAAGATGCTTATGATTTAACAAACTCAATTGAAAATGCACCTGATGCACCTGAATATGTTGAGATTGAATTTATTCAAGGGAAACCAGTTACTCTAAATGGCAAACATTATCCTTTAGATGAGCTAATTCTTGCACTAAATAAAATTGCCGGCAAGCATGGTGTAGGACGTATTGACCATGTTGAAAACCGCCTAGTAGGTATTAAATCACGTGAGGTTTACGAAGCACCTGCTGCGATTACTTTAATCAAAGCGCATAAAGAGCTTGAAGATTTAACACTTACTCGTGAAGTTGCTCATTTCAAACCAATTGTACAAATGAAGCTTGAAGAAGTTATTTACAATGGTTTATGGTTCTCTCCATTAACTGATGCTTTAAAAGCATTCTTAACTGAAACGCAAAAAACAGTTACCGGTGTTGTTCGTGTAAAACTATATAAAGGCAACGCAATTGTTGATGGCCGTAAATCTGATTATTCCTTATATAATGAACAACTTGCTACTTACACAGCAGATGATACATTTGATCACACTGCTGCTGCTGGCTTCACTAAGCTTTGGGGTCTTCCAACTCAAGTGAACAGCATGGTGAATGGCAAGAAGAAGGTGAACGCGTGAAAAAGCTTTGGGGTGGCCGTTTCCAGAAAACAGCTGAGGAGTGGGTCGATGACTTTGGTGCATCGATCCACTTTGATAAACAGCTAGTCGAAGAAGATATTGAAGGAAGCTTAGCACATGTAACGATGCTAGGTAAATGCGGCATTTTAACAAATGATGAAACCGAACAAATCAAGGCCGGTCTAGAAACTTTGCTAGAGAAGGCAAAAAAGAATGAGTTGGAATTCTCTGTTCAATATGAGGATATTCATTTAAATATTGAAAAGCAGCTTATCGATTTAATTGGTCCTGTCGGCGGCAAGCTTCATACTGGCCGCAGCCGCAATGACCAAGTTGCAACAGATGTCCATCTTTACTTGCGAAACCAGGTAATTGATATTTTAGAGGCAATTAAAGCATTGCAAAAAGCGCTCTTTAAGCAGGCTGAGCAGCATGTCGAAACGATTATTCCTGGCTATACACATTTACAAAGGGCACAGCCGGTATCATTTGCCCATCACCTCCTAGCATACTTTTGGATGCTTGAGCGTGATTACCAAAGAATGCAGGAATCATATAAACGTATTAATATTTCTCCGCTTGGGGCAGGAGCGTTAGCGGGGACTACTTTCCCAATTGATCGTGAATATTCTGCTGAATTGTTGGGCTTTGATAGTGTTTATAATAATAGCTTAGATGCTGTCAGCGATCGGGACTATATTTTAGAGTTTTTAAGCAATTCATCAATCCTGATGATGCATTTGTCACGTTTCTGTGAAGAATTAATTTTATGGTCTAGCACAGAATTTAACTTTGTCGAAATGGATGATACCTTTGCGACAGGCTCAAGCATCATGCCGCAAAAGAAAAACCCTGATATGGCTGAGTTGATTCGTGGAAAAACTGGACGAGTCTACGGTGCCTTATTCGGTCTTTTAACTGTTATGAAAGGCACGCCTTTAGCCTATAACAAGGACTTCCAGGAAGATAAAGAAGGAATGTTTGACGTTGTAAAAACGGTCAAAGGCTCACTGCAAATTTTTGCGGGAATGATTGATACATTAAAAGTAAAAACGAATGTTCTTGAAAAGGCGGTTAAGTCAGACTTTTCAAATGCAACCGAACTTGCTGATTACTTAGCAACGAAAGGTATGCCATTCCGTGAAGCACATGAAGTTGTAGGTAAGCTTGTGTTAACATGCATCCAAAAAGGAATCTACCTGCTTGACCTTTCAATCAATGACTATAAACAAGCCTCAACATTATTTGAGGAAGATATTTATGAAGTTCTGCAGCCAAAAACGGCTGTTGAAAGACGTAATAGTCTTGGTGGTACAGGATTTGAACAAGTTAAAATTGCCTTAAATAAAGCAAAAGAAGCGTTGGGTTAATCCCAACGCTTCTTTTTATTCCTCCTCGTTTCCACGAACAACTAATACATCACATTTAGAATAGCGAGTAATGTGTTCGGAAACACTACCAATGAAGAATCGTTCAACGGCATTTAGACCTGTTGCTCCGCAAATTATTAAATCGATATTATGCTTAGGTGCAATATCTTTTGCAATTCTAACTTTTGGAGAGCCGTATTCCATGATGGTCTCAACATAGGCGATGCCAGCTTCTTCTGCTTCTTTTTGATGTGAGTCTAAAAGATCAGTTCCAAACTGTTCGGCACGCTCAGCAATCGTTCGGTCATAGGCTTCAACTGTTGCGAATGATCTTGTATCAATAATATGGGTAATTGAAAGCTTTGCCTGATTCATTTTGGCAAGGGCTAATGCCTTTTTAAACGCTTTTTCTGATTCCTTTGAGCCGTCAATGGCCACCAAAATATGTTTATAATCTAAACTCATGTAAAATCCCCCCAGAATGACAAATTATGCAACTCCTATAATCTAATTATAGCACTCATAATTTTATTAAATTAGAAAAAAATTGAAGAAAACATGAAATTTTTAGACTAGTAAAGGGAGGTGAAAGATGGTGGAAAAAACAGAAACGAGGAAAGAGCTCCTCTATAATCCCGAGGGTGATGTAGAAACAATGCAGCAAATTACAGATTCTTATAATCGCGGCTTTATGGAGAGTAATTCGAGTAATACGAATAATACGAATGAGACCGCAGTGGATACGATTAATGACCAGTCCTTGCAATAAGTAGGTTGAAAAGGCATCCTTTTATAAAAGGGATGCCTTTTCAGGATCCGAATGTTAGTGGTCATTTGGACAGGATTGGTTGCTTTTCCGCTTAAGGAGTACGAAAGAAGTTGTCAACCGGACAACTTTAATTAATTTGCCACCAAGAGAGTCCGAGAGAAGCCGCCAACCGGACAACTTTAGTTAATTTTCAGTCAAGAGAGTCCGAGAGAAGCCGTCAACCGGACAACTTTAATTAATTTGCCGTCAAGAGAGTCCGAGAGAAGCCGTCAATCGGACAACTTTAATTAATTTGCCGCCAAGAGAGTCCGAGAGAAGCTGTCAACCGGACAGCATTAATTAATTTGCCACCAAGAGAGTCCGAGAGAAGCCGTCAATCGGACAACTTTAATTAATTGCCGCCAAGAGAGTCCGAGAGAAGCCGCCAAATGGACAACCTGACTCAATTTTCAGCGAAGAAAGTCCGAAAGAAGTCATCAATCGGACAATGTGATACAATTTTCCGCCAAGAGAGTCCGAAACAAGCCATCATTCAAACAAGCTGGACCTATCGCTGTTGTTTTAACAATGGCAAAGCATCATGATACCCCAAGCCATGGGCATCCGCGACAGCCTTATACGTTACGTAGCCATTAAGGGTATTAATGCCTTTCATTAACGGCTCATTTTCTAAACATGCTTTTACATACCCTTTATTGGCAATTTGCAGGGCATAAGGAACGGTTACATTTGTTAAAGCCATCGTGGAAGTATGGGGAACTGCCCCTGGCATATTGGCAACTGCATAATGCAATACACCATGTTTTTCAAAGGTAGGATTGGAATGTGTGGTGATGCGGTCAATGGTCTCAACAATACCACCCTGATCAACGGCAACGTCGACAATGACGGAGCCTGGCGTCATCGCCTTCACCATTTCTTCGGTTATCAGCTTTGGTGCTCTTGCACCAGGGATCAGAACGGCACCAATGACCAGATCTGATGCTTTAACAGCTTCACCAATATTATAGGGATTAGATATTAATGTTTTGATTTGCGCTCCGAAAATATCATCCAATTGCCGCAAACGCTCTGGGCTTACATCGATAATCGTAACATCTGCCCCAAGACCGATGGCGATTTTGGCAGCATTTGTACCAACAACCCCGCCGCCGACAATCGTTACCTTTCCGCGCTTTACACCTGGAACACCAGCTAATAAAATCCCTTTGCCGCCCTTTGGTTTCTCTAAAAATTGGGCGCCAATTTGGGCTGCCATTCTTCCGGCAACCTCACTCATCGGCGTCAAAAGCGGCAACGTGCGATTTGGTAGTTCCACAGTTTCATAGGCTATTGCTATGACCTTATGACTCGTTAATTGTTTTGTTAATTCAGCCTCTGCAGCGAGATGCAAATAAGTAAATAACAACAAACCTTCTCTTAAAAAGAAGTATTCCGCTTCAATCGGTTCTTTAACCTTCATTACCATATCCATTGCCCAAGCTTCCTCAGCTGTCTTAACAATTTTCGCACCTGCTTGGGCATATTCCTCATCTGGAAAGCCGGAGCCTGAACCTGCGCCGCTTTGAACGTATACTTCGTGTCCGGACCTCACTAAATGAACTACACCTGCGGGGGTCATTGCTACACGGTTTTCATTATTCTTAATTTCTGCCGGTACGCCAATACGCATTTTTATTCCTCCTCGTTTGTGACGTTGGAGATCTTAGATATAGCCTTATTTAACCATATTTTTAAAAGGTAAAATCTATTCACGCCATTAGTTACTATCTACCCAGCTCCACGTTAATAATTCCTCATCGATTTGTTTTAACCGCACTACAAATTTATCAATATTGTTAAAACCTTGTTTTTCTAGCACTTGTTTGATTTCTTCCACCTTTGTGGTCTTCGTTAATTGCAATGTATGGAACATTTTTTCTACTTCCGCTTTTGCCTTGTTCCCTTTCATAACTTTATTGCCTACCTCAAACTCAAATTCATCTGGATTTTCAAACTCCCATTCCATTTCCAATCCGTTTGAAAGGACGGTTATTTTGAAAGCAGCACAGTTCAATAAATCAGACGTAGGATTACCTGTAAATGCCGCTAGAATACTTATTGATAAAAGTAATAAAAAATTTCGCACCATCTTTATCACCTCAATTATAGTATTCAATATAATGGAAAAATTTATGCGAATTTAAAAATGAAAAATAAGAGCTGAAGAACTACTCTGATCTTCAGCTCTTATTTTTATTTTTCATTGTTTATTTTACAATCTGCAATTCTTTCGGATATTTCGTTAACACTTCTGCACCGCTCTCTGTTATATAGATATCATCTTCGATTCGAACACCCGCTACATCTGGTACGTAGATGCCCGGCTCGATTGTATAGGTCATTCCAGTCCGTAAAGGACTTTTGTTTGCACCATGTAAGGAAGGAAATTCATGAACATCTATTCCTAGACCATGGCCGATTCTATGGGTGAAATATTCTCCGTAGCCAGCTTCGGTAATGATCTCTCTAGCAATTCGGTCAATTTTTCCAATCTCTGTTCCAGGTTTACTTGCGTTGACTGAAGCGAGCTGCGCTTTTAAGACCGTTTCATATATTTCTTGCTGCTCTTCATTAATATGGTCATAGGAGACCGTTCTTGTAATATCGGAGCAATACCCGTCAAGCACAACGCCAAGGTCAATCAAGACCAGATCTCCTTTGTGGACGACATCAAGGCCTGGGACGCCGTGTGGGGCAGCGGCCTTGGCACCGGCTAACACCATTGTTTCAAAGGACATTTCTCTTACGCCTTTTTTCTTTAATTCATATTCAATTTTTGCAACGATTTCCAACTCTGAAATTCCTTCTTTAATGGCACTAACCCCTACTTCAACTCCAAAGTCGGCCAACTTTGCTGCTTCCCTTAAGATTGAAAGTTCAGACTCGTCTTTTATTAAACGGAGTTCATGTAACCTTTCTTCAGCACCTTTAAAAGTTACACCGTGGAAAATCTTTTGTAAATTTTCGACGCGGTCAAAAGTAAGATGCTCTTTTTCAATCGCAATGGTGTTCACTTCAATCGCTCTTTTTTGAACAGTTTTTTGAATCAACTCCCATGGATTTTCAGTATCGTCATAGCCAACAATTTCAAAACACCAGCCGCTCTGTTTGGCAGCTGCCATTTCCATTTTGGGGCAAATCAAAAATGGATCATCATTTTGGAATAACGTCACACCGGCAATTCTTTCATGTGGTTTCGTGTAAAATTTACTTAAATAAAAAATATTTGCAGTTGATGTAATAAAGGCAAAGCTCACATTTTCTTGCTTCAGCCAATTTGAAACGTCCTTAATTCTACTTTCCATCATATTTAATCCCTCTTTTTCATTTGAAAAAATATTTCAAAATAATTTTATCAAATTCGTGGTTAGGAAGTAAACTTAATGACAATGAATGGGAATGAAGGAATTTAAACTTCTTTATCGTAATATATTGTTATTAGGTAATATACTTTAAGGAGTGAGAAAGTATGAAGGTTTCATTTCATGGACATGCGGTTGTTTTAATCGAGACTGAGGGAAAGCGAATCATTATTGACCCTTTTATTACAGGAAATGGTTTATGTGATGTAAAGGCGGATGATTTGCAAGTGGATGCCATATTAGTTACCCATGGCCATTCAGACCATCTTGGGGATACAGTGAAATTAGCGGAAAGAAATAATGCCCTTGTAGTTGCTCCAAACGAATTAGCAGTCTATTTAGGTTGGCAAGGATTGAACGTCCATCCGATGCATATAGGTGGTTCACATCAATTTGATTTTGGTAAGGTCAAATTTACACAAGCGTTCCATGGTTCCTCTGTCATTAATGCTGATACTAAAGAAATAATATATACAGGTATGCCTTCTGGTATCCTATTTAGCAATGAAGGAAAAACGATTTATCATGCTGGAGATACGGCGCTATTCTCCGACATGAAGCTGATTGGGGAATTGAATAAGATTGACATTGCATTCCTGCCAATTGGGGATAATTTTACAATGGGTCCTGAAGACGCGCTTCTAGCCGCCAAATGGGTAAAGGCAAAGACAATTGTTCCAATTCATTTTAATACATTTCCTGTTATAAAACAGGATGGGGCGGAGTTTATTTCGAGTCTTTCACAAGATAATATGAATGGCAAGCTTTTAAACCCAGGTGAAACTATTGAATTTTAATTTCATAGCAGTGTCTCTAAATGTGACAATAGTCGCATTTCTCACATTGGTGCATTGAAGTCAACTCTATCAACAAGTATAATTAGGAAAGCGCATAATTTGTCTTAAATAGTTTTCTCCGAAGGTATGGTGAGAGAGTTGGCTACAAAGCATGAACAAATACTACAACATATAGAGTCATTGGCTATAGGAAATAAAATATCTGTTCGTCAAGTTGCAAAGGATTTAAATGTAAGTGAAGGTACTGCGTACCGTGCAATCAAGGATGCTGAAAATAAAGGATTAGTAAGTACAATTGAACGTGTCGGAACCATTCGTATTGAAAAAAAGAAAAAAGAAAATATTGAGAAGCTTACTTATGCGGAAATTGTTAATATTGTGGATGGTCAGGTTCTAGGTGGAAAGGATGGCCTCCATAAAACGTTGAACCAGTTTGTCATTGGGGCAATGAAACTGGAAGCGATGCTACGTTATGTTGGCGCCGGCGACCTTTTAATCGTGGGAAACCGTGATAAAGCCCATGAAGAAGCCCTTAAAGCGGGATCTGCCGTCCTCATCACAGGTGGCTTTGATGTCGAAGAAAAGGTAAAACAAATAGCAGATGAGAAACAACTTCCAATCATCTCAACAAGCTATGATACGTTTACTGTTGCAACTATGATTAACCGGGCGATTTACGACCAGCTCATCAAAAAGGAAATTGTCGTTGTAGATGATATTTTAACATCGGTTGACCGAACATTTTTTATGAAAACAACAGATACGGTTGATAAATGGTTTGAATTAAACTCCGAAACCAAGCATGGCCGCTTTCCAGTTGTCGATGAAAATATGAAGGTGCAAGGTATGATTACATCGAAGGATGTTATGGGTATTGACCGAAAAGTATTTATTGAAAAAATAATGACGAAAAATCCAATCACAGTCAATGCACGGACATCTGTTGCGAATTCCGCACATCTAATGGTTTGGGAAGGAATAGAGCTTTTGCCGGTGATTGATGATCATCATCGTTTACTCGGTATTGTTAGCCGTCAGGATGTATTGAAGGCATTGCAGGTCATTCAAAGACAGCCACAGGTTGGAGAAACGCTGGATGATATTGTGACGAGCCAGTTTATTGAAGAAAATGAGGCCGGTGAGCAATACATTCATTGTAAGGTTACACCGCAAATGACAAACCATCTTGGTACCATTTCCTATGGGGTGTTTACGACGATTGTAACAGAAGCTGGAAGTCGAGCACTACGAAACTATAAAAAAGGTGATCTTGTCATTGAAAATTTGACAATCTACTTTATGAAGCCGGTTCAAATTGATACGACATTGGAAGTACGTCCAAAAGTGTTGGAAGTGGGTCGTAAATTCGGTAAAGTGGATGTAGATGTTTACAATGAAGGCAAAAATGTAGGGAAAGCATTATTAATGGCTCAATTAATTGACAGATAGAATAGAAAAGTGCAAACGCCCGTTTAGCGACGTAAGGACTGGAGCACATCGACTGAGATAAAGGAAACACGATGAGCGTAAGCGAATCGATGTTGACTTATCGTAGGGAGGTGGGCGAAGTCCATTAGTCGCTGGGCGTTGGAGCTGGACAAAAAAGGCTGACAGTTTTGTCAGCCTTTTTCTTTTATCCTTTATATTGCTGCTGATCAGCCTCTTCAATCGCTTTTGGCTGATAATATTTATATGTTCGAAATCCTTGCAATGCATATACTAAACCAAGAACAGCAAATACAATTCCGACAATAGTCGATACTTTATCCTTCCAAAGAATAAGCTGATCAACTCCGAAGAATATCATAAATAGCCCTAATGCGATTGTTGCTTTGCTTGAAATCCATTGACGGTGATAAGGCTGCTTAATTCTGATGTACTTGATTCGAAAGAAAACATAAGCGATTATACAAAGGATTGAAAGGACACCGAAAATTGGCATATGTAAATTTCCTCCAATAATTATTTCTCTTTTGGCTAATGTTATTGTAACATTAAATAGAGTCTTATAGTCGCTTTTGCTTTATAATTATAAGTGTTAAATTTTAGATTGTAAAAGGAGAAAATGATGAAGGCTGAGATACTAGATTTAATTAAACGTTACGAGAAAATCATTGTTCACCGCCATGTTCGGCCTGATCCAGATGCACTAGGCTCCCAAGGTGGCCTCTCGGAAATGATTAAAGCCTCTTTCCCTGAGAAAAAAGTGTATGTAGTCGGTGAAAACTATGATTCCCTCACTTTTTTAAATGAAATGGATGATATACCTGATGAGTATTATCAGGGAGCGTTGGTTATTGTTTGTGATACGGCCAATCAGGAAAGAATCAGTGATGATCGCTATAAACTAGGGGAAAAGCTTGTCAAAATTGACCACCATCCAAATCATGACCAATATGGTGATATTTTGTGGGTCGATACAACATCTAGTTCAACAAGTGAACTAATTTATGAACTTTATCTATTTGGCAAGGACAAGGGTCTAAAAATAAATGAAAAGGCGGCAAGGTTATTGTTTGCCGGCATTGTAGGAGATACAGGCAGATTTCTTTACCCAAGCACCAATATTAAAACAGTAAGATATGCGGCTGACTTATTAGAATATAAATTTAATCCATATGAGTTATATGATCAGTTATATAACACGAATATTGAGATTGTCCATTTACAAGGTTATATTCTTCAAAACTTTAAACATCTTGAATCAGGTGTGGCCTATATTTCGATAACAAAAGAAATGCTAGAAGAATTCAAGGTTGCCCCATCTGATGCTTCCCAATTGGTAAGTAGTCTTGGAAATATTGAAAATGTACTTGCATGGGTATTTTTCGTTGAGGAAAAGAATGAAATTCGCGTACGGCTTCGTTCAAGAGGGCCTGTGATTAATACGATTGCTCAAAAATATAATGGTGGTGGCCACCCATTGGCATCCGGAGCAACCATCCACAAATGGGAAGATACGGAGCTCATCATCAAAGACTTGGAAGAGGCATGCCGCAAATATAAGAATTAATAGGCAGCAGGCTTAGGTGCTATTGCAGCGTTTAGCAGATGGAAATTCCACCATCCAATTATTGTTCCTGAAAGTGATTGGACAATCCGCTAATTTTATATAAAGCAAGTTTTTTGCGTTGTCCAATCAAGTTTCGTCACAATAATCGGCTGGTGGAATTAATAATTTTACGTTAAAAGCAAAAAGAACAACTTTGCTTCTACCAGCTAATTCAATAATTCAACTTTTAAATAAAGGTCAAGCCTCGTGAATAGATGGATCTGTTCAACTTTCATTCGGTATTTTTGCCCTTCAAGTGTAATGACCTTGTTTTCAACCGTTTTAATAATCAACTGGTTATTTTTAGCGACTGTATCGATATCCAATTTTATTAAAGAATTGATATCTTGCTTGATCGCTTCTTTTAAGTTGAATTTCGTAAATTCATTTAACATTAATTTTTTTTCATTTGTGAAAATAATCTTTATTTCTTCGACGATTAGCTTCTTTTTCGTTTCTTCATTAAATTTTTCATAATCTTTTTGCCAAATTTCTTTCTCGTTTTCAAGATCCCGTATTCTTAATCCCTGCTCCATGATTAAATTAATTTGCCTGTCCTGAACATGGCCGTACATAAAAAGAAATACGAGCCAGCCGATGATGGTACCTATAAAAACACCTGCTAAAAAACGCTGCCAAGAGCGAAGTTGATAGAAAGGAGGGATTCTCATTGAGTAACATTCTCCTGAATAATCCAACTAATAATTTTTGCAGCGGTTTGCGTTCCTCCCATGGCGGAAACAATTAATAATACCTGTTTAAAAATGTCAAGGGGGACACCGTCAAATAAACCGCGCTGGAAGTTTGTAATGGCATCGAAGGTTCCGCCGATTGCTGCGACAATTGCCCAGATTTTTAAGCTTTTAGCAATTCTACCTATGATTATTAAAGGTGGTTCACCAATAAGAAAGGCTGCAATGCCGCCGATTAAGGAGCCTCCTAACAATACGCCTAGAGCAATAAAATAACAATTAATCATCGTAGCCATAAAGCGCTCTTCTTCCATATTGCCAACTCCTAGCCTCATAAATAAAGTTTATCCATACATCATATGGACAAAAGCGGACTAGTATGTTTGTTTTATACTATAATTTAAGTTATTAGGATTTAGACTTTTTTTGATTTAAACATATAAGGTGTGAGGAAATTGAAATTTGTTCATCTTCATGTACATAGTTCATATAGCTTACTTAACAGTACGCTTCATATAGAGGAACTGGTTAAGTCAGCAGCAGAACAAGGATATACTCATCTTGCGATAACGGATGAAAATGTCATGTATGGGGTGGTTGCTTTTTATAAGGCTTGCATGCGCCATCACATTAAGCCGATTATTGGTATGTCGCTTTTAGTTGAAGCGGAAAGTGGGAAAGACCAGCAGAGTACAAGTTACCCGCTGCTTCTTTTAGCTAGAACAAATGCCGGGTATCGCAACTTACTAAAGCTTTCAACACTCATCCAAACCGATTATAAAAGTGGCGTTCCTTTTTCGTTATTGACAACCCATGCTGAAGGACTGATTGCAATTTCTCCCTTGATGGGTGAAATTAATCAGCAGCTTCCGCATTTGCCATTTTCAGAGGTTGAGCGATTACTTGAAAAATATCTTAGTGTCTTTAAAACCAACTATTATATTGCCATTGAACCTAGTGTCACCAGCCATGATGAATTATTAAATAGCTTAGTAGTTCAATTTTGCCAAGAAAAAAAGATTCAATCTGTGATTACGAATCCGGTTCATTATCTTAAAAAAGAGGATGCCATCATTCATGAATGTTTGCAATGCATTAAAAATGGAACGAAGCTCACTGAAACCGATTATAAGATGGAAAAACATGAACACTACTTGAAAGACGAAGAAATGATCGTTCGCCAATTTGCCCATTTTCCGGAGCCACTTCTAAATACAGTGAAAATAGCAAATCAATGTGAAGTGACGATTGCTCTTGGAGAAATGTTCCTACCGAAATACCCATTATCGGGTGGCGCTTCTTCTGATCAGTTTTTAAAAAGCTTATGCTTAAAGGGATTAGATAAAAGGTATAAAAAGATGCCGCCAATTGGTGCGCTTGAACGGTTGGAATATGAGCTATCTGTTATTCAAAAAATGAAATTCAGCGATTACTTTTTAATTGTCTGGGATTTTATGAGCTATGCCCATAGAAAGAAAATATTAACAGGGCCAGGCAGGGGTTCTGCAGCGGGATCTTTGGTAGCTTATGTATTGGGGATAACAAATATTGATCCACTTAAATATAATTTGTTATTTGAACGTTTTTTAAACCCAGAACGTGTTTCTATGCCGGATATTGATATCGATTTTCCAGACCATCGTCGCGATGAGATGATTCAATATGTTTCCAAAAAATACGGGAAAGAGCATGTTGCCCAAATCATCACGTTTGGAACATTGGCTGCTCGAGCATCCATTAGAGATGTTGGTAGGGTGCTTGGCGTAGCTTCAACAGAGGTCGACAGCTTAGCAAAAAGAATCCCAACGCGACCTGGCATTACACTCGCACAGGTACTTAAAGAATCAACCGTATTACAAAATGAACTTAAGCAAAATCATGTCGCAAGGAAAATAATTACGATTGCAATGAAAATTGAAGGCCTTCCGAGACATACATCAACCCATGCTGCAGGGGTCATTATCAGTGACTCCAACCTAACAGAAGCCGTTCCGCTGCAAGAAGGACATGGTGGTGTATTCCTGACACAATATCCGATGGAAGTCCTTGAAGAAATTGGTTTACTTAAGATGGATTTTCTAGGTTTACGTAATCTTACGTTGATTGAGAATATACAAGAGCTAATTTGCCAAGAAACGGGACAAACTATAAATCTACACGAGATCCCAATGGAAGATGAAAACACTTTTTCCTTACTGGGAGATGGAGATACTACTGGTGTATTTCAGCTTGAGTCGCTTGGAATGCGAAAAGTTTTACGCCAATTAAGACCTACAAGCTTTGAGGACATCGTCGCCGTGAATGCATTGTATCGACCAGGGCCAATGGAAAACATTCCGACATTTATTGAGAGGAAGCATGGAGAAAAAAAGATCTCATTTCTGCATGAGGATCTAAAAGAAATTTTAGCACCAACCTATGGAGTCATTGTCTATCAGGAGCAGATTATGCAAATTGCCTCGAAAATGGCTGGCTTCACATTAGGGGAAGCAGACCTGTTACGGCGGGCTGTCAGCAAAAAGAAACGGGAAATTCTTGAAAAAGAAAGAGGGCATTTTGTGAAAGGCTGCCTTAAAAAGGGCTATGATGAAGGAACGGCTGGACAAGTATACGATTTAATCGTTCGGTTTGCAAATTATGGATTTAATCGTAGCCATGCCGTTGCCTATAGTGTGATTGCCTACTGGCTTGCCTATTTAAAGGTGAATTTTCCGTTATATTTTATGGCGGCGCTTTTAACAAGTGTTGTCGGAAATGAGGATAAAATCGCGCAATATATTGGCGAGGCAAAACAAAAGCAAATTAAAATCCTTCCTCCTTCCATCAACAAGAGCAGCTTCCACTTTACGGTTGAAGAAGGAAAGCTAAGATTTAGTTTAGTCCCTATTAAAAATGTGGGGATTCAAGCGCTCAAGGAAATCCTTTATAATCGCGAGAAAAAAGGTCAATTTACCGACCTATTTAATTTTTGCGCAAGAATTTCACTGCGAATCATTAATCGCAGAGTCATCGAATCATTAATTTTCGCAGGAAGCTTTGATGAATTTGGAAAAGATCGTGCGGTACTCTTAGCGAGCCTTGATGCAGCCATTGATTATGCTGAATTGGTAAATGAAGATGATAGTGGATTTTTTCTATCTGATGATATTGTTCCGAAGCCACAATACGTCAATATCGAGCCGTTCTCGACCGAAACCAAGCTGCAATTTGAAAAAGAAGTTCTTGGCTTTTATTTATCAAACCATCCAATTGAACCATATAAAGATCTACTGACAAGAATGAATGTGAACAGTATTACGAATTTAAAGGCATTAATCGGTACCACTGTTCAAATCGGAGCCTTCATTACATACCAAAGGGTAATTAAAACAAAAAAAGGAGAAGAGATGGCCTTTCTTGTGCTTAGTGATGAGACAGGTGAAATCGATGCTGTTGTATTTCCAATAGCCTATAAAAAGTATTTCCCTTTGTTAAATAAAGGAGAAATTTTATATATACAAGGGAAAATCGAGGAAAGAGACCAAAAACTGCAGCTTATAGTAAATGCAGCAACATCAATAAAAAATTTAAAAACGAATGCATTCGAAAAATTATATTTAAAAGTTGACAAAAATCAACAGCAATCTGGGAAACTGCATCAAATCAAAAACATCTTAAAACAATTTCCTGGAACGACTGAAGTGTATATTCATTATGCAGATGAACAAAAGACGGTTTTGCTGCCAAAAGAATGGTCTGCAAAATTATCTGAAGAATGCTTAAAAAAGCTAAAGATGGTATTAGGCGCGAAAAATGTAGTAATTAAAAAGTAAATGTAATAATAAAAAAATAGTCATAAAAATGAATCATCTTTACAGGAAAATCACTTTTGATATAATAAAGGAGTTTAGTATTAATTTTTAAGACTAGGTCTTAATCTTAACAATTATAGTCAGGTAATTACTGGAGGAGTGAAATAAATGTCCGGTTTAAGGGAAGAAGCATTACACATGCATCGCATCAACAAGGGAAAATTAGAAATAAAATCAAAAGTTCCGGTTCAAAATGCTACAGATTTAAGTTTAGCCTATTCACCAGGTGTTGCTGAGCCGTGTAAAGTAATCTACGAAGATAAAAGCAAGGTTTATGAATACACAATGAAGGGTAATATGGTTGCAGTAGTATCAGATGGTACTGCTGTACTTGGGTTAGGGAATATTGGACCTGAAGCAGCACTTCCAGTAATGGAAGGAAAAGCTGTATTGTTTAAAAGCTTTGCTGGTGTAGATGCATTCCCTATTTGCCTAAATACAACAGATGTAGATAAAATAATTGAAACTGTTAAATTATTAGAACCGACATTTGGCGGTGTCAATTTAGAAGATATTTCAGCGCCTCATTGCTTTATAATTGAGGAGAGACTAAAAAAAGAAGCCAATATTCCAGTCTTTCATGATGACCAACATGGTACAGCAATTGTCACCGTAGCTGGATTAGTCAATGCTTTAAAATTAGTCGGTAAATCCATTTCTGATATTAAAGTAGTTATGAATGGTGCCGGTGCTGCCGGAATTGCTATTGTCAAGCTTTTATACCATTTTGGTGTACGTAATGCGATTATGTGTGACACAAAAGGTGCAATCTTTGAAGGTCGCCCATATGGTATGAATGAAATTAAAGAGCAAGTGGCTAAAATGACAAACCTTGAGAAGATTGAAGGTACATTAGCAGATGTCATTCATGGTGCGGATGTATTCATCGGGGTTTCTGTAGAAGGTGCCTTAACACCTGAAATGGTGAAATCTATGAACAAGGATGCTATTATATTTGCAATGGCAAATCCTAATCCAGAAATTATGCCTACTATTGCCATAGAATGTGGTGCTAAAGTTGTAGGTACAGGTCGTTCCGATTTCGCAAATCAGGTTAATAATGTTTTAGCGTTTCCTGGAATTTTCAGAGGTGCTCTAGATACACATGCAACTCACATTAACGAGGAAATGAAAGTAGCGGCAGTTAACGCTATTGCTGGGCTAATCACAGATGAGGAGCTTTCATCTGATTACGTAATTCCAGCGCCATTTGATACAAGAGTAGCTCCTGCAGTTGCAGCAGCCGTGGCAAAAGCGGCTATTGAAACAGGTGTTGCCAGAAAGATTGTTGATCCAGAAGAAATAAAAGAAAAAACAAGAAAACTAGCGTCAATTGATGAGAATTAAGGCGCATTCGTTTTCGAATTGAGTAGCTTCTGCAATTTTCGATATAAAAACAGAAACAAGAGGTGGAGGCTGTTAGGAGGTTTTTTGGTTGCTTAAGGATTTATTAGGAATGAAGAAGAAAAAATATGCCTTAATCCCTTCTGAGCAAGCGAAACAAGATGTACCAGAAGGCTTAATGACGAAATGTCCTGATTGTAAAAAAATAATGTATACAAAAGAACTAAAGAAAAGTTTAATGGTCTGTCAGGTTTGTGGGCATCATTTTACGATGGATTCTCGTGAACGGATTGAAAGTGTAATCGACGAGGGAACCTTTGTTGAATATGATCATGGGATGATTTCAGAAAACCCATTAAACTTTCCGGATTATCTTGAAAAGCTTGAAAAGGATCGTCAAAAAACAGGCTTAAATGAGGCGATCGTTACAGGTGAGGGAAAAATAAATGGATTTGATACTGTCATAGCCGTAATGGATTCAGGCTTTCGAATGGGCAGCATGGGATCTGTTGTCGGGGAAAAAATTACCCGTGCCATTGAAAGAGCGATAGAAAAGAAAATTCCATTTATTATTTTTACTGCGTCTGGAGGTGCCCGGATGCAGGAAGGTGTCCTCAGCTTAATGCAAATGGCAAAAACGAGTGCAGCCCTTAAAGCATTAAGTAATAGTGGCGGTTTAATTATTTCTGTGATGACACATCCTACTACTGGTGGTGTATCTGCAAGTTTCGCGTCATTAGGCGACTTTAATTTTGCTGAACCTGGTGCATTAATTGGTTTTGCAGGCAGAAGGATTATTGAGCAAACAATCCGCGAGGAATTACCAGAAGACTTTCAAACAGCCGAGTTCCTCTTTAAGCATGGTCAGTTAGATAAAGTGATTAAAAGAACGGAGTTAAAAGAGACATTAGCAACTGTCCTTGATATTCATAAAAAGCAATAGGAGGTGTTTCTTAATTGGCAGGAGAAATGGAATTTGAACGTCCGGTTTTAGAACTACGGAAAAAAATAGCTGAATTAAAAAAGTTTACGGAAGAAAAAGAAATCGATTTATCCGATGAAATTTTAAAATTAGAAGCAAGATTAGAAAAATTGGAACAGGAAGTATACGGTAATTTAACACCGTGGGATCGAGTACAAATTGCCCGCCATCCTAACAGACCAACATCTCTTGACTATATTGGGCACCTCTTCACTGATTTTATTGAATTACATGGGGACCGTTATTTTGGAGATGATGAAGCGATTGTAGGAGGAATTGCGAAATATCACGGAATTCCTGTTACAATCATAGGGCATCAACGCGGCAAGGATACAAAGGAAAACATTCGCCGTAATTTTGGTATGCCACACCCGGAAGGCTACCGCAAAGCTTTACGTCTAATGAAACAAGCCGAGAAATTTGGCCGTCCAATTATAACGTTTATTGATACGAAAGGTGCTTATCCCGGAAAGGCCGCAGAAGAAAGAGGCCAAAGTGAGGCCATCGCTAAAAATCTATTTGAAATGGCTGGACTAACTGTACCGATAATCAGTATTGTGATTGGTGAAGGCGGAAGCGGAGGTGCCCTCGGTATTGGCATCGGAAATCACATCCATATGCTCGAGAATTCTACATATTCCGTCATATCGCCGGAAGGTGCCGCTTCGATTCTATGGAGAGATGCGGGGCAAGCGAAAAAGGCAGCTGAATCGATGCGAATAACTGCTCCAGATCTAAAGGAACTTGGGATTATAGATGAAATCATTCCGGAAGTTAGAGGCGGAGCTCATCGTGATATTGTCAAACAAGCTCAAGAAATCGATAAGGTTCTTGAGAAATCATTGAATGAATTAATCACCCTAGATGAAGAAAACATCGTCCAAAATAGATATTTAAAATATAAAAATATTGGTGAAATTTCGTTTAGTGAAAACCTCGCAGAGGTAAAATAAGGTAGTTGCTATTAAAACGTGCTTTCATTAAATCGGAAGCACGTTTTTTATACTGATAAAAAGCTTAAAATATTAATGGTGGCTCGTATTAAAACTACTTCCTTAATAAATGATAATATTGATGCTATAGAGGTGGTCAACAATGAAAAAAATTGGTGTATTAACGAGCGGTGGAGATTCACCAGGTATGAATGCAGCCATTCGTGCAGTTGTAAGAAAAGCGATTTATCACGATCTTGAGGTTTATGGTATTAATTATGGCTATGCAGGGTTAATTTCCGGAGACATGAGAAAACTGGAGCTCGGCTCAGTAGGTGATATCATTCATCGAGGGGGGACGATGCTTTATACAGCGCGTTGTGATGAATTCAAAACAGAAGAAGGCAGACAAAAGGCAATAAATGAAATGAATAGATATGGTATTGAGGGTCTAATTGTCATCGGTGGGGATGGTTCATTCCGAGGTGCAGCGAAACTCACTGAAAAAGGCTTTCCATGTATCGGCATTCCGGGAACCATTGATAACGATATCCCAGGAACTGACTTTACGGTTGGCTTCAATACTGCACTGAATACTGTATTAGATGCCATTGACAAAATTCGAGACACTGCTACTTCCCATGAAAGAACGTATGTCATTGAAACAATGGGCCGGAATGCGGGGGATATCGCACTTTGGGCAGGTCTTGCGGGTGGTGCCGAATCGATTATCATTCCTGAAGTTGAATACAGTATGGATGATATTGCAAATCGAATTATACGTGGTCATGAACGTGGAAAGAAACATAGTATTATTGTTGTTGCTGAAGGGGTTGGAAGTGGCCTTGAGTTTAGCAAAAAAATCCAAGAAGCTACTAAATTTGAAACAAGGGTATCGGTATTAGGTTATATACAACGTGGTGGAAAGCCAACCGCATTTGACAGGACATTAGCAAGCCGGTTAGGGGCACGTGCAGTTGAATTGCTGCTTGAAGGAAAAGCGGGTAGAATGGTCGGTATTGAATGCAATCAAATCGTCGATCATGATATTCTTGAAATACTGACCAAGGAGCATAAAATAGATACTGAGATGTACAAACTTTCGCAGGAGTTATCAATTTAATAAAAATAGGAGGCCTAAAAAATGAGAAAAACAAAAATTGTTTGTACGATTGGGCCAGCAAGTGAATCAGTAGAAACATTAATGGAGTTAATGAAAGCTGGAATGAATGTAGCAAGATTAAATTTTTCACATGGCAATCACGAGGAGCATGGAGCGCGAATCAAGAATATTCGTGAAGCCGCTAAAAATTTAGAAAAAACCGTAGCTATTCTTTTGGATACAAAAGGACCTGAAATTCGCACACATACGATGGAAAACGGGGAAATCCAACTTAAAGCTGGGAACGAAGTTATCATATCGATGGAAGAGGTAGTAGGGACGACGGAGAGGTTTTCAATTACATATTCGGGTTTAATTGATGATGTGGAAAAAGGCTCAAAAATTCTTCTGGATGATGGTTTAATCGAATTGGAAGTTTTGGACAAAGGGAATAATGAAATTCGTACCAAAATTTTAAACAGTGGGATTCTTAAAAATAAAAAAGGAGTGAATGTTCCTAATGTAGTCGTTAATCTTCCAGCGATGACGGAAAAGGATGCCCAGGATATTTTATTCGGAATCGAACAAAATGTTGATTTTATTGCAGCCTCATTTGTAAGAAAAGCACAGGATGTACTTGCCATTCGTGAACTATTGGAAAAGAATAATGGGGCATCAATCCAAATTATTCCAAAGATTGAGAATCAACAGGGTGTCGAAAATATCGATGAAATCATAGAGGTTTCTGATGGATTGATGGTTGCGCGCGGCGACCTTGGTGTAGAAATCCCTGCAGAGGATGTACCTCTTGTACAGAAAAGTCTTATAAAAAAATGCAATACTGCTGGAAAACCTGTTATAACAGCTACACAAATGCTTGATTCAATGCAAAGGAATCCAAGACCGACTCGAGCTGAAGCAAGTGATGTTGCGAATGCTATTTTTGATGGTACAGATGCAATTATGCTTTCAGGGGAAACAGCAGCAGGATCGTACCCTGTTGAGGCCGTACAAACGATGGACAGGATTGCCTCAAAAGCGGAAACAGCTTTGTCTTTCCAAGAACTACTAACAAATCGCCGAAAAGAAAGCGAAGTAACGATCACGGATGCGATTAGTCAATCTGTAGCCCATACCGCTTTAAATTTGAATGTAAAAGCCATCATTACACCAACAGAAAGCGGGTCAACAGCACAAAGTATTTCAAAATATCGCCCTAAGGCCCCGATTATTGCTGTAACACCAAACAATAAGATATCGAGAAAATTAGCGCTTGTTTGGGGTGTTCAAACTAAGGTTGGAAAACCAACCGATAGTACAGATGAAATGCTAGATAATGCTGTTCAAGATGCACTTGAGACAGGGGTAGTTTCTCATGGTGACCTCGTTATCTTGACAGCAGGTGTACCGGTTGGAACCCCGGGAACAACCAATTTGATGAAGGTCCATATTATCGGAGATGTTATTGCCAGAGGACAAGGAATTGGTCGTAAAACAGCAACAGGAGAGGTTGTCATTATCAATAATGCAAAAGAAGCTAAGAGCAAAATGAAAGATGGAGCTATTGTTGTTACGATTGGCACTGACCGCGATATGATGGACGCAATAGAGAATGCGGCAGCCATTATTACAGAAGAAGGCGGCTTAACAAGCCATGCCGCTGTAATTGGCCTAAGCCTCGGAATTCCTGTTATTGTGGGTGTTCAGAGCGCAACAACATTGTTTACAGATGGCCAGGAAATCACCGTAGACGCAGCCCGCGGCGACATTTACAATGGACTAGCCAGTGTTATCTAAAACTGTACATTTATTTGAGTAATTATGTATGATAGAGAGAAGGGACAACCACCTTCTCTCTTTTTATTTTCATTTGGTAATTTTGATACCATCAGGCGATTATTGTGACTAATCTTGATTGGACAACGTAAAAAGTTAGCTGTTAAATCGAAACTAAGTTTTTATGCGGACAAACACGAAAATAGTCTCACTTCCCCGAGATACCCAGATGTTTTTTCGTGTCCGCAAAAAAACTTGCACTACATCATACTAATGGATTGTCCAATCACATTTGGGAACAATAATCGGCTGATGGAATCTTTAATGCAATATTAATATTTTCAAAGGAGTTAACGATTTTGCGCCTTCTAATATCTTTACTTATTATTGTACCGGCACTTGAAATAAGCATTTTTATTGTTTCAGGCAATACAATCGGCTTTATCCCAACAATTACGTTAATCATCGCAACAGGTTTTATTGGAGCATGGCTTGCAAAAAGACAAGGCCTACTTGCCGTTAGGGAAGCGCAGATGTTAATGGCAAATGGGCAACTTCCAGGTGAATCGATTTTAGATGGTTTGTGTATTCTTGTTGGCGGTATTTTTTTATTAACCCCTGGTTTTATTTCAGATGCACTAGGTTTACTCTTGTTAATACCGAAAACACGCCTGTTTTTTAAGAAGTATATTAAGATTTGGTTAGAAAAGAAGCTGCGAAATGGTCAGTTCATTATTTTTAGATGATAAGAAAAGCGTAGAAAGCTTTAGCTTTCTACGCTTCTTTTTTACCAATAATAAACGCCCAGATATCCTTAAATACATTGGAATGATTTAACGTATTGAAAATGACTAGTGACACTGGGCCGATGATCAAGCCGAGAAATCCAAAAAGTTTATACCCTACAAACAGAGCAATTAAAGTTGCCAAAGGATCAAGGCCAATACTGGAAGATAAGATTCTTGGCTCCATAATTTGTCTAACCATTAGTACTACAATGTAAAGAATTCCTAATTTAATGGCTAAGGCAATATCGTTTGTAAAAACTAAATAAGCAATCCACGGAACAAAGATGGCGCCGGTTCCTAAATACGGCAGCACATCAACAAATCCAATAATTAAAGCAATTGTCACTGCATATTCAACTCTAAAGAAAAGAAGGCCGAGAAGGACGATAATCGCTGTAATTGATATTAGCGTTGCCTGAGCTTTAATGAAGCCTACTAATGCTTTCTTTAAATCATCATAAACTGTACGTCCGCTAGTTTGAAATTTACCAGGCAAAAATTTACTGCAATACCCTTTTAATCGATACCAATCTTTGCTGATGAAAAATGTTGCTAAAAGCGAGAAGATTAAAACGGTAGCAATATTAGGTAGCACACCTAGAAAATCCGGAATCGCTCTTAATATCGCCTCAATCCACGCACTTACCTTGGACGCTATCGCGGTCCCTACATCTTGAATGTTTTTTATAACCGTATCTTGTTGACCCGCATCTAGATCATTGAAAAAGCTTAAGATCTGATTGTAGAAAGGAATGATCTGGTTTGCTATATATTCTTCAATATAGGTTACAAGGGTTTCGAATTGTGTTGGAACAACTCTGGCAAGATAATTGGAACCTGAAATAATTTCAGCAATAAGTAAAGTTAAAAGGCCAGCCACACCGCCAATAATTAAAATTAAAACGATCAAAACAGCTAATGTTCTAGGCATTTTTGCTTTATGTTCCAAAAAGTTTACTAATGGATTCATAATAAAAGCGAGAATAAAGGCAATGATAAAAGGGTAGGTAACCGCTGAAACATAATAAAGTGCAATTGGTACAACAATGACAATGGCCAGTACCAATAAAAACCTCAGCGTACTATAAACATATTGTGAATTCAAAGATAACGAACTTCCTCTCATCTTGTTATTTTAGTAATATTTTACAATGTATAAAGTATTAAAGAAAGAAAAAAAGTAAATCAATATCAGAATCAAATTGTGGCAAATTTTTGTCGATTATGTTACGATAAATTTGGTAGTGAGATAATGGGAAGGATGACTTCATGCTATCACAACCAATGCTATTTTTATCATTATTACTAATTATAGGTATAATTGGCAAAAACCAATCACTTGTAATTGCAATTTCAGTACTTATCGGTATAAAATTGACTGGACTAGATAGTAAAATTTTCCCCTTCTTGCAAGCGAAAGGAATTAATCTTGGTGTAATTGTGATTACAATTGCAGTGTTAGTTCCCATTGCAACAGGAGATATTGGTTTCAAACAACTGTCGGATGCTCTTAAGTCAATATATGCATGGATTGCACTTGCATCAGGTGTTTTTGTAGCAATCATTGCAAAATATGGACTAGGTCTACTAAGTGATGATCCTCATTTAACGGCTGCTCTTGTTATTGGAACAATTTTGGCAGTAGTTTTGTTTAAGGGGATTGCTGTAGGACCTTTAATTGCTGCAGGGATTGCATATTTACTCATGAAATTGTTTAAGATAATAGGCTTTTAATATTTTTATACAATTTCTGTACACTTTTGATTCACAAAAATCTGATTATTGTTTATAATTAGTTTGTGTCTATCCTTCCGACATTTTTTGCAAAAAGAAAATGTAAGCATTTTCTTTATTTAAAAAAAGTCTTTTGGGTTGGGGAATTTATTAGTAAATTTTATTAGTAAAGGAAGAGGGGATAAGTATGACAGTAACTCGTGGTCTTGAAGGGGTAGTAGCCACACAATCTAAAGTTAGCTCAATTATCGATGATCAATTAACATATGTGGGGTATCCAATCGATGATTTAGCAGAAAATGCAAGTTTTGAAGAGGTAGTTTATCTACTATGGCATTTTAAACTTCCAACAAAAGAGGAGTTAGCTGAATTAAAGAATGAACTTGCTCAAAATGCAAGCATTCCACAAGCAATTATTGATCACTTTAGATCTTATCCAATTGAAAAAGTTCATCCAATGGCTGCATTGCGTACAGCAGTATCAATGCTAGGGTTATTTGATGAAGAAGCAGATGTGATGGACAAGGAAGCAAACTATCGTAAAGCTATCCGTCTCCAAGCAAAAATGCCAACTTTAGTAGCTGCTTTCTCAAGAATTCGCAAAGGATTAGATCCAGTTGCACCTCGTGAAGACTTATCCATTGCAGCTAATTTCTTATATATGTTAAGTGGTAAAGAGCCTGAGCCGATTGCTATTGAAGCAATTGATAAAGCATTAGTTCTACATGCTGACCATGAACTAAATGCATCTACATTTACAGCACGTGTCTGTGTAGCTACACTTTCTGATGTGTATTCAGGAATTACAGCTGCTATTGGTGCATTGAAAGGACCTTTACATGGCGGAGCAAACGAAGCAGTTATGAAAATGCTTACAGAAATCGGTTCTGTTGAAAATGTAGAAGCATATGCTGAAAATGCGTTTGCAAACAAGCAGAAAATCATGGGCTTTGGTCACCGCGTATACCGCCAAGGCGATCCACGTGCGAAGCACTTGAAGAAAATGTCTAAACAATTAACTGCATTAACTGGCGAACCAAAATGGTACGAGATGTCTGAAAAGCTAGAAGGTATTGTAACTTCAGCGAAAAAATTACCACCAAACGTGGATTTCTATTCTGCATCTGTATACCATAGTTTAGGTATTGACCATGACTTATTTACACCAATCTTCGCGATTAGCCGTGTTTCTGGTTGGTTAGCTCATATTCTAGAACAGTATGATAACAACCGTTTAATCCGTCCACGTGCAGATTATATCGGTCCAGATAAACAAAATTGGATTCCGATTGAAAATCGTTAATAAAAACTTTATACTAGAAATGCAGCTGAGGGAGGGACAATCTCCCTCTTCTCAGCGTGACAAAATATTGGTCGTATAGATAATAGAGATGACCAGCTAAAATGTTTAGGAGGTAAGGGAAAGTGACACAAGGACAAAAAATCACAGTAGACAATGGGGTATTAAACGTACCAAACAATCCAGTTATTCCTTTTATTGAAGGAGATGGAATTGGACCTGACATTTGGGCAGCTGCTTCACGCGTTTTAGACGCTGCAGTAGAAAAAGCATACAATGGTGAAAGAAAAATTGAGTGGAAAGAAGTATTAGCTGGTGAAAAAGCATTCAACCAAACTGGTGAATGGTTACCACAAGAAACATTAGATGTTATTAAAGAATACATAATTGCAATTAAAGGACCTTTAACAACTCCAATTGGTGGTGGTATTCGTTCTTTAAACGTTGCACTTCGTCAAGAATTAGACTTATTTACATGTTTACGTCCAGTTCGTTATTTTAATGGTGTTCCTTCACCAGTTAAACGTCCAGAAGATACTGATATGGTAATCTTCCGTGAAAACACAGAGGACATTTACGCAGGTATCGAATGGGCAAAAGGCACACCTGAAGTTGAGAAAGTGATCAACTTCTTACAAAATGAAATGGGTGTTAAGAAAATCCGATTCCCTGAAACTTCTGGTATCGGTATTAAAGCAGTTTCTGCACAAGGTACAAAGCGTTTAGTTCGTGCAGCAGTTCAATATGCAATTGATAACAACCGTAAGAGTGTTACACTTGTTCATAAAGGTAACATCATGAAATTTACAGAAGGTGCCTTCAAAAACTGGGGTTATGAAGTGGCTGAAGAAGAATTTGGCGACAAAGTATTCACATGGGCACAATATGACCGCATCGTTGAAACTGAAGGTAAAGATGCTGCAAATAAAGCTCAAGCTGATGCTGAAGCTGCAGGTAAAATCATCATTAAAGATGCAATTGCTGACATCTTCTTACAACAAATTTTAACTCGTCCTCGCGAGTTCGAAGTAGTTGCTACAATGAATCTAAACGGAGATTTCATTTCTGATGCACTTGCTGCACAAGTTGGTGGTATCGGTATTGCTCCAGGAGCTAACATCAACTATGAAACAGGACATGCAATTTTTGAAGCAACACATGGTACTGCACCTAAATATGCAGGTTTAGATAAGGTAAACCCTTCTTCTGTTATTTTATCTGGTGTACTTATGCTTGAACACCTTGGATGGAACGAAGCAGCAAACCTAATCACTAACTCAGTGGAAAAAACAATTGCAAGTAAAGTTGTAACATACGATTTTGCTCGTTTAATGGATGGAGCAACTGAAGTTAAATGTTCAGAATTCGGTGATGAATTGATCAAAAATATGGCATAATTCTAAAAGGTATAACCGATTAGATTAGACCTGAACTTGGGCAAACTTTAAATAGTGTTTTATTTCGAGACTGATCCTACCCGGGGTCGGTCTCAAATCACATATAAAGTAAGGGGGAACTAGAATGACAATTAAGCGTAGAAAGATTTCTGTGGTTGGGGCAGGATTTACAGGTGCTACGGCAGCATTCTTGGCTGCACAAAAAGAACTAGGTGATATCGTATTAGTTGATATTCCACAATTAGAGAACCCTACAAAAGGGAAAGCTTTAGATATGTTAGAAGCATCACCTGTTCAACTATTTGATGCCAATATCAAAGGCACATCAAATTATGAAGATACAGCAGATTCTGATGTTGTAATCATTACTGCTGGTCTTGCTCGTAAACCTGGTATGAGCCGTGATGACCTAGTTGCTACAAATGCTAAAATCATGAAAGCTGTTACGCAAGAGGTAGTTAAGTATTCACCTAACTGCTATATCATCGTATTAACAAACCCAGTTGATGCCATGACATATTCAGTTTATAAAGAATCCGGATTCCCTAAAAACCGCGTAATTGGTCAATCAGGTGTACTAGATACAGCTCGGTTCCGCACATTCGTTGCCCAAGAATTAAACTTATCAGTGAAAGATGTTACTGGATTCGTATTAGGCGGCCATGGAGATGACATGGTTCCATTAGTACGCTACTCTTATGCTGGCGGTATTCCGTTAGAAAAGTTAATCTCAAGCGATCGTTTGGAAGCAATTGTCCAACGTACACGTACTGGCGGTGGAGAAATTGTAAACTTATTAGGTAACGGCAGTGCTTACTATGCTCCTGCTGCTTCACTTGTTGAAATGGCGGAAGCTATTATTAAAGATCAACGCCGCGTGTTACCGTCTATCGCGTACCTTGAAGGCGAATATGGCTATGAAGGCATCTACCTTGGCGTTCCAACAATTCTTGGCGGCAACGGTATCGAAGAAATCATCGAACTTGATTTAACTGCTGAAGAAAAAGCGGCACTAGACAAGTCCGTTGAATCTGTTAAAAGTGTTATGAAAGTATTATCTTAATACTGATCAAAAAGAGGCTGACCCTTTAATGGGTCAGCCTCTTTTTGTGATTATTGAAAAAACATAGTATGATATAGTTATAGAAGTCTGAATGTGGTCATTCATGTTTAGAGAAGGAGGTTAAAAATGAAAAAAAAGATATTAGTCGTAGATGATGAACAGTCCATTATCACGCTTTTAAAATATAACTTGGAACAAGCCGGATATGAAGTAAAAACAGAGATGGATGGCGCTGCCGCTCTGAATGCTGCTACCTTGGATACTCCCGATTTAATGGTATTAGATTTAATGCTGCCTACATTAGATGGAATAGAAGTTTGTAAACAGCTTCGTCAGAAAAAAGTCCTAGTGCCAATCTTGATGCTAACGGCTAGAGATGATGAATTTGATAAAGTATTGGGGTTGGAATTGGGTGCTGATGACTATATGACAAAGCCATTCAGCCCAAGAGAAGTGTTGGCGCGTGTCAAAGCAATTTTAAGAAGAACGCAGACAGTAGAGGACCAAGCTGAAGTCGAATCATCAGATACTGAGAAACTAGTCCATGGGGGCCTGACAATTTTTCCAGAACGTTATGAAGCATTTTTCGAAGGGGAATTGTTAGAATTAACGCCAAAAGAGTTTGAACTGCTAAATTTTCTAGTTAGAAATAAAGGGAAAGTCCTAACAAGGGATCAGTTGTTAAGCGCCGTATGGAATTACGATTTTTCCGGCGATTCTAGAATTGTGGATGTCCATATCAGTCATTTGCGAGAAAAGATTGAGAAAGATTCAAAAAAGCCGAATTATATAAAAACCATTAGAGGACTTGGATATAAGATGGAGGTAAGTACAAGTAATGATGAAGTCAAGGGCAAATAGAATCTTTCCTTTATTTTTTGTTTTATTAACAATGGTAACGGTTTTTGGAATCCTACTTGGTCTTACATTACCACCAGATGTAGACTCGGTGATAAAAAGTAATCCCAAACATTTTTGGGCGATTCCTATCGTTTTAGGAATCGTATGCATTCTTTTCTTCAGAATAAGAACAAAATTCAATACACATTTTGTAAGGCCGATTCAATCAGCAACAATGGCTGCTAATGAGCTTGCAAAAGGCAACTATAAAGAACGTATATATGAAGGTGGAATCAATGAGCCCGATATGTTGGCCAAATCCATTAACATATTGGCTCGTAACCTAGAACAAGTGACAACTGCACATGAAATGCAGCAAGACCGTTTACAAACCTTAATTGAAAGTATGGGTAGCGGTCTTATTTTAATAGATGGGAAAGGTTATATTATTTTAGTCAATAGATATTTTAAGGATATTTTTGATGTCAATACAAACGAATATCTGGATCGGTTATATTATGAAGCATTCGAACATAGAGAAATAAATGCTTTAATTGAACAAATATTTATGACGGAAAAATCTGTTCGTAAACAACTATATATTCCTCTAAAAATTGAAAGGCGCCATTTCGAGGTATATGGTGCACCGATTATTGGTGCGAATGAAGAATGGAAGGGTGTTGTCTTAGTCCTTCATGACATTACCGAACTAAAGAAACTAGAAAAAATGAGGAAAGACTTTGTAGCAAATGTTTCTCATGAATTAAAAACGCCGATGACTTCCATTAGGGGTTTTACAGAGACGCTACTTGACGGCGCTTTGGAAGATAAACAAATGTCGGAATATTTCCTTAATATTATTTTGAAAGAAACGGGTCGTTTGCAAAGCTTGATAAATGATTTATTGGATTTATCTCATATAGAACAAGAAGGTTTTACATTAAATATTTCAAAAGTAAATGTAAAACAACTACTTGAGGAAGTAATGGTTATTTTACAAAGTAAAGCAGAAGAAAAGCATATTACTTTTCAAAGTTATTTCGAATTGGAGAATCCTATTGTTGAAGGAGATTTATATCGTTTAAAACAAATCTTTATTAATTTAATCAATAATTCTCTTAATTATACGAGTGATCATGGAGAAGTAAGAATTCATTGTATCGATATGAATGATAAACATAAAGTTACCATTTCTGATACAGGAATAGGCATTAATAAAGAGGAAATACCAAGAATTTTTGA
The DNA here is from genome assembly GCF_054301215.1 of Schinkia acidoalkalinis. Next base: position 3,097,066 of record NZ_CP182573.1, read on the forward strand.
AAGGTTTTACAGGGTTGATAAGGCCAGAAGCAGGAATTCAGGAGGAACTGGCTTAGGCTTGGCAATTGTCAAACATCTTGTGGAAGCACACCATGGAAAAATTGAAGTCACGAGTGAAGTAAATAAAGGAACAACATTTTCAGTTATTTTACCAAAAGAACAGATTAACAAATAATGTAGTATTTTGAAACATTTCATGAGCTAGTTTCGTAAAACAATTAACATAACATACAAAATCAAGGGGAGGTAGGTAAAGTGAGTTTGAAGCGGATTTATACAACGATTGGCTTATCCATTTTAATATTGGCCCTTGCGATTGTCGGTTTTACTAGCTGGTATACGGTCGATGAATCTGAACAGGCAGTCATCATGACCTTTGGTAAAGTTGATAAAGGAATTATTGAGCCTGGTCTGCATTTTAAGATGCCATGGCCAGTACAGGAAGTTCGTAAACTTTCAAAAGAAACATTCAGTATGCAGTTTGGCTATCGAGAGAAGAATGGGGAGGTTGTGGAAGAGTTTCCGGAAGATACAAAGATGATTACCGGAGATGAAAATATCGTTCTTGCTGATTTAGTCGTGCAATGGAAAATTACTGATCCTGGTAAATTCCTTTTCAGTGCAGAAAATCCGGAAAACATCCTTTACAATGCGACATCAGCTTCTTTAAGAGGTGTAATTGGGAGTTCAAAAATTGATGATGTCCTAACTTCTGGAAAAGCCGAAATTGAAGCAAATGTAAGAGATATGTTAACGGATCTGGTAAAGAGCTATGATATGGGGATTTCCATTCTGGCTGTAAAACTTCAGGATGTTGAATTGCCAAATGAAGATGTAAGAAAGGCGTTCACACAAGTAACCGATGCCAGAGAAATGATGAATACAAAAATAAATGAAGCCAATAAGTATTTAAATAAACGAAAACAAGAGGCTGAAGGGGAAAAGGATGCCACCATTTCCCAAGCAGAAGGTGATCGTACCGCTAGAATTGAAAAAGCCAAAGGGGATGTAGCGGTTTTTAATGCCTTATACAATGAATACAAGAAGCAACCTGACATCACGAGAAAACGTTTAGTTCTTGAAACATTAGATCAAGTTTTGCCTAATGCCGATGTTTATATCATGAATGATGATGGAGGAACGGTAAAGTACCTGCCCATTCGACCTTTAGATGGAAATAGTTCTGCCCCGGCAAAGAAAACAACAGAGCAGGGAGGGGACGGCAAAAATGAGTGATAAAAAAATTGTCAATCTAGACGAACTAAAAAATAAAAGTATTGAATGGAAGAAATATTCAAGATTCGGAATTAGTTTAGTTATATTTTTCGTTGTTCTTGGTTTTATTTTGAGTAATATCTTTATTGTAAAAGAAGGGGAATTTAAGGTAATCCGGCAGTTCGGCGAGGTTGTCAATATTATTAAAGAACCAGGTCTAAACTTTAAAATTCCATTCATTCAATCTGTTCAAACGCTGCCGAAATACCAAAAATTTTATGAAGTGCAACAAGCGGAAATCAATACAAAAGATAAGAAACGGATGTTAGTCGATAATTACGCGGTATGGAGAATTGAAGATCCTAAGAAAATGATTGCGAATTTACGTACTGTCGAAAATGCGGAAGCGAAAATGAGTGAGTTTATTTTCTCGGTTGTTAGAACAGAACTCGGACAATTAAATTATGATGAAATTATTGATGAAGAAAACTCTAATCGCGGCAGTTTTAATGAATCTGTTACAAAGGATGTAAATGAACTTTTACAAAAAGATAATTATGGGATTATAGTCACCGATATCCGCATGAAAAGAATCGATTTACCGGCAGAAAATGAGCAGTCGGTTTATAAAAGGATGATTTCCGAACGGGAAACAAAAGCGCAGGAGTATTTGTCAATGGGGGATGCTGAGAAAAACAGAATCATTGCGAATACCGATCGGGAAGTAAAGGAGTTGCTTGCAAAAGCGCAGGCAGATGCCGAAAAAATTAGGGCAGAAGGTGAACAAAACGCAGCCAGAACCTATAACCAAGCTTTTAGCCAAGACCCAAGCTTCTACAATTTATTTAGAACCCTAGAGTCCTATAAGCGGACCATTGATGGGGAGACTGTCATTATTCTTCCGGCCAATTCACCATATGCGAAGCTGTTAATGGGCTATACAGAGTAACATAAGCAATCGGCATTTCGCCGATTGCTTTTTTTCTCCTTTTTCAACTATCATGGTAAAATATAGTGAAAGAACGATATAGGGCGTTTTTCGAATTTAGGAGGTTTTTTTATGAGCAAACAAAAGATTGTATTAATCGATGGGAATAGTATTGCTTATCGCGCATTTTTTGCATTGCCGCTTTTAAATAATGATAAAGGTGTTTATACAAATGCCGTGTACGGCTTTACGATGATTCTGTTGAAAGTTTTAGAGGAAGAAAATCCGAGCCATATTTTAGTAGCCTTTGACGCTGGAAAGACAACATTTCGTCATGAGACCTTTTCTGAATATAAGGGAGGACGGGAAAAGACACCACACGAACTGTCCGAACAGTTTCCGTTCATTAGAGAAGTACTGGATGCTTTTAACATTCCAAGATATGAGCTTGAATTATACGAAGCAGATGATATTATCGGGACTTTGGCAAAGCAAGCGGAAAAAGAACAAATAGAAGTAAAAGTTATATCAGGCGATAAAGATTTACTGCAGCTCGTATCTGATTATGTAACGGTTTTACATACGAGAAAAGGAATTACAGATGTTGATACATATGATGTTAAACAAATAAAGGAGAAGTATAATTTAACACCTGAGCAAATCATTGATATGAAGGGCTTAATGGGAGATGCTTCAGACAATATTCCAGGTGTCCCTGGTGTAGGAGAAAAAACGGCTATTAAGCTATTAAGTCAATTTGGCACACTTGAAAAGACATTGGAATCGATTGACGAGGTCAGTGGGAAAAAGCTACAGGAAAAGTTGGCGGAAAACAAAGAGCAAGCGCTCATGTCTAAAAGATTAGCCACAATTAATATTGAGGCGCCAATTGCGGTTTCAATCGATGATATTTCCCGCCATGAAATGAATAAAGAAAATGTCATTAAAATTTTTAAAGAATTAGGGTTTCAATCCTTGTTAGATAGATTAGGGGATCGTGCTTCAGCGGAAATAAACAATGAAATGACAGAAATAGAGTATAAAGTTGTTCGTGATGTCAACGAAGAAATTTTTGCGGAGAAGTCAGCACTTGTTGTCGAAATTATTGAGGAAAATTATCATGAAGCAGATATTATCGGTTTTTCAATCGTAAGCGAGAAGGGGAAGTTTTTTATTCCAAGCGAAATTGCGTTATCCTCCCCTGTCTTCAAAAATTGGCTTGAGGATGAGAGTGCTAAAAAATATGTATTTGATGCCAAGCAGGCACTTGTTTCACTTAAATGGAGGGGGATTCTTTTAAAAGGAATTGAATTTGATCTTCTAATTGCTTCATACCTTTTAAACCCTGCTGAAACAAATCATGAAATCACGGATGTTGCCAAGCGGAATGGTTACTTGAGTATCAATGCCGATGAAGCCGTATACGGGAAAGGCGCGAAACGAAAGGTGCCTAGTGAGGAAGCACTTGCTGAACACCTCGTTCGCAAGGCAGATGCTATTTTTAAAGTAAAAGAAAAAGCATTGCAACAATTAAAAGATAATAATCAATATGATTTGTTTAAGGATCTTGAATTGCCATTGTCATTTATTTTAGGTGAAATGGAATCAACTGGAGTTATGGTTGATATTAAGCGCTTAGAAGATATGGGGCATGACCTTGATGTGCAAATCAAAACAATGGAAGAAAAAATTTATGAACTGGCGGGTGAGTCATTTAACATTAATTCACCGAAACAGCTGGGGGTTATTTTGTTTGAAAAGTTAAATTTACCACCGGTTAAAAAAACGAAAACAGGCTATTCAACATCTGCTGATGTTCTTGAAAAGCTCGCGGATATGCATGAAATCATTCCGCTTTTATTGAATTACCGCCAGCTTGGAAAATTGAAGTCAACTTATATTGAAGGACTTTTAAAAGTTGTTCATAAAGACACATGCAAAATCCATACCCGCTTTAATCAGGCTTTAACGCAAACAGGGCGGTTAAGTTCAACAGAACCAAATTTACAAAATATCCCAATTCGTATAGAAGAAGGCCGAAAAATTCGCCAAGCCTTTATTCCATCAGAAAAGGGCTGGGTTATGTTTGCAGCAGATTATTCGCAAATTGAGCTTCGTGTTATGGCCCATATTGCTCAAGATGAAAAGTTAATGGATGCCTTTAAACACGGTAAAGATATTCATACGAAAACAGCGATGGATGTCTTCCATGTAACGGAAGAAGAAGTAACATCCAATATGCGCCGTCAAGCCAAAGCCGTGAACTTTGGGATTATTTATGGTATTAGTGATTTTGGTTTATCACAAAATCTAGGAATCACAAGAAAAGAGGCCGGAAAGTTTATTGATCAATATTTAAAGAGTTTTCCGGGTGTGAAAAAATATATGGATGATATTATTTTGACAGCGAGAGCAAACGGATATGTAACGACACTGCTTAACCGACGCCGTTATTTGCCTGATATTACAAGCAGAAATTTCAACATTCGCAGCTTTGCTGAACGTACAGCTATGAACACACCAATTCAAGGAAGTGCGGCCGATATCATCAAAAAAGCGATGATTGATATGGCTGAACGTCTCAAACAAGAGCAACTGCAAACACGGTTATTGCTGCAGGTGCACGATGAATTAATTTTTGAAGCACCGGAAAGTGAAATCGAAAAATTAAAGGAAATCGTTCCGGATGTAATGGAACATGCCGTCAAGCTTGATGTTCCTTTAAAGGTGGATTACTGTTTTGGCCCAACCTGGTTTGATGCAAAATAATGTTAGTGTCAGGCACCAATAGGGAGGTGGTAGCTATGCCTGAATTACCTGAGGTCGAGACAGTTAGGAGAACGTTATTAAAATTAGTAAAGGGTAAAACCATTGCCGATGTTGAAGTACGGTGGCCAAAGTTGATTAAAAAGCCAGATGATGTCCAGCAGTTTCAATTGCTGTTAAAAGGCCAATCAATCAATGATATCGAAAGAAGAGGGAAATTCTTAAAATTTGTCCTTGATGATTTTGTTTTAGTTTCTCATCTACGTATGGAAGGTCGTTATGGCTTGTATTCGAAAGAGGAGCCTTTTGATAAACATACCCATGTATTTTTCTTTTTTACGGATGGCACCGAGCTTCGTTATCGGGATGTTCGGAAGTTTGGTACGATGCATCTTTTTGTGAAAGGTAAGGAAGAAAAGGAGCCGCCCCTATCGGAATTAGGTGTTGAGCCTTTCGACACTGATTTTACGGTTACGTATTTAAGTGAGCGCTTAAAGAAAACAGACAGAAAGATTAAGGTAGCGCTGTTAGACCAAAAGATTGTTGTGGGCCTTGGTAATATTTATGTTGATGAAGCTTTATTTAGAGCGGGAATTCATCCTGAACGTCCCGCCAAATCGCTTTCAGCAACTGAAATCAAACGACTTCATAAAGAAATTATCGCTACCCTCACAGAGGCAGTTGCAAAAGGTGGCAGCACAGTTCGCTCCTATGTCAATAGCCAAGGAGAAATAGGGATGTTTCAACTAGAATTGCTCGTATATAGTAAGAAGGGTGAGCCGTGTAAAAATTGCGGAACAGCAATTGAAAAAACAACAGTAGGAGGCCGCGGAACACATTATTGTCCGAAGTGCCAAAAAGTAGAAAAGCGGAGGCGACCGGTCAGCGACGTATAAACTGGAGCGCATCGACCGAGATAAAGGAAACACGACGAACGAAGTGAGTCGATGTTGACTTATCGTAGGGAGATGAGTGAAGTTTACTAGTCGCTGGTCGCCAGAGCTGGACAATAGAAAAGCGGAGGCGAAAGGTGGGGGATTTATGACAACTGTAATCGGTTTAACTGGTGGGATTGCCAGTGGAAAAAGCACTGTGGCCAATATGTTAAGAAATCTTGGAATTGTCGTCATTGATGCAGATGTGATTGCCCGAGAAGTAGTTGAGGTGGGTGAAGGTGCCTACCAAAAAATTGTCGAAGCGTTCGGCGATACCATTTTGCAGGCTGACCGCACAATCGATCGCGCAAAACTAGGTGCCATCGTATTTAATAATAAAGAAAAACGGCAAATTTTAAATAGTATCGTCCATCCTGCGGTTCGTGAAAAAATGAATCGGGAAAAAGATGAATACATAGAAAAAGGGGAAAAAGTTGTTGTTCTAGATATCCCCTTATTGTTTGAAAGTAGGCTAACGAGTCTTGTTGAAAAAATTATTCTTGTATATGTTGATCGGGATGTGCAAACGAAAAGATTGATGGAAAGAAATCAGTTCTCCCTTGAAGAAGCAGAAGCGAGAATTCATTCGCAAATGCCGCTTTCGGAAAAGGTTCCAATGGCCGATGCTGTGATTAATAATAATGGAACGATGACGGAAACAACGGAGCAGCTACTCAATGTATTGAAAAAGTGGGAATTAATATAACACTATACTAGAAAATAAAGATAAATTTTTATTTATTTTTGCAAAAATGTGTATAAGTCTAACCATTTTTATTTTATTTATGTTATACTAATTGTACTGAAAAGAAAAAAAGTATAGCATAATCCGGAAGGAGTCAATAAGGTGAAAGCAAGAGTAGCGATTAATAGTTTTGGGCGTATAGGTAGAATGTTTTTTAGAAGTGCAATTTTTGATGAATCATTTGAAATTGTAGCAATAAATGCAAGCTACCCAGCTGAAAATTTAGCACATATGTTAAAATATGATAGCGTCCACGGGAAATTTCAAGGCACAGTTGAAACTGAAGAAAATGCACTAATTGTCAATGGCAAACGTATTCAACTGTTAGACCAACGTGACCCTAAGCTTCTCCCTTGGAAAGAGTTAAATATAGATATTGTTATTGAAGCAACAGGGAAATTCAATTCAAAAGATAAAGCCATTGCACATATAGAAGCAGGAGCTAAAAAAGTCATTATTACAGCTCCAGCTAAGGGTGAAGATATTACAATTGTAATGGGTGTAAATGATGCCCAGTATGATCATCAAAAACATAATGTTATTTCAAACGCATCTTGTACAACAAACTGTTTAGCTCCAGTTGTTAAAGTGATTAATGAACAATTCGGAATTGAAAATGGTTTAATGACTACAGTTCATGCATATACAAATGACCAAAAAAATGTCGATAATCCACATAAGAAAGACCTTCGTCGTGCTCGTGCTTGTGCACAGTCGATTATCCCTACAACTACAGGTGCTGCTAAAGCAATTGCAACTGTGATGCCTGAAATGGCTGGAAAATTGCACGGTTTAGCATTACGCGTACCAACACCTAACGTATCTTTGGTTGATTTAGTTGTAGATTTAAAGCGTGACGTAACGGTTGAAGAAGTAAATGAAGCACTTAAGAAAGCTGCCGAAGGACCATTGAAGGGCATTTTAGGGATTACCTTTGAACCATTAGTTTCGGTTGACTTCAATACTGATGACCGCTCAGGTGTTGTGGATGGACTTTCTACAATGGTTATAGGGAACAGAAAATTAAAAGTATTAGTATGGTATGATAACGAATGGGGCTATTCAAGCCGCGTTGTCGACTTAGCGAGATTAGTAGCAAAAGGGATCGAAAAGGAAGCAGAAGTTACTGTTTGAAAAAATGATTCGAAATAAATTCTAAAAATCGCAAAAGAGGGACATGTAGCGTCCCTCTTTTTTATGTTAGAAAGCATAAATGCGTAATTCTGTCAAAATGTTCCCTAAGCCGATTATTGTGACTGGGTTTGATTGGACACCGTGAAAAACTAATGATTAGATAGAACGCTATGTGCCATATCCTTGCAGTGTCCAATCACTTTAAGGAACAATAATTGGCTTAGGGAATATACCTGCAAGAATATGTATTTCCATCGAAAAGAACTTGTGAATTAAGCAGATTTTATATATGATATAGATAAGAAATGGTTATGTGCCAATTATCGGAGTTGATTTTATGAGATGTCCACATTGCCAATATAATGGGACAAGAGTTCTTGATTCACGCCCTGTTGAGGATGGACGATCCATTCGAAGAAGAAGAGAATGTGAGAGCTGTCAATACAGGTTTACAACGTTTGAGAAGGTTGAGGAAACCCCATTAATTGTTGTGAAAAAAGACGGTGCAAGAGAGGAATTTAGTCGCGAGAAAATGCTGAGGGGTCTTATTAAAGCATGCGAAAAAAGGCCGGTTCCCTTGCAAACTCTTGAAGATATTGTCAGTGAAATTGAAAAAGAACTACGAAATCAAGGCATCTCAGAGATTAAAAGTGAAGCAATAGGTGAGATGGTCATGGACGAGCTAGCGAAGGTTGATGAAGTCGCCTACGTCCGCTTTGCTTCTGTATATAGACAATTTAAAGATATTAATGTGTTTATAGATGAATTAAAGGAATTAATAAAAAAAGATTAGAAAAAGGGCTTCTCTCATGAAAGCTCTTTTTCTACTTTTAAGAAGGTAATGCAAGAAAAAAGGCGGGATGTAATATGAATCACCATTGGACGGAACTGCTGCCAATCGACGAATATATAATTCGTACAAACGGAGTTCTTCAAGAATTTGATAGGAAAGTGCTGACTTTATTATATCAACCGTTGCTTGGTGCAACCTGCTACAGTTTGTATATGACCTTGTGGAGTGAGGTTGAGGTCAATCGTTTATGGGGAAAACAGAATAAACATCATCATCTCATGAGTATGATGCAGTTGAATTTGAAACAAATTTTTGAGGATCGGAAAAAGCTTGAAGGAATCGGTTTATTAAAAACATTTTTAAAGGAAGACGATACAAGTCGAACCTATATATATGAACTTCAGGCACCATTATCTCCACAGGCTTTTTTTAATGATGGCGTTTTAAATATTTATCTCTATAACCGCCTCGGCAAAACAAGTTTTAATAAAGTAAAGCAGTTTTTTTCTGATTATAAGATTGAGACGAACAATTATTTGGAGGTAACAAGTGCATTCAATGATGTTTTCACATCTTTAAGCCCGTCGGAATTAACGACAACCAATTTAGAAATGAAGAATGCTTTAACGATAGAAGAACAAGCTGAGTTTTCACAAAGGGGAAATCCTTCCGGTATTTTTGTTACTGAGGACCATTTTGACTTTTCGTTATTTTTTGCCGGAATTTCTGAATCCTTAATACCAAAAGAAGCCTTTACTCCAAAAGTGAAAGAGATTATTGCCAAGCTTTCGTTCCTCTACAGAATTGATCCGGTTGAAATGAAAAAGGTTGTTGTTCAGGCGTTGGATGAAAGAGATGAAATCAACATTGAAGAACTAAGAAAATCGGCACGTGATTACTACCAATTTATGAATGGTGATGCTTTGCCGACATTAGTGAAAAATACGCAACCACTCTCTTTCAGGTCTAATCAAGCTGCTGAACCGTCAAATAAAGAAGAGCAATTAATCAGCTATTTAGAACGTGTTTCACCATATCAGCTATTAGTTGATATTTCAGGCGGGGTAGAGCCGGCAGCGGCGGATCTGCAAATTATCGAAAATGTTATGATTAACCAAAAGCTTCCTCCCGGTGTAGTGAATGTGCTTATTCATTATGTCATGCTAAAGACGGATATGAAGCTTTCCAAAAATTACGTAGAAAGAATTGCAGGTCACTGGGCTAGAAAAGAAATTAAAATGGTTCGAGAGGCTATGGATTTAGCGAAACAAGAACACCGTCAGTATCAACAATGGGCTTCAAATAAAGAGAAAAAAGCAAAACAAGAGGGAGAAAGACACCAGAAATTCAGTAAGGACAAGATGAATCCGGATGTGAAAAGGCGTCTATTAATGCTTGGTGTTGATGAGTATGAGACAGAGAAAAAGCAGGTGAAACCTGATGTATCAGAAGATGATCGTAAGAAACGCAAGCAAAAGATGTTTGACTTACTTAACGGCAAGGGGGAGTAACAATTGAAAAAAATAGGCAGTGTTTTAGCAGAGCTAACCGGCAATCATTACAAACAGCCAAAAACAATCAATGAATATGTTTGTGAAGGCTGCGGAAACCATGTTAAAGTACAACTTATGCCTATTTTAGGCGGACCGAATAAAGGCCAGTTGCAGGAGTTTAAGATTGGCTGTAAATGTCCTGACAAGGCATTGGCAATTGAAATTGAGCATAATGTTGAATTATTGAAAAAAGAACGCTTCTTCCGCTATTTTAATCAAAATTCATTAATGAACGAAGATATTAAAAGTGCGACATTTGAAAACTACCAGCCAACAACAAGCCTCCAAGAGGATGTGAAAGAGTTGTGTGTTGCCTATGCTGGGAAGTTTAGCTTGAAAAATGGGCAACCCCCAAAGAATCTATTGCTATTCGGCGATACCGGTATCGGGAAAACGCATTTAGCCCTATCTATATTGAAAGCTGTCATGGAAAAAGAGTATAGCGGCTTGTTTATTTGTCTCCCACTCTTGCTAACGTTAATTAAAAATACGTACTCTAAAAATGATGATAGCGGATTAACGGTTGTAGATATTTTGAAAAAAATGAAAGAGATTGATTTATTAGTCATAGATGATATGGGAGCCGAAGCAGGCTCTAATTATGATATTCAAAAGGTTTTTGAACTGTTGGACTCTAGGCTTGGGAAGCCGACCATTTTTACAACAAACTTGAATAATGTGCAATTTACCGAGACATTCGGCAAGAGAAACACATCAAGGATTTTAAAAAATTCAATTATCATTAAGCTGGATGGGATTGACTATCGTAAAAAAGATGTCAATCTCGAAGAATGGGTTTAAAATATGAATCTGCCTATCTACTAGATAGGCATTTTTTTTTCGTTGTCCCCATATACATGTAACAGGTATTTGCTGTGAAAACAGCAAAAGGGGGACCATATAAAAAATGATTACAATACAATTTCGTGAAAAAAAAGATGCAGTTTTACTTTATCAACTATTAAAAGAACACAACCATCCTAATACCGTGCTTGTTGATGCGAATATTATTTATGAGCCCGAGGTTCTCGTAAAAATAAAAATAATGGAATCCTTTGATTCCATTATTTCGACAGTGATTATCCCGGTATTAATGAGATACATTATAAAAATAGTAGAAGTGAAATGGATGAAAGAAATGATCGGTACGATGTTTTATTTTACTGATCTAGAAGAACAGAGGCAAATTATGTCCATTGCACGGTCCATCATTGACGGTGAAAAGCTAGAATTGCCTCTGATGCCGCATTTGAATGAGCACTTCCCGAGAGAAAAAATGATTGAAAACGCATTACAAGATTTTTTAACAACAAGCGTTTCATTTTCATTTGAGTCTTTTTTGCAATTTCGATTGAAAGAGTATCGCTTTCGTCTTGTTCAGTATATTGAAGCGGCAATCGATGAATATAAACTAGAGCAGGAATATCAAAACTTTGTTGAAAATTTGCGCCGCTATGTATACAATAAAGAATCTTTAATGGAAATTATCCACCTCGTGTATGAGGAAGATTTCAGTTTTTTTGATCGGAATTTAAATAAAATTAGTTCAGAGCAATTAACCTATTTAATTGATGAACAATTAATTAAAATTGAGGATATTGATACAGATTCCTTGGTCATTGCACCGTTAATATCCATCGCTCCGAAAACGATTTATTTATATACGGAGACGTTGGACCATGGGCTTATCCAAACAATCCAAAACATCTTTTTAGAACGGGTTGAACTAAGGCCAAAGGAGGCGTTTCAACAAGTTAAGCGCTGAAAAAGTAAAACTGCAACTTGATTTTATTTTACAAATGTGGATATAATACGTACATAGTCATAACAAAAGGTTATAAAATATCCAATCAGTTACGATGAGGACATGAGTTATTTTTACGGTATATTAGAGAGGAAAGCCAAGGCTGCAAGCTTTCTATACACGAAGGGTAGCTTACCACCTTTAAACTTCAACGGGAATCAACCGTTGACGGCAACAACCGTTATCCGACTTCAAGCCGCAGGAGGAAAGTATGCGGGAAGAAGGGTGGAACCACGAACTAAACACTCGTCCCTTATTTGGGATGAGTGTTTTTTTATTTTTTATAAAAGATAGAAAAAAAGGAGTGTAGCAATATGTCGGATGTAATTAAAGTTTCGTTCCCAGATGGCGCTGTAAAGGAGTTTCCTAAAGGAACGACGACTGAAGATATCGCAGCATCAATTAGTTCAGGATTAAAGAAAAATGCTTTAGCTGGTAAATTAAATGGCAAGCCCATTGATTTGCGTACACCAATAACTGAAGATGGATCCATTGAAATTATCACATATGATACACCAGATGGACTTGAAGTTTTACGTCATAGTACAGCACACTTAATGGCACAAGCGATTAAACGCCTATATGGAGATGTGAAATTAGGGGTTGGACCTGTTATTGAGAGTGGCTTTTACTATGATATCGATATGGAACAACCATTAACACCAGAGGACCTTCCGAAAATTGAAAAAGAAATGCAGCGGATTATTGATGCAAATTTACCAGTGGAGCGCCAAGAAGTTTCACGTGAAGAAGCAATCAAAATGTATGAAGAAATCGGCGATCCATTAAAGGTTGAATTAGTAAGTGCAATTCCTGAAGGTGAGAAAATTACAATCTATACACAAGGTGAGTTCTCTGATCTTTGCCGTGGCGTTCATGTCCCTTCAACAGGCAAGATTAAAGTATTTAAATTAATGAACATTGCCGGTGCTTATTGGCGCGGAGACAGCAAAAATAAAATGCTGCAGCGCGTTTATGGAACAGCATTCCCTAAGAAAGCACAGTTGGACGAGCATTTGCGTTTACTTGAAGAAGCAAAAGAACGCGACCACCGTAAGCTTGGCAAAGAATTAAATTTATTTACTGTTTCCCAATTGGTTGGACAAGGTCTGCCATTATGGCTTCCAAAAGGTGCTACTATTCGTCGCCAAATTGAAAGATATATTGTTGATTTAGAGGAAAGACTTGGATACAGCCATGTTTATACACCTGTTCTAGCAAATGTTGAGCTTTATAAAACTTCAGGCCACTGGGATCACTATCAGGAAGATATGTTCCCACCGATGGAAATGGATAGCAATGAATCATTGGTACTTCGACCAATGAACTGTCCGCACCATATGATGGTCTACAAAAACAGCATGCACAGCTATCGTGAGCTGCCAATCCGCATCGCTGAGCTAGGTACAATGCACCGCTATGAAATGTCAGGAGCGTTATCAGGATTGCAACGCGTTCGCGGCATGACTTTAAATGATGCCCATATTTTTGTTCGCCCGGACCAAATTAAGGATGAATTCAAACGGGTTGTTAACTTAATTTTAGCAGTTTATAAAGACTTTGATTTTACAGATTATGCCTTCCGTTTATCCTATCGTGACCCTCAAGATAAGGAAAAATATTTTGATGATGATGCGATGTGGGAAAAAGCACAATCCATGTTAAAAGATGCGATGGATGACCTAGGTCTTGACTATTATGAAGCGGAAGGGGAAGCTGCCTTCTACGGTCCGAAGCTCGATGTTCAAGTGAAGACAGCATTAGGGAAAGATGAAACATTATCAACAGTTCAATTAGACTTTTTATTACCAGAACGCTTTGATTTAACATATGTTGGTGAAGATGGCAAGCAGCATCGTCCGGTTGTTATCCACCGTGGTGTTGTCTCTACAATGGAGCGCTTTGTCGCGTTCTTAATTGAAGAGTACAAAGGGGCTTTCCCAACATGGTTGGCACCAGTTCAAGCAAAGGTTATTCCAGTATCAAGTGAGGTTCACCTTGAATATGCAAAGCAAGTTCAGGAAAAATTGCAATTAGAAGGCTTCCGTGTTGAAATTGATGAGCGCGATGAAAAGATCGGCTATAAGATTCGTGAGGCTCAAATGCAAAAGATTCCTTACATGCTTGTCGTCGGTGACAATGAAATAAAAGAGCAAAGTGTAAATGTTCGCAAATATGGTGAAAATAAATCAGAAACAGTAGCCTTTGACAAGTTTGTTGAATTACTAAAATTGGAAGTACAACGAAAAGGTCATATCGAAAAATAATGAATTTTAACAAAAGAAAAGATGCAGGAATTTCCTGCATCTTTTCCATTTAAAAAACACTTGCAACTTTTTGCAGTTTCGGTTAATATTAAAAGCGTTGCTAATGAATTAGTTTTGCTTGTTGACATTATTATCTAACATATGTTAACATAGATAGGTCTAATTGAATATTTCTTTGTGGAAAAAGTAGAGGCACCCGCTTCTCACCTGATTGACGCGCAAGTAGTTGACTGGTTAAACAATCTCGGAATTTGAAGATCGTGAAACGTGGGTGTAGTATGTATACCGACGTTTTTTTTGTGAACATGCGTCTCCCAAACGAAAGATTCAGTGAAAAAAACCTGGAGGTGGCTAATTATTAGTAAGGACTTATTTATTAACGAGGAAATTCGCGCACGTGAAGTTCGACTCGTTGGTGCTAATGGCGATCAAATCGGTATTAAATCGAGAAACGAAGCTTTAGAAATGGCGCAAACCGCTAATTTAGATTTAGTAATGGTTGCACCGAATGCAAAACCACCTGTTTGCCGCATAATGGATTATGGTAAATATCGTTATGAGCAGCAGAAAAAAGAAAAAGAAGCACGTAAAAATCAAAAGGTTATCAATATTAAGGAAGTACGCTTAAGCCCTACTATTGAAGAACATGATTTTAATACGAAGCTACGCAATGCAATAAAATTTCTAGAAAAAGGCGACAAAGTAAAAGCTAGTATTCGTTTCAAAGGTCGTGCAATTACACATAAAGAAATCGGCCAAAGAGTGCTCGATCGTTTAGCAGAGCAATGTGCAGAAGTTAGCGTCGTTGAACAAAAGCCGAAGATGGAAGGTCGCAGTATGTTTATCGTATTAGCGCCTAAATCTGAAAATAAGTAACAGTAATCGATGCATTACTAAATACAACAATGGATCTAAGGAGGAAACCCACATGCCAAAAATGAAAACTCATAGAGGTTCAGCAAAGCGTTTCAAAAAAACTGGAAGCGGCAAAGTGAAGCGTTCACATGCTTACACAAGCCACTTATTTGCTAATAAAGAGCAAAAGGTAAAACGTAAACTTCGCAAAGGTGCTTTAGTAAGTGCTGGTGACTATAAGCGCATCAAGCAAATGATTGCAAACTTATAGGATATACGAAATATTCACATTTTACATTTAACAGAATTTGGAACATAGATCTTAGGAGGGAATCACATGCCAAGAGTAAAAGGTGGTACAGTAACGCGTCGTCGTCGTAAACGCGTATTAAAATTAGCAAAAGGTTATTTCGGTTCAAAACATACATTATTTAAAGTTGCAAAACAACAAGTAATGAAATCTTTAATGTATGCTTATCGTGACCGTCGCCAAAAGAAACGCGACTTCCGTAAGCTTTGGATTACACGTATCAATGCTGCTGCACGTTTGAACGGTCTTTCATACAGCCGCATGATGCACGGCCTAAAGGTTGCTGGCATCGAAATCAACCGCAAAATGCTAGCTGAGCTTGCTATAAGTGACGAAAAAGCATTTGCAGAATTAGCAGCAAAAGCTAAAGCAAGCGTTCAGTAATAATGTTAAAGAAAGGTCATTCCGTTTAGGAATGACCTTTTTTGTACAAACATAAATATATTGATTCCATCAGCTGCTGATGGAAAATCCGGGGTTACTAACCCGGCTATTGATGGGAGACTTTTTCAGAAATGTATATTTTAATAGGATATTTTATCATGATTAGTTTGGTTGGCTTTATTTCCATGGGCATCGATAAAAAGCGTTCACAAAAAGGTCAGTGGAGAATACCGGAAATGAGATTTTGGACTATAGGTCTCTTAGGAGGCGGGATCGGCTTATACTGGGGAATGCAAAACTACCATCACAAAACAAAGCATAAAACATTCACCATCGGCATGCCGCTTGTTATGATCGTAAATCTAGTGTGCTACGGCTATGCAATCTATTTACTAACATAAAGGGGCCCATTGGGCCCTACTGATTATTTAAAAAATTGCGGATTGGATTTTTCCACTCCATTCGTGCATTTGGATAGTGTCTTTTGATATCCGCTTCGATTTTTAGGAAATCTTCACGTTTTAGCCCTTGTAATTTGTCTGTGTCCTTTGCCCAAATAAAGATTGAGACGATTTCGAATGCCTGATCGGTCGTTCCTAAATATTTTTCCCCTTCGAAAAGTACTCCTTTATACGTAATTAAGAAGTTTTTTCTAACGTTGTCATGGTCGTCCCAAAAGTAAAATTGCTTCTGCTCATGGGCCAATTCCAGCTTTCGCTTGGGGTTTGCGATATATTTAATTATTTTCACAATAAGAAATAAAATCAGAGTTAAAATTAGTAATCTAAAGAAGATGACAGCAAACATGGGAACACCTCCTAATTAACAATATCAAAATACAATTATACATACGAATCATCCCCAAACTTAGTTTCAATATATCAATAATTTTTTCCCTATTTGCTATAATATGAATAGACTTAAAGGGCAGGGGGAGTAAAATTACGATGTTAGCCAAATTGTTCAGTCTTCAAAAAGAATTAGACACAAGGATAGAAAAAGAGCATGGACTCGAAAATGAAAATTTAATGGATAAAAAAATCATGGCATTGTTAGTGGAACTTGGTGAATTAGCCAATGAAACACGTTGCTTTAAATTTTGGAGCTTAAAACCGGCCGCCACACGAGATGTTATTTTAGAAGAATATGTTGATGGCATTCATTTTATTTTGTCAATTGGCCTTGAGCTAGGCATCCAAGACCAGGTAACGTTGAGTCCAATTGAAGAAGAAAGAGATATTGTAGAGCAATTCCAGCAAGTGTATGCGAGCATTATAGATTTTCGTAGACAATTAAATTCAGAAAACTACCATAAAATCTTTAATGGATACATATTATTAGGTAAACTATTAGGTTTTTCCGCCGAAGATATTGAAAAAGCATATATGATGAAAAATGAAGTGAATCATAAACGCCAAGATATGGGATATTAGGAAGGTACGGTAATAGAAGGGAGTTTTTATACATATGGCCAAACAATTGGATGAAACGTTGACAATGTTAAAGGATTTAACAGATGCTAAAGGAATTCCTGGGGACGAACGTGAAGTTCGCGAGGTAATGAAAAAGTACATCTCTCCATATGTTGATGAAATTACAACAGACAATCTTGGCAGCTTAATTGCCAAAAAGGTTGGTAGAGAAGAAGGCCCGAAAATAATGGTGGCTGGACATCTTGATGAAGTTGGATTCATGGTCACGCAAATTACTGAAAAAGGTTTTTTGAGATTCCAAACGGTTGGCGGCTGGTGGTCACAAGTCATGCTTGCCCAACGTGTAACGATCATGACGAAAAATGGAAATATTCCAGGAATCATTGGCTCAAAGCCACCGCATGTTTTATCTGCTGAGGCACGTAAAAAGACAGTTGACGTTAAAGATATGTTTATCGATATCGGTGCTACAAGTAAAGAGGAAGCGCTTGGGTGGGGCGTACTTCCAGGTGATTCAATTGTTCCGTATTTTGAATTTACCGTGATGAATAATGAAAAAATGCTCCTTGCCAAAGCATGGGATAATCGCATTGGCTGTGCCATTGCCATCGATGTTTTAAAACAGCTGAAAGGTGTAGATCACCCGAATGTTGTGTACGGTGTGGGCACTGTACAAGAAGAGGTTGGTTTAAGAGGTGCGAAAACAGCTACAGCCCAAATTAAGCCTGATATCGGCTTTGCCGTTGACGTTGGTATTGCCGGAGATACACCTGGAATTACAGAAAAAGAATCTGTAAGTAAAATGGGTGAAGGCCCGCAAATCATTTTATATGATGCATCGATTGTCTCTCATAAAGGGCTGCGTGATTTTGTCGTCAGTGTCGCAGAGGAAAATAATATTCCATATCAATTTGATTCCATGGCTGGCGGGGGAACAGATGCAGGCTCCATCCATCTTACAGCAAATGGTGTACCGGCATTGGCGATTACAATTGCCACGCGTTATATTCATTCCAACGCAGCTATGCTTAATCGCGATGACTATGAAAATGCTGTAAAATTAATTGTAGAAGTGATTAAACGATTGGATTCTGAGAAAGTAAAAGAGATTATATTTGATTAAAATAACTATAAAAAATGAGGTGCCTTCGCTTGGAGGCACCTTGTTTTTACTACTTTTGTAATCCATTTTTTAAGTTAGAGAGCATTTCTTCCTTTTCTTCCTCATTGGCATTTTGCCAGATTACTTCAAAAAGCACACCAAGCCCAGGAAGCATTTTCTCTTCTTGACTACGGATTGCATCAATAATCGTATCTTCAAGTTCTTCCTTGGTGTTCCCTGAAACATTTTGAATAATCGCATGGCGAAGATTTAAATTCATAAATTGGCACCTCCCTTTCTAATCAAACGTCCCTTACTAGTTTCTGCAAATTTAATTGGATTATGTAAAAATTTCTAGATATAATGGGAAAAGCGTAAGCGCCCGTTCAGCGACGTATAAACTGGAGCGCATCGACTGAGATAAAGGAAACACGACGAACGAAAGTGAGTCGATGTTAACTTATCGTAGGGAGATGAGCGAAGTTTACTAGTCGCTGGGCGCTGGAGCTGGACAAAAAAGAAAAGCGTAAGCGCAGGTAAAATGAGATCGTGAGGTGGCATAGAGATGTATACCAAAATTGAATCCACACAAAATCCACGTGTAAAGCAATGGAAAAAGCTGCATACGAAAAAAGAGCGAAATAAAACAGGCTTATTTCTTATTGAAGGAATACATTTAATCGAAGAGGCTTTGAAATATAAGGCACATGTAAAGGAACTGATTGTTCGCGAAGGGATGGAATACTCCCTTCTGGACGTTGGTGATATTGACGTTTTTGAAGTAACCGAAGACATTATGAAGCAAATCTCCGAAACGGAAACGCCGCAAGGAATTGCTGCTGTTTGTGGTATGGCTGGTCCAACGCCAATCAACGTCGCCACGGCTAAGCTTCTTTTAGTTGATAATGTTCAAGACCCAGGTAATCTTGGGACGATGATTCGCACGGCAGATGCGGTCGGAATGGATGCCGTTATTTTAGGTGAAGGTTGTGTTGACTTGTATAATGGCAAGGTAATCAGGGCAACTCAAGGCTCTTTATTCCATATTCCAATTTTAGAAGGCAGCTTAGATGTATGGATTAAGCGTTTAACAGCTATTGGCGTACCAGTATTCGGGACAGCGCTTGAGAATGGGCGCAATTATAAAGAATTTGAGCCGCTTAATCAATTTGCTTTACTTGTAGGGAATGAGGGGAATGGCGTCAACCCTGCGTTGCTGAAACAAACAGATGCCAATCTTTACATACCGATTTACGGGAAGGCGGAATCATTGAACGTTTCAATTGCAGCGGCTATTCTTTTGTATCATTTACGAAACATATAGACTGGAAGAAACGTTTGCCTCTTCATTGAATATATACTATAATTGTATTTAAAATTTTATAAAATATAAGCTGTGAAGGAACATAGTACGTTACCTCTCGACATATAGGGAGAAGATGCCATAGACTGCAAGCATCTTTATGATTGATGTAGCCGAATTCACTCTGGAGCTGATACTTAAAGGTATTCCGGTTAAAATGAACCGTTATTTGAATGAAGTGAACAGTGCGATCAATGTACTGTTAATTAGGGTGGTACCGCGAATATAAAGTCTTCGTCCCTTTTTCCAGGGGATGGAGACTTTTTTCTTTTGTACAAAATAAAGGAGGATCAAAATCAATATGGAAGCTCGATTAAAAGAACTACAAAATGAAGCGTTGCAAAAAGTAGAGCAGGCGGAAGATTTAAAAGCATTAAATGACATTCGTGTTGCCTATTTAGGGAAAAAAGGTCCCATTACAGAAGTATTAAGAGGAATGGGGAAATTGTCTGCGGAGGAGCGTCCGATTATAGGGCAGCTTGCCAATGATGTCCGTGCAGCAATCCAGGAAAAGCTGGAAGAAAAGCAAGAAAGATTTGAAAAACTTGAGGTAGAGAAAAAGCTTGCGGCTGAGACAGTTGATGTCACTCTTCCAGGTCGCCCTGTACGCACAGGCAATCATCACCCATTAACAGCGGTTATTGAGGAAATAGAGGATCTATTTATCGGCATGGGTTACGAAATTGCTGAAGGCCCTGAGGTTGAAAAAGACTATTACAATTTTGAAGCATTAAATTTACCAAAAGGACACCCTGCCCGTGATATGCAAGATTCATTCTATATAACCGAAGAAATTTTACTTCGTACTCATACATCACCAGTGCAGGCAAGAACAATGGAAAACCATGAAGGCCGCGGACCAGTAAAAATTATTTGCCCAGGAAAGGTGTACCGTCGTGATAATGATGATGCAACCCACTCACATCAATTCATGCAAATTGAGGGCTTGGTCGTTGCTGAAAATATCCGCATGAGCGACCTTAAAGGAACGCTTGAAGTATTTGCGAAAAAGATGTTTGGAGAAGATCGTAAAATTCGCCTTCGTCCTAGCTTCTTCCCGTTTACAGAGCCATCTGTTGAAGTCGATGTATCTTGTATGTGCGGCGGCCACGGCTGTTCTATCTGTAAGCATACTGGCTGGATTGAAATTTTAGGTGCTGGAATGGTGCATCCAAATGTGCTTGAAATGGCTGGTTTTGATTCGAAAAAATATACAGGCTTTGCATTCGGAATGGGGCCTGAACGAATTGCTATGCTGAAGTACGGCATTGACGATATTCGTCATTTTTACACAAACGATATTCGCTTTTTAAAACAATTTAAACGTGCGTAAGAGGAGGGAACAACGTGTTAGTATCTTATAATTGGTTAAAAGACTATGTTGATATAAATGATATTACGGCAGAAGAGCTCGCAGAGAAAATTACAAAAGCCGGAATAGAAGTAGAAGGTGTAGAAGTATTAAATAAAGGTGTGCAAGGTGTTGTCATCGGTCACGTGCTGGAATGCGTCAAGCACCCTGAGGCTGATAAGCTTAATATTTGTCAAGTTGACCTAGGCGAAGAGGAACCGAAGCAAATTATTTGTGGGGCACCAAACGTGGCGGCAGGACAAAAGGTAATCGTTGCGAAAATCGGTGCTGTGCTTCCAGGAAATTTTAAAATAAAAAAAGCAAAGCTCCGTGGTGAAGCTTCCAATGGGATGATTTGCTCATTGCAGGAATTAGGGATTGAAAGCAAATTTGTTCCAAAAGAATATGCAAGTGGGATTTTTGTTTTTCCTTTTGAAGTTGAGGTTGGCACAGATCCTTTAGAATATTTAAATTTACATGACCAAGTTTTAGAACTAAGTTTAACGCCAAACCGTTCTGATGCTTTAAGTATGCTCGGGGTTGCATATGAAGTGGCGGCAATTTTAGGCCGTGAAGTAAAACTGCCAAAGCCTGTCTTACATGAAGTGAGTGAAAAAGCTGCAGATTATATTAAAATTACGGTTGATGCAGAAGAGGATTGCCCATATTACGCAGCCCGAGTTGTAAAAGGTGTTAAAATTGCTCCATCACCACTTTGGATGCAAATGCGTTTAATGGCTGCTGGAATCCGTCCTATCAATAATGTGGTTGATATTACGAACTATATTTTAATAGAATATGGCCAACCGCTCCATGCCTTCGACTATGACCGTTTAGGATCAAAAGAAATCTTGGTAAGACGGGCAAAGCAGGATGAGAAATTTATCACGTTGGATGATCAAGAGCGCACTTTGAAAGCTGATCAGCTTGTGATTACCAATGGTACGGAGCCTGTTGCATTAGCTGGTGTAATGGGTGGAGCTAACTCTGAAGTACATGATGGTACCGTAAATGTATTAATTGAAGCGGCCGTTTTTAATGGTCAAACTGTTCGTCAGGCTTCCAAGGACCATGGCCTTCGCAGTGAGGCAAGCACACGCTTTGAAAAAGGAGTTGACCCTCTTCGTACGAAAGAAGCAGGTGACCGTGCGGCAGCACTTATGGCTGAGCTTGCCGGTGGTGAAGTTCTTGAAGGAGTCGTTGCGGTTGATAACTTAGATACTATGCCTATTAAGGTCACTGTATCAACTAATCGTATTAATCAAGTGCTTGGAACGACCATTACAACAGAAGATGTAACGGAAATATTCACCCGTTTACAATTTGACTTTACAGAAGAAACGCATGAATTCACAGTAACAGCGCCGTCAAGAAGACGTGATATTGCCATTTCAGAGGATTTAATCGAAGAAGTGGCGCGTCTATATGGCTATGATTATATTCCAACGACATTGCCAATCGGTGATACAACACCAGGGAAATTATCAGCATATCAACATAAGCGCCGTAAAATCCGCAGATTTTTAGAAGGAGCTGGGTTGACTGAGGCTGTTACGTACTCTTTAACAAGCTCTGATCGAGCAGAATTGTATAAAGATGAGACAACAAAGGCAACACCAATCCGCTTGGCAATGCCAATGAGTGAAGAGCGCAGTACGTTACGCTTAAGTTTAGTACCACATCTTTTAGAAGCGGTGGCACATAATAATGCACGTCAGCTTGAGAACGTAGCCCTATATGAAATAGGCAAGGTATATTTAATCGACGGAAAAATAGAAACGATTCAGCCAAATGAAAGAGAAAATCTTGCTGGAGCCATTACAGGACTATGGCAAACACACTCATGGCAGGGCGAGAAAAAAGCCGTTGATTTCTTCGTAGCAAAAGGAATCCTTGAAGGTCTATTTGAAATGCTTGGCTTACAGGATCGCATCACGTTTGAACAAGGTCAAAAAGACGGGCTTCATCCTGGCCGTACGGCAATGATGAAGCTTGATCAAGATTACCTTGGCTTTGTTGGTCAAGTACATCCAGAAGTACAAAAAACACTTGACCTTCATCCAACTTACGTGTTTGAAATCAACATAAACAAGCTTTTAAGGACAGAGGTTGAAGAGATTCAATACGAAGCCATTCCACGCTTCCCATCCATTACACGCGACATTGCTTTGGTAGTAGATGAAAATGTTGTGGCTGGAACTGTTCAAGCTGTCATTCAAGAAGCTGGCGGCAAATTATTAAAAGAAGTAACAATCTTCGATTTATATCAAGGTGAACATTTGGAAAAAGGCAAAAAATCAATCGCTTTCTCATTACGTTATTTCGATCCGGAAAAAACACTAACAGATGAGGAAGTAGTAAAAGCCCATGAACTAGTATTAAAGGCTGTGGAAGAAAAACTTGGTGCGACATTAAGAGGATAATAATCAACTAAAAAAGAGCTGAGCTTGCATGATGCATTCTCAGCTCTTTTTTATGTAAGACTAATTTTAGCTATACACGTTAGAAACTAAGCCTTTCACTTCTTCTGCAGTGCCCATATTCAACGCCTGTGCTGCCAGATTTTCTGTTTCTTTTACAGTGAGCTTGGAAATTTGCGTTCTTGCCGGCAAAATGGAGGTAGCACTCATGCTAAATTCATCAAGCCCCAGGCCTAAGAGAAGCGGAATGGCAATCGGGTCACCGGCCATCTCTCCGCACATACCCACCCACTTTCCTTCCTTGTGGGCGGCACTTATGACCATTTTAACTAACCGCAAAATCGCTGGGTTATAGGGCTGATATAAATAGGAAATGGTTTCATTCATCCGGTCTGCGGCAAGCGTATATTGAATGAGATCATTTGTCCCAATACTAAAAAAATCAACCTCTTTTGCAAATTGATCTGCAATTACGGCAGTGGCTGGGATTTCAACCATCATGCCTATTTCAATGTTTTCATTAATAGCAATGCCACTTTTTACTAGGGCCGCTTTTTCTTCAAAAAGTATTTTTTTGGCTTCCCTAAATTCATCAAGCGTGGCAATCATTGGAAACATGATTCTTAAATTGCCAAATGTGCTGGCTTTTAATAAGGCGCGTAATTGAGTACGGAAAATGTCTTGCTGATCCAAGCAAAGGCGAATTGCTCGATAACCTAAAAATGGATTCATCTCATCTGGCATATTTAAGTAAGGGAGCTCCTTATCACCGCCAATATCCAGTGTTCGAACTACAACCGGTTTACCCTCCATTTTTTCTAAGACGGTTTTATAAGCTTCATATTGCTCCTCTTCTGTCGGCATTTCATTACGACCCATAAATAAAAATTCAGTTCGGTAGAGCCCGATGGCTTCAGCACCATTATTTACTACACCCTCCACATCATTAGGAGTGCCGATATTGGCAGCCAATTCAACATGTTTTCCATCACTGGTAGCCGTTTTTTCATTTTTTAATTTAGCCCATTCAGCTTTTTGGGCTTCAAAGCTTTGTTTCTTTTGCTCGTATTGCTTGATTTCATCCTGACTTGGGTTCACAACTACATGACCATCGATTCCATCAACAATAAGAAGTGTGCCTTCTGGAATTTGGCTTGTAATATTTTTCGTCCCAACGACAGCGGGAATTTCCATCGATCTTGCCATGATCGCGGAGTGGGAGGTTCGCCCACCAATATTAGTTGTAAAGCCTTTTACAAATTGCCTATTAAGCTGTGCTGTGTCAGAGGGCGTTAAATCTTCTGCGACCAAAATAACCTCTTCCGTCAGCATACTAGGGTTCGGAATCGTTACTCCTAATAAATGGGCAAGCACGCGCTTTCGAACGTCGCGAATATCAGCAGCACGTTCACGCATATACTCATTGTCCATTTGTTCAAACATCGCTATAAACATTTGGGTTACTGCTTCAAGGGCAAATTCTGCATTTACCTTTTCTGTTTCAATGTTACTTGTTACTGCATCTATAAGCTCTGGGTCATGAAGGACAAGCAGATGTGCCGAAAAAATTTCAGCTTTGTCTGCACCTAGCTTTTGTAAGGCATGTTGTTTTATTTTTTCCAAATCTTGTTCGGACTCACTTACCGCTTTTTTAAAACGGGAGACTTCAGACGCAGGGTTATCAATGTGCTTTTTTTGTACATCTAAATTGGGATGTTCCAATTTATAGACCTTAGCTATTGCAATCCCCGCTGAAGCAGCAATTCCTTGTATTTTATTACCTACCATTATTCGCCTAATCCTTCTGCTTTTATTGTTTCTTCGATTGTCTTCATGGCTTCGGCTTCGTCATCACCATTCGTTATAATTTTCATTTGCGCCCCATGTGGAATCCCTAAAGACATCACACCCATGATAGACTTCAAGTTTACCGTCTTTTCCCCGTACGCAAGCGATACATCGCATTTGAATTTGCTAGCCGTCTGAACAAGGATTGTTGCAGGACGTGCGTGGATACCTGTTTCAGTTGTTACCGTAAAAGTCTTTTCAGTCATCAAATTGTCTCCTTTATATAAATAATTTTATTGCAAATGAAGTAATAAATAATTTCAATCCATAGCCTGCCCAAAAACACCAAAAAAAATAGCTTCCCCTTTTAGGAAGCCACGTCATTATTTTTTAATTAAACGTTTTGCTTTTTCAGTATTTGCGAAATGCAATTTTGCAACTTTCGATAAAGCTGCCTCACCATATTTTTTGATGAAATCTGCAGCTGCTTTGTCAACTCTTGCGCCCGCTCCTTTTGGTAACTCAAATCCGACTTTCACACTGAGTTTTTCGAATTCCTTCACAAATGCGAATCTAGCGATAATCGATGCAGCCGCAACAGCAATATGAATACCTTCTGCTTTTGTGCTGAAGTAAATCTGTTGCGATTTCCAAGGAATCGCTTTTCCAGTTAAATAGCGGAAGAAAACGTCCGGCTGGCAAAACTGGTCTATTAAAATGCCATCAAAAGACTGTTCTGGAGTGAGCCTGTTGACCACTTTCCCAATTGCTTGATTATGCAGAAGCGCTTTAAGCTTCCCTTGATTCATTCCGCTGGTCTCTAGTTCGTTGTACTTTTCATTTCTTAAAATCAGTAAGCTGTGTGGTACAATTGGGATAATTTCTTCAGCAATCTTTGCAATTTGTTGGTCATTTAAATCTTTAGAATCCTTGACACCCAACTTCTTTAAAAGCTCCACTTGGTCACTTGCCACAAAGGCAGCAGCCACTGTGATTGGACCAAAAAAATCCCCCGTTCCGACTTCATCTGACCCAATTATCGATAATTGGCTAATGTTTGGTGGTGGAGAATATTTCCCCATTTGCAGACCAGGGCTGGCATTCTTTTTCCTTGGCGTTGTTGATGCTTTGGTAGTAGTAGAGCTAGTTTCGCCACTTGCCCATTTGCTTGCCTCTATTTCGGCACCTTGACCTTGAAACAATACTTTTCCGGATTTGTAGGCAGTAATCGTGCACCCATTCGGTTTTGCTACAAATACACCTCCGGGTGGAGTTTTATTAACAATGGAGGACTGGTAATGTGCTTTCATTTCAGCAATTTTTTTACTTGTTACGGTTAAAACCGTGTTTGACATTGGCACGAACTCCTTTTATCAATAATAATTTTGAAAAGGCTACTATTCATGGTATCATTATATAAACTATTCGTGGTATTTTTACACATTTTTTATTCAGGAATAATAGGGGGCCTTTCTAGGTGTCTGGTCAAAATAGAAAAAGGATTTCAGTGGAGATATATGGTCACCAATATACAATAGTCGGGGATGAAAATTCAAACCATATCCGGATTGTTGCTACAATGGTTGATAGAAAAATGAAAGAGATTAGCGAGTGTAATCGTTTTTTGGATACAAATAAACTAGCAATCTTAACATCAGTCAATATTGCGAATGATTTTCTTAAATTACAAGCCGAACATGAGGCGTTAAAAAACGATTATGAAAGCTTATTAATAAAACTTGAAAAGAAAGAGGAAAAAGCGAACAATGATTGATTTAATTTTACTTTTCGTCCTTGTGATTGGCTTTTTCATTGGATTTAGACGCGGCTTTGTTCTCCAGATTGTGTATTTTGTTGGTTTTATTGCCGCCTTTATTGTTGCTTATTTATATTCTGATGATGTAGCCCCTTTTTTAAAGATTTGGATACCACTTCCAGCTCCATCAAAGGAAAGTGCTGTGTCAATTCTTTTTGACAACTTTGACTTGGAGGCTGTTTTTTATCGCGTCATTGCATTTGCGGTTCTTTTTTTTGGTACAAAAATTATCATGCACTTTATTGGCTCCATGCTTAATTTTCTAGTAGATTTACCGATTCTCCGCACCATTAATGGCTGGCTTGGTGGAGCATTGGGGTTTGTAGAAGTGTATTTGGTACTATTTGTCCTCCTTTTTGTGGGCGCTTTAACGCCGATTGATTCCGTACAGGTGATGGTGAATGATTCTTTGTTGGCAAAAGGAATGATTGAGCATACTCCGATTGTCTCTGAAAAGCTTAAAGAATTATGGTTTCACTCAGGAACAGGAACAACATATTTTTAAAAACCCTCGATGCAGTGTGCATGGAGGTTTTTAAAAGTTTAACCTTGGTATTTCATAAAGAAGGTGATTAGGATGAACATTCATAAAAAGGATATTATCAAAGTATTAGAAACGATTGCTATATATTTAGAAATTAAAGGGGAAAATCCGTTTAAAATTTCTGCATACCGGAAAGCAGCTACAGCCCTTGAAGCTGATGATCGAAGCTTGAAGGATATTGGTGATTTTTCAAAAATAGGTGGTATAGGCAAAGGGACGGCTGCTGTAATCGAGGAATTATTGGATACAGGTAAATCGAGCGTGCTCGAGGAACTTAAGGAACAGGTACCCAAAGGATTACTGCCACTATTAAATCTGTCTGGTCTTGGTGGAAAGAAAATTGCAAAGTTATATCAAGAGTTACATGTTACTGATGTAGAATCATTAAAAAAGTGTTGTATCGAAAATAAGGTACAAGCTTTAGCTGGCTTTGGCAAAAAAACAGAGGAAAAAATTTTAGCAGCGATTGAAGAAATCGGAAAACGTCCTGATCGACTCCCTGTTTGGTACATGCTAGAGATAGCAGCTAAGGTGGAAGAAGCGCTTCGTAACATGAGCGATATCATCCAATTTTCACGGGCAGGAAGCTTGCGGAGAATGAAAGAAACGATAAAGGATTTGGACTTTATTATTGCCACTACGAATCCACAATCGGTTCGTGAGCAGCTTTTGCAGCTGGAAAATATAGCTGACGTGATTGCCAGCGGGGATACAAAGGTTTCCGTAGTATTGCATTATGATTATGATGTGTCAATCGACTTTCGCCTAGTGGAGCCAAAGAGTTTCGCAACAACATTACATCACTTTACCGGGTCAAAAGATCATAATGTAAAAATGCGCCAACTTGCAAAAGAACGGGGCGAGAAAATCAGTGAATATGGTGTGGAAGTCCTTAAGACAGAGGAATTGTTGACATTTTCATCAGAAGAAGAATTTTTTGCTCACTTTGGGCTCCAATTTATTCCACCGGAAATGAGAGAGGATCAAGGAGAAGTCGAAGCAGCACAGGCAGGGGAAATTGCTCCATTCTCTGTGGACGATATTAAGGGTGACCTTCATATGCATACAACATGGAGTGATGGCGCCTATTCTATTCAAGAAATGGTGGAAGCAGCAAGGGCAAGAGGATACTCTTATATTGCCATCACGGATCATTCTCAATATTTAAAGGTAGCCAATGGTTTAACGGCCGAGCGCCTACGTGAACAGCGCAAGGAAATCAACAGATTGAATGACTTATATGGTGATATTACAATCTTAGCTGGTGTCGAAATGGATATCCTGCCGGATGCGACGCTTGATTTTGATGATGAAGTATTAAAAGAAATGGATATCGTAATCGGCGCTATTCATTCAAGCTTTTCACAAAATCGTGATAAAATAATGGAGCGCCTCGTCACAGCGTTAGAAAGCGCACATGTAGATATTATCGCCCATCCAACAGGAAGGCTGATTGGAAAAAGAGCGGGCTATGATGTTGATTTAGATATGTTAATCGAAATCGCTAAAAAGACAAATACTGCTCTTGAATGTAATGCCAACCCCTACCGGTTAGACTTATCAGCAGAATGGCTGAAAAAAGCGCAAGAAGCTGGGGTTAAGCTAGTTATCAATACAGATGCCCATCAAATTGATATGATGGAGCATATGAAACTAGGGGTTGCAACGGCGAGAAGAGGCTGGATTAAAAAAGAGGGTGTCCTAAACACTTGGAATATTGATAAACTTATTGCATTTTTAAATCGGAATTGCTAATGTTTCGGATTAGGCACGGACTGCAGATTGCATAGAGAAGAGCCTAACCTGATTAAGGAGGGTGAATCATTGAATAAGCGAGTACTTCGCATTTTAGAGTTTGAAAAAATAAGAGAAACATTGATGAAATATGCAGCTTCATCTTTAGGAAAGGAAAAGGCCGAGCGACTCTTACCTTCCTTCGATTTTGATGAAATTGTAAAATGGCAGGAAGAAACGGATGAGGCTGCAAAAGTATTAAGGCTTAAAGGTCAAGTCCCACTTGGAGGAATTTTTGATATCCGCCCCAGCCTAAAAAGAGCGCAAATCGGTGGGGATTTAAGTGCAACTGAATTGTTGGATATAGCCAGCACTATTTATGGTGGCAGACAAATCAAAAATTTCATTGAAGGTATGATTGAGGATGGAATTGAACTTCCAATTTTAGAAAGCTATATTAGCCAACTTATCACCTTAACAGATTTAGAACGAAAAATAAAAAATTGTATTGATGACCATGGCTATGTAATGGATGGAGCTAGTGACAAATTACGCAGTATCCACCAGACATTGCGTTCAGCAGAATCTCGTATACGCGAAAAATTGGACAGTATGACACGGTCTTCATCTGCACAAAAAATGCTGTCAGATGCTATTATTACGATTCGGAATGATCGTTTTGTTATTCCTGTAAAACAAGAATACCGCAGCGCCTATGGTGGGATCATCCATGATCAGTCCTCTTCAGGTGCGACGCTATTTATCGAACCGCAAGCTGTTGTCCAGTTGAATAATCAGCTTCAAGAAGCAAGGGCGAAGGAAAAGCAAGAGGTAGAAAGAATTTTACATGAGCTGACACAATTTGTTGCCGAAGATGCGGAGCCATTGCTGCATAATGTAAAGATTTTAGCTGAAATCGATTTTATGTTTGCCAAAGCGGCTTATGGCCAGAAAATGAAAGCTTCAAAGCCTAGCATGAACCAAGAGGGTAGAATAAGAATTTTCAAAGCGCGGCATCCACTAATCGATCCAAAACAAGTCGTTCCAAACGATATTATACTTGGGGAAGATTACTCCGCCATCGTCATAACCGGTCCAAATACAGGCGGTAAAACAGTAACATTAAAAACACTGGGCCTATTAACAATAATGGCACAGTCAGGTCTGCAGATACCGGCACTTGATGGCTCAGAGATGATGGTATTTACAAATATTTTTGCGGACATCGGCGATGAACAATCCATCGAGCAAAGCTTAAGTACGTTCTCATCCCATATGACAAATATCGTGGAAATTTTAAAGCGGGTTGATGCGAATAGTCTCGTTCTTTTTGACGAACTTGGAGCAGGAACGGATCCCCAGGAAGGGGCAGCGCTTGCTATTGCAATTTTGGATGATGTATACAACCGTGGAGCAAAAGTTGTTGCGACGACACATTATCCAGAATTGAAAGCCTATGGTTATAACCGATCAGGTGTCATTAATGCCAGCGTTGAGTTTGACGTTGAAACGTTAAGTCCAACGTATCGTTTACTTCTCGGTGTTCCTGGCAGAAGTAATGCCTTTGAAATTTCTAGTCGTTTAGGACTTTCACAAGATGTCATCCATCATGCTAAAAGCTTCGTCAGCCAGGAAACAAATAAAGTAGAGAATATGATTGCCTCCCTTGAGGAGTCTAAGAAGAAAGCGGAAGAAGAGTGGCAAGACGCTGAAGAGATTCGGAAAGATGCCGAAAAACTTCGTCAAGAGCTGCAAAAGCAAATCATCGCTTTCTATGAGGAACGGGATAAATTATTAGAAAAAGCAGAAGAAACGGCAAAAGAAGCAGTCGATAAAGCCAAAGGTGAAGCAGAAGCGATTATTAGAGATTTAAGAAAAATGAAAACGAACGCGGTTCTATCAGTGAAAGAGCATGAATTAATTGAAGCCCGTAAAAAATTAGAAGAAGCTGCACCAACACTGCAAAAAAATAAAAAAGTAATCGTAAAACAAGAGAAGAAGCAAAAGCTCCTCCCAGGTGATGAAGTGAAGGTTGTCAGCCTGGACCAAAAAGGGCATATTGTTCAAAGAATTAGCAATGGCGAGTTTCAAGTACAAATTGGCATTCTTAAAATGAAAGTGAAAGAGAAGGATCTTGAATACATTAGTCGGCCAACGCCTGTCGCCACAAAACCGTTAGCAACAATTAGAGGATCGGATCATCATGTGAAACCAGAGCTTGATCTTCGTGGTGAACGCTATGAGGATGCCGTTTTGAAAGTAGAAAAATATATTGATGACGCACTGCTTGCCGGTTACCCAAGTGTATCCATTATCCATGGAAAAGGAACAGGTGCACTTCGCAAAGGAGTTCATGACTTCCTGAAAAACCATCGCCATGTAAAATCCTATCGTCTTGGTGGTATGGCAGAGGGTGGAAGTGGAATGACATATGTTGAATTAAAATAGTGGAGCTATTATTGACGCGTTTCATTGTACATGGGAATTTCCTATGTATAGTAGGCTTCGCTAAGGGAGAGGTCATTCATGAATAATTTTTGGCAAAACAACTATGTGCTGACAGCAGCAAATTATAGTGTGATCATATTATCATTAGTTGTCTTTCTTTCAATTTTTGAGCTTGTAACGAAGTACCGAAATATGGAAGAAATAAAGAATGGTAATATGGCTGTGGCGATGGCGACCGGGGGAAAAATATTTGGCATCGCCAATATATTCAGATTCTCCATTGAACATAATGATTCATTAGTGACGATGCTAATATGGGGATTATACGGCTTTATTCTACTCCTAATCGGCTATTTTATTTTTGAATTTTTAACCCCGAAATTTAATATTGATGATGAAATTGAAAAAGGCAACCATGCTGTTGGTTTCATAGCAATGATGATCTCAATAGGATTATCTTATGTGATTGGCGCAAGTATTGTTGCATGATTGGTAGAGGAGTTGGAAGGCTTGGAGAAACTTGCAAAAATTTTAATGATTGTCTGTGCTCTCTTTTTTATCATAGGTTTATTTTATTGGTTTATTAATGCATGAGGGGACAAGGGGACAGGTACCTTGTCCCAGCTCTTTGTTGCGTAAATTCTTATCCCAAAATTTTTCTTGTGGGACAAGGTACCTGTCCCCTTGTCCCTGAATACAATGTAAAGTAAGGCATTGGAAAAAAGGGGGTATTGAAATGGACGTGTTGCAGGAGAAACCTTGGCTCACCAAATATCCTACCGAAATTCCCCACCATATAAAATATGAAGAAAAACCGCTATTTGCATTTCTAGAAGAAGCGGCTGAAAGCTTACCAGACAAAATTGCAATCCACTTTTTAGGGAAGGAACTAACCTATAAAGAGCTGTATTCCTACTCGTTAAAATTGGCAAATTACCTGCGATCCATTGGGATACAAAAGGGCGACCGTATTTCAATCATGCTACCGAATTGCCCACAGGCAGTGATCAGTTACTACGCTGTCCTTTTTGCTGGTGGCATTGTCGTTCAAACCAATCCGATGTACAAAGAACGTGAACTAGAGTTTCAATTGAGGGACGCTGGTACAAAGATGATCATTTGTTTAGACATCCTCTATCCAAGGGTCGCTAAAGTGAAAAGGGCAACGATTCTTGAACATGTGATTGTAACTAGTATTCGTGACTATTTACCATTCCCCAAAAACGTCATCTACCCATTTATTCAAAAAAAACAGCAGCAAATTAAATTGCAGATTCCCCACGGAAAAACAACTCATCATTTCAAAAAAGCAATTCAAAGCTCAAGTGCCCAAAAAATTCCACTCGACATAAATCCTAAAGAAGACCTCGCTATCCTCCAATATACAGGTGGGACAACAGGTCAGGCCAAAGGGGTGATGCTTACCCACTATAATCTTGTAGCTAATACAACCATGTGTATTCATTGGATGTATAAAATGAAAAAAGGTGAAGAAATCATTTTAGGAATACTTCCTTTCTTTCATGTGTTTGGAATGACTGTAGTCATGAACTTGGCAATCATGCATGCTTCAAAAATGATTTTACTCCCCAAATTTGATGTAGAAGAAACGTTATATACAATTGAAAAAATGAAACCCACCATCTTTCCCGGCGCACCAACCATTTTTATCGCGCTAGTAAACCACAGTGAAATTGCAGATTATGACCTTTCATCGCTTACATGCTGTATTAGTGGATCCGCACCATTACCACTTGAAGTTCAAGAAAAATTTGAGGAAATCACCGGCGGCAAACTTGTCGAAGGCTATGGTCTTACGGAGGCTTCCCCTGTAACCCATGCAAATTTCTTGTGGGATATTCCAAGGGTAAAAGGCAGCATTGGCGTGCCATGGCCTGATACTGAGGCTTTTATACTATCATTGGAAAAAGGAGGCCCTGCTGAACCTCATGAAATTGGTGAAATTGCGATACGAGGACCACAGGTGATGAAAGGTTATTGGCAGCGCGAGGATGAAATGGCAGCCAGTTTTTTTGAAGAGAAATGGTTATTAACTGGCGACCTGGGCTATATGGATGAGCATGGTTATTTTTATATCGTTGATCGTAAAAAAGATATGATCATCGCCGGTGGATTTAACATTTATCCACGCGAAATTGAGGAAATTTTGTATGAACATGAAAGTATCAGGGAGGCCGTTGTCGTAGGTATTCCTGATGAATATCGAGGAGAAAATGTGAAAGCTTATATCGTTTTAAAAGAAGGTGAAAAAGTAACAGCGCACGAGCTAGAAACTTATTGTCGGCAAAATTTGGCCGCTTATAAAGTACCACGTATCTTTGAATTTCGCACAGAATTGCCAAAAACGGCCGTCGGGAAAATATTAAGACGTTGTTTACTAGAGGAAGAAAAGTGGGAAGTCTGAACAACAAAAGTTGTTCAGATATACATAGGGAGCACATCCAGGTACTTGTAGGAATTTTTTGAAAAAACAAATAAAACATGGAGGAAATTTAGGTTCTATAGAGAAATAGTTAAAGGTGTACTTATTTGCTGACTAATAGAACAACTTCTTATGAATGAAGTCAGCACACTAATCTAATAGGGTGACCATTTATTTGGGACGGGGAGGAATGAAAACGAATGAATTTTTTTACTGTACAGATTGATCAGAAAATTGGTACAATAACTTTAAATCGACCACCTGCAAATGCTCTAGCTAGTGACGTTTTGAAAGAGCTTTCAATTGTCTTGGACGAAGTTGAATCGAACGAAGATGTACGAGTTCTTGTATTAAGAGGCGAGGGAAGATTTTTCTCAGCTGGTGCAGATATAAAGGAGTTTACTGAAGTTGACTCTGAAGAAGGCTTCAAGGAAATTGCCCAGCGGGGTCATGATGTGTTCAAGCGCATTGAGAACTTTTCAAAGCCGGTGATTGCAGCAATCCACGGTGCAGCATTAGGTGGGGGATTAGAATTAGCGATGAGTTGCCATATAAGATTGGTAAGTGAAAATGCAAAGCTTGGTTTGCCGGAATTAACATTAGGAATCATTCCTGGATTTGCAGGTACGCAAAGATTGCCTCGTTTAGTTGGAATGCCAAAAGCTGCTGAAATGATGTTTACAAGCGAGCCGATTTCAGGTAAACAAGCAGCTGCCTTAGGATTAGTGAATCATGCCTATCCAGAAGAAGTTCTTTTCGAGGAAGCGTATAAATTGGCTCAAAAAGTTGCTGCCAAAAGCCCTAATTCTTTAAAAGCAATTATTGAACTTCTTCAATATGCAAAAGTTACCTC
This sequence comes from Schinkia acidoalkalinis, assembly GCF_054301215.1. Next base: position 3,132,050 of record NZ_CP182573.1, read on the forward strand.
TTTTGAACAAGGCTCTGAACAAGAAGCAAATCTTTTTGGCAAGGTTTTTCTAACGGAGGATGCAAAAGAAGGCATAAGTGCATTTCTCGAAAAACGCACACCTGAATTTAAAGGAAAATAGGAATGTAGTCTTTTTAGCCACAAACTGAGCGCTCGCTCAACAAAAAATGATAAGATTATACAAATAATATAAGGAGGGAATTTTCATGAACATTTATGTATTAATGAAAAGAACATTTGACACAGAAGAAAAAATCGCGATTAATAATGGCAAGATCGCTGAGGATGGTGCTGAATTTATTATTAATCCTTACGATGAATATGCACTTGAAGAAGCGATTCAGCTTAAAGATAAGCATGGTGGCGAAGTGACCGTCGTTACAATAGGCAACGAAGATTCTGAAAAAGAACTACGCACTGCTTTAGCAATGGGAGCAGACAAAGCTGTTCTCATCAATATTGAAGATGATGTTGAAAATGGAGATCAATATACAACAGCAAGAGTACTAACACAATATTTTAAAGACAAGGAGTTTGATATCATCCTTGGAGGAAATGTGGCTATTGATGGCGGATCAGGACAAGTTGGTCCAAGACTTGCAGATGCACTTGATATTAACTATGTAACAACAATTACAAAATTAGATATCGATGGCAACAAAGCAACAATCGTGCGCGACGTGGAAGGTGACAATGAAGTGATTGAAACGACATTACCTTTACTAGTTACGGCACAGCAAGGTTTGAATGAACCTCGTTATCCTTCTTTACCTGGAATTATGAAAGCAAAGAAAAAACCATTAGAAGAGCTTGAGTTGGATGACCTTGATTTAGAAGAAGATGATGTAGAAGCAAAAACAAAAACGCTTGAAATCTACTTACCACCGAAGAAAGAAGGCGGGAAGATTCTCGCAGGTGAAATGGGCGAACAAGCAAAAGAATTAGTTAAATTACTACAAACTGAAGCGAAAGTAATATAATCGGGGGGAGAACATAATGACTAGAAAAGTACTAGTATTAGGTGAAGTTCGTGATGGTAATTTACGAAATGTTTCATTTGAAGCAATTGCAGCAGGGAAGCAAATCGCTGAAGGCGGTGAAGTAGTAGCTGTTTTGATTGGAGAATCTGTAGCTAGCTTAGGAAGTGCCATGATTCAATATGGAGCGGACCGCATTGTTACTGTAGAAAACGCTGGGCTGAAAAACTACACTGCAGATGGCTATTCTCAAGCACTATTAGCTGTTATTAATGCTGAAAATCCAGAAGGAATCGTACTTGGACATACTGCACTTGGTAAGGATTTATCACCGAAAATTGCAGCCAAACTAAACTCAGGACTAGTTTCTGATTGTGTGAATATTGAAGCAGCAGGCGGCAATATTGTGTTTACACGTCCAATCTATTCCGGAAAGGCTTTTGAAAAGAAAATTGTAACGGACGGCATCTTATTTGCAACAATCCGCCCAAATAATATTCCAACACTTGAAAAGGATGAAGCGCGTACAGGCGATATTTCGTCTCTAAGCGTTGATATTAAAGATTTAAGATCCATTATCAAAGAAGTAGTTCGCAAAGCATCCGAAGGCGTTGATCTTTCTGAAGCTAAGGTGGTTGTTGCTGGTGGTCGCGGTGTGAAGAGTGCTGACGGTTTCAACAGCCTTAAGGAATTAGCGAATATTCTTGGCGGAGCGGTAGGAGCTTCTCGTGGGGCCTGTGATGCAGATTATTGCGATTATTCACTTCAAATCGGCCAAACAGGTAAAGTAGTAACTCCTGATTTATATATTGCATGTGGTATTTCCGGGGCAATTCAGCATCTTGCGGGAATGTCAAACTCTAAGGTTATTGTTGCCATCAACAAAGATCCTGAAGCGAATATCTTTAATGTAGCCGATTATGGCATTGTTGGCGATTTATTTGAGGTTGTTCCATTATTAGTGGAAGAGTTCAAAAAAGTTAAAGTAAACGCGTAAATATAATAGGCTTAATAAAAAGCGTGTAGTGCTGCCACTACACGCTTTTTAATCTAATGAGTAATGCAATTGCAAAAAGGATATAGTAATATAGAGCAAATGATTTCCTTCAAACAACTTCTAATGGTATACTCTTAATAAATAATTTAATAAATAATGCTTCTTGTAAGGAGGATAAAAAATGGCGATTGTACATGCAACTGATCAAAGCTTCGCATCTGAAACAAATGAGGGTGTAGTCCTTATAGACTTTTGGGCACCATGGTGTGGACCTTGTAAAATGATTGCTCCTGTATTAGAAGAGATTGATTCTGAATTAGGCGAAAAATTAAAAATTGTAAAAGTAGATGTGGATGAAAATCCAGATACAGCTGCCAAATTTGGAATAATGAGCATTCCAACTCTTTTAGTTTTTAAAGATGGAAACAAAGTAGATCAATTCGTTGGTTTCCAGCCAAAAGATGCACTCAAAGCAAGATTAGAAAATCATATTTAATGAAAGTAAAAAATAAGCCAGGCATTATCGGCTTATTTTTTTAATGTCCACACACTACCTGCAGTGCTTATTACATTAGGTGATGCGCTATTTGCTTATGAACGGAGGTTGCTCGAATGAATAGTCATCTCAAAGAAAAACTCAGTCTTTTGCCAGATCAACCGGGCTGTTATTTAATGAAGGATCGGCAAGGAACGATTATTTATGTTGGCAAAGCGAAAATATTAAAAAATCGCGTCCGTTCCTATTTTACCGGCTCCCATGATGGTAAGACGGCACGATTGGTGGCTGAAATAGAAGATTTTGAATTTATTGTCACATCCTCTGAATTAGAAGCTCTCATACTAGAAATGAATTTAATTAAAAAGCATGATCCGAAATATAACATCATGCTGAAGGATGATAAAAGCTATCCATATTTAAAAATAACAGCTGAAAAGCATCCAAGATTGTTAACAACGCGCATGGTAAAGAAGGATAAAGGGAAATATTTCGGACCGTATGCCAATGTAGGGGCAGCCAATGAAACGAAAAAGTTATTGGACCGCCTTTATCCTTTAAGAAAATGCTCTACAATACCAGATCGAGTCTGCTTATATTATCATATGAATCAATGTCTGGCACCATGTGTAAAAGACGTGACGGAAGAGGAAAATAAACGGTTGGTTGATGAAATCGTAAAATTTTTGAATGGCGGCTTCCAAGAGATCAAAAAGCAATTGGTTGAAAAAATGTATAAAGCGTCAGAAGACCTTGATTTTGAGCGGGCAAAAGAATATCGGGATCAAATTTCTCATATTGAGTCTGTCATGGAAAAACAAAAGATGAATTTGAATGAACTAGTTGACCGCGATGTATTTGGATATACGTATGATAAGGGATGGATGTGTATTCAGGTATTTTTCATTCGTCAAGGGAAATTAATTGAACGGGATGTTTCCTTTTTTCCATTTTATAATGAACCTGAAGAGGACTTTTTAACCTTTCTAGGGCAATTTTATTTAAAAAGCAATCATATAAAACCGAAAGAAATTTTTCTCCCAGAAGAAATAAACGGTGAATATGCTGAAAAACTAGTCGAGGTAAAAGTCCTTCAACCGAAAAAGGGAAAGAAAAAGGACTTAGTAGACTTAGCAATCAAAAATGCAAAAATCGCTTTGAAAGAAAAGTTCTCCTTGATTGAAAGAGATGAAGAAAGAACGATTAAAGCAGTGGAGAATCTCGGTAAAAAAATGGGGATTCCTACTCCACATCGAATAGAAGCATTTGATAATTCGAACATACAAGGGACAGACCCAGTTTCGGCGATGATCATGTTTGTCGATGGAAAACCTGAAAAGAAAGAATATAGGAAATATAAAATTAAAGGTGTAGAGGGTCCGGATGATTATGCATCTATGCGCGAAGTGACGAGAAGAAGGTATTCGCGGTTATTAAAAGAAAACCTACCGCTGCCGGATTTAATTATTATAGATGGCGGCAAGGGCCATATCCATGCTGTCAAAGATGTCTTGGAAAATGAATTGGGCCTGGAACTACCGATTTGTGGACTTGCAAAGGATGAAAAACACCGAACATCGGAATTGCTCTTTGGCGACCCGCTTGAAGTTATTTATCTTGGAAGGAATAGTCAAGAGTTTTATTTGCTGCAACGAATCCAGGATGAGGTTCATAGATTTGCTATTACATTCCACCGCCAACTTAGAGGAAAGACCGCATTTAAATCAATACTGGATGATATTCCAGGAGTGGGTGAGCAAAGAAAGAAGAAAATCTTACATCACTTTGGTTCCATTAAGAAATTAAAAGAAGCAAGCGTCGATGATTTAGTAGCGATCAATATCCCCAAAAATGTCGCAGAAAATATTTTGAATTCGCTCCAAGAAGAAAAGGTGTCAGAAGAGTAATGGCTTTCTGACACCTAGAATAAAAGTGTTATAATAAGAAATGAATTTTATGATTCCCATTGAACAGTAAATATAATAGTATGTGTTTTTTTCTTTTGTTGTTCCATTGCTTCTGTTTCTTTCCCTGTGATGTTTTGTATCTGCTCCGCTAAAAAGCCTGCCTCAATCTGATAAGAGTACTCCACATTACGTTCAAAACGATTTGCGATTAACTCACTCGTAAGTTCAACAATAATTTCATTTTTGTTCTCTTTTGCAACTGACAAAATTCCGAAGCCCGTTGTTTCAAAAAAATGAATAATTTCCTCCAAAGATTGTAAAGGAAACTTCCTAGCGAGATTTTTGCCCCCCCAGTATAAAATGGATTGATAATCCTTTCCAAGGAGATCCTTTAATAATGTTTCACGAATTAATTCATACCCAAAAGCTGGTACGGTTAATTGTGACAAAGTTTCATTTATTTTTTCATCCTGTTTTTTGCTGAACAATCGAAACCACCCTTTCTAACCATATTATTATCTTTTTTATTGAACTTAGCAATAAAGGTTTTTTTATAAGAAATGTATAAAAAATAAATGATTTTGCATATTATTTAAGGAGAAATAAGTTGATATTAGGAATAATATGTAAAACTATGCAAGAAAATGAATTTTTTGAATCTTTATTTATGGGTGTCCTTGACGTGTTTTGTAGATGAGAGTAAAATGGACATGTCACAGATTATTCAAAGAAGGTTCACAAATTCATTTCCTTCTTTGTAGTTTTTTGCTTACGGGGAGGTAGGAGACTATCAATCTGTTCAGAACACTTATTTCAAACCAATGTAAAGTATTAAAGGGGGGGCAAAAATGGCAAAAGAACGTGAATTTTTAAACCGAAGACTCCATTCATTATTTGGTGTCATTCCGGTGGGTCTATTTTTAACCGTGCATTTAACTGTGAATCATTTTGCAACAAACGGAGCATCATCATTTAACAAAGCTGTAGGATTTATGGAGAGTTTACCATTTTTACGCTTTTTAGAGGTATTTTTAATCTTCTTACCATTATTATATCATGCAGTTTATGGGCTTTATATTGCCTTTACTGCAAAAAACAATGTTAGCAACTATGGGTTTTTAAGAAACTGGATGTTTTTACTACAACGTGTAACAGGTGTTCTTACTTTAATATTTGTAGTATGGCATGTATGGCAAACTCATATTGCTGCATTACTTGGTACAGAATTAAACTATGACATGATGGCAAGTATTTTAAGTAGCCCAGCCATGCTTGTTTTCTATATTGTTGGAGTCCTTTCAACTGTATTCCATTTTGCAAACGGATTATGGTCATTTTGCGTAAGCTGGGGACTTACAATTACTCCTCGTTCTCAACAAGTATCAACATATGTGACTATGGTTATTTTCGTTTTATTAGCAATTGTGTCATTTAGAGCAATATTCGCATTTATCGATCCACAATTAGCTAATTTGTAATTTTAGTGCATTATTAAAGTTTCGGATAAACCAATCGGGGAGTGAGTTATTTTGAGTAATGGAAACTTAGTTATTGTCGGTGGCGGCTTAGCTGGTTTAATGGCCACTGTTAAAGCTGCTGAGGCAGGCGTTCATGTTGAACTATTATCATTAGTACCTGTAAAGCGTTCTCACTCTGTATGTGCACAGGGTGGAATTAACGGTGCTGTTAATACAAAAGGTGAAGGCGACTCAACTTGGATACATTTTGATGATACCATTTATGGTGGCGACTTCTTAGCAAACCAACCACCTGTTAAAGCGATGTGTGATGCAGCGCCTGGTATTATTCACTTATTTGACCGTATGGGAGTTATGTTCAACCGTACACCAGAAGGTTTACTAGACTTCCGCCGCTTTGGTGGAACAGAGTTTCACCGTACCGCATTTGCTGGGGCGACTACTGGTCAGCAATTATTATATGCATTAGATGAGCAAGTTCGTCGTCATGAGGTGGCAGGACTTGTTACGAAATATGAAGGCTGGGACATGATTTCCCTAATTCTTGATGATGAAAATGAGTGCCGCGGTGTTATCGGACAAGACCAACGTACACATGAAATGAAAGCATTTAAAGCAGATGCTGTTATTATGGCAACTGGTGGTCCTGGTATTATCTTTGGTAAAACAACGAACTCTGTAATCAATACAGGTACAGCTGCTGCAACTGCATATCAACAAGGTGTTTACTATGCGAATGGGGAGTTCATCCAAATCCACCCAACGGCAATTCCAGGTAATGATAAAAATCGCTTAATGAGTGAGTCTGCACGTGGTGAAGGTGGACGTGTATGGACATATAAAGACGGTAAGCCTTGGTATTTCTTAGAAGAGAAATATCCTGCATACGGAAACCTAGTACCACGTGATATTGCAACACGTGAAATTTTTGATGTGTGTGTAAACCAAAAGCTTGGAATCAATGGTGAAAACAGAGTATATCTTGACCTTTCACACAAAGATCCACATGAACTTGACGTTAAACTTGGTGGTATCATCGAGATTTACGAAAAATTCACTGGTGATGACCCACATAAAGTACCAATGCAGATTTTCCCTGCCGTTCACTATTCAATGGGCGGAATGTGGGTAGACTATAATCAAATGACAAATATTCCTGGTTTATTTGCAGCTGGAGAATGTGACTTTACACAGCATGGTGCAAACCGTCTAGGTGCCAATTCATTACTTTCTGCTATTTATGGCGGATCTGTAGCGGGTCCTAATGCCGTTGAATATATGAATAACCGTGAAAAATCTACTGCTTCATTACCAGAGTCTGTCTTTGAAAAGGCACTTCGTGGAGAACAAGACAAATTTAATAAGTTAACATCAATGAATGGTACAGAAAATGCTTATGTAATTCATAAAGAGCTTGGTGAATGGATGACAGATAACGTAACAGTTGTTCGTTATAATGATAAGCTTCTTAAAACGGATGAGAAGATTCAAGAGCTTCAAGAGCGTTGGGAGAACATTAACATTAACGATACATCTAAATGGAGCAACCAAGGACTTATGTTTACACGTCAATTAAAGAATATGCTACACCTTGCACGTGTAATTACATTAGGTGCATATAACCGTAATGAAAGCCGTGGTGCTCATTACAAACCAGACTTCCCAGAACGTAATGATGAAGACTGGTTAAAAACAACAAAGGCGAAATTCAATCCTGATAAGCAAGCTCCAGAGTTTTCTTATGAAGATGTTGATATTTCGTATATTAAGCCACGTAAACGTGACTATTCTACGAAACATGAATATGCAGAAAAACCAGAGGGGGAAAAATAATCATGAGTGAAAAAACAATTCGTTTAATCATATCACGCCAAGATTCACCAGATTCTGCCCCTTATCAACAAGAGTTTGAAATTCCATATAAACCGAATATGAACGTTATCGGTTGTTTAATGGAAATCCAACGTAATCCTGTTACTTCTAAAGGGGAAAAAGTTGCACCACCTACATGGGATATGAACTGCTTAGAGGAAGTTTGTGGTGCATGTTCAATGGTTATTAATGGCAAGCCACGTCAATCATGCTCTGCGCTGGTTGACCAGCTTGAACAACCAATTCGATTAGAGCCAATGCGTACATTCCCAATTAACCGTGACTTACAGGTTGACCGCAACCGTATGTTCGATTCATTGAAGAAGGTTAAAGCATGGATTCCAATTGACGGAACATATGACCTAGGCCCTGGACCAAGAATGCCTGAGAAAAAACGCCAATGGGCATATGAATTAGCTAAATGTATGACTTGTGGTGTATGTTTAGAAGCATGTCCAAATGTTAATGAAAAATCCGACTTTATGGGACCATTTGTATTTAACCAAGTTCGTCTATTTAATGCCCATCCAACTGGGGAAATGAATAAGTCTGAGCGGTTAGATGCATTTATGGGAGACGGTGGCCTTCAAGGCTGTGGTAACTCTCAGAACTGTGTTCAATCATGTCCAAAAGGGATTCCTATTACAACTTCCATCGCAGCTGTTAACCGTGATGCAACAGTTCAAATGTTCAAGAATTTCTTCGGTAGTGATAAATAATAGATTTATAGGGACAAGGGGTTAGGTACCTTGTCCCTATTTTATTTTAGCGAGCTCTATATTCCAAATCATACGGGACAAGGTACCTGTCCCTACCCCATAAAAAAAAACCTCCAGCCTGAACGCTGGAGGAGATTCCCTTTAACTTTATTACATATTTTCAGCAGTTTTGCCAACCTTTTTACTAACTTGAACAGGTCCTTTTGCAATCAATCCTAATGGTTTTCCTACAGATAAAACAGTTCTTCCAAAGAAATTATTTAAGAAAGTAGCACCACATAAATAGAATCCTGTAATAGAAATTGCGAACTCAGTGTAAGCGGCAATTTGTGCGAATAAATCATGGTTAATACCTAGTGTTGATAACCCTAAAGAAAGGAATAATACATCAATCAGTGCTAAAATTAAACCCATTACTGTGTGGACTTCAAAAGCGGCAACCGTTATAAATAAGGAGAAGAACAAATATCCGAAAAATGCAAAACCTAATTGTCTAGGATCAGCATTAGTAGTTAATTCTCCAACCCATCCAAGGCTGATTGCCCAGTGTGCTGCAACTCCCATCCAAAACAGCCCATATATTCCTAAAGCAGTAGCACCAAAATAGTTGTTGTTTTTAAAATCAACCATTGATGCCCATATCTGTGCGATACTTCCTAGGAAAATAGCCCAAGGAAGTGCATATTCTACCCCCGTTGTCCAACCCATTTTTTGAGATGATGCAACAAAAGTTACCATTGCTAGTCCAAAAACACCAAGTGCTGTTGGATCAGCCATTTTTACTTTTACTTCCGTAACTGCCCCCATCAATCAACGCTCCCCTTTGTTTTTCTATTTTTTGATATATAACACAGTCTCATTATAAAGCACAAAGATTTATAACACCTTACAAAATATTGCGTTCAATCATCAATATATTGCTGTAATTTTTAAAAAATTAAATCAATTAAACGCTTACAACAATATATTTTAAAATAATTATAATAAAATGCTATTAGTCAAAAAATGAAAGGTTGGTATAAGAACCAACCTTTTAAAGTTATGTTGTATTTAATTATTCGTTTACAGTAATAATATGGGCTTCTCTATATTCACTTGGAGACATGCCTGTTTGCTTTTTAAAGATTGAACTAAAATAATTTGGTGTATTAAACCCAACTTGGGCTGCAATTGATTCAATAGTATCATTTGTATTTGCCAGTAAATATTTCGCACGTTTGACGCGAATATTCGTTACATATTCAACGAATGAAACACCAAGTTCTTTCTTAAACAAGCGGCTGAAATACGTATGGCTTAAATGCACCTTATTCGCTACCTTTTTGATGGATAAATCTTCATGGAAGTAATTCGAAATATATTCAATGCATTTTTGTAAATTTGTGTCCTTCGTTAATTCTTCGTAGAAGCAAAGTAAACTTCCTTCACTTATTGCTTGTCCTAATGCCTTGCGTGCTTCACGGTATGGTTGGTTTAAATTTAAAGGTTCATTATATACTGATCCAACACCAACATTTAGAGTAATACCATATTCTTTTTGAATTTCTTCAATCAGCTTTAATAGGTAGTAGCGAATTTGGTCCCATTCACGTATAGATTTATATACATATGGTATATGAAATAATACTGCTAAATAACGTGGAAAAGAAACGAAATAAACGTCTTTCACCCAATGGGACAAATGATTTTTAATGGCTGAGCGAAGGTGGGATCGAATTACGCGCCGTCCTTCTTCATTTTCAATAAAATCTTGTGCTCCATCTGACCCTTGCACAAGGCAAACAATATTCGGAATGCTCTCCATTTTAGAAAAGGCTTGATATTTCTCTAGTTCTTCATTTGATTTTACCTCACCATATAATAAGCGTCGTAAAAACATTTCGCGAACAATAGGTAAATCACCTAAACCTTCAATTGAAGTTCTAATTGCATTAACGAAGGTATTTTTTCTTACAGGGTTTAGCAGCAATGAGTGGGTTTTTAAATTTACTGCAATTGGAGCAGTTTTTAAATTTGCCTCATCCATGATGATAACCAGCTTGCTTTGTAAATATCTTTTTCTTAGACGATTAATTTTAACCCAATCGAAAAATCCATGAATTTGAGCAACAATAATATCAATTTGAACATTGCTTTGGTCATCTTCAGAATATACCTGAAATTGCCCATCTAATGCCTCACTAATCCAGTTGTTGTACTGTTCCTGTGAGTCGGGCGCTATCCCCACGAGTTTAACGTTGTACATGCTATACATGATCATTGTCCTCCCTAATTTTCAGCAACTCTATTTAATTAAATGTTTGTTATAAATTTTAGCTACATTTATTATACTAAATTTTCGTACAATATGAGACAATCTTTTACACAAGTTGCAAAATTGTTCACAATTTCAATAGATTTTCATTATAGTATGTCACAAATTGTTTAATTATGTTGCAGATATAGACCCGAATTCTTTATAATTAGTATAACATTATTTCGAAATAATAAAAAGCTACCTTGAGTTAAATAATTACTTTTTTCTCTTGGATAAAATACTTTGACACAAAACCTATAAGTCACAGACTCAATGAAACTTACATATGATATCGAGACTAAATTTATTCCCTTCAAAACACAACTCATGCCCTAGTAAGGAGGGAAAAATTGATTGAAGGAAAACAACTACCAACCGAAGCCACTACTTACAAAGAGAGAGAAAGAGGTTTTTGAACTATTAGTACAAGATAAGACAACAAAAGAAATAGCTGAAGAGCTTTTCATAAGTGAAAAAACAGTTCGCAACCATATTTCGAATGCCATGCAAAAGCTTGGAGTTAAGGGGCGCTCCCAAGCCGTTGTGGAACTCCTTAGAATGGGGGAACTTGAACTTTAGAACGTGCCGGCTTTAAAAAAGCCGGCATTATTTTGGCTTGGGACAATGGATGTGTTGTGCTATAATATTCCCTTGGAAAAAGTAAATAAAATGGGGCGATTAACTTTTGAATAGACCAATTGGTGTAATTGATTCAGGTGTTGGTGGATTAACGGTAGCTAAAGAGATTATGAGACAGCTGCCAAAAGAAGAAATTATATACTTAGGTGATACAGCTCGTTGTCCTTACGGTTCAAGGCCTGTGGAGGAAGTTAAGAAGTTCACGTGGGAATTAACAAACTACTTATTAAACTATAACATTAAAATGTTGGTAATTGCCTGTAACACGGCAACAGCATTAGTTTTAGATGATATAAGAGAAAAAATTGACATTCCTGTTGTCGGAGTCGTCTACCCTGGAGCTAGAACAGCTTTGAAGGTAACGAAGAATCACCATATTGGCGTAATTGGAACAGTCGGAACCATACAAAGCGGTGCCTACGAACAAGCATTAAAAAGTATAAACCATCACGTAAAGGTAGAAAGTCTTGCTTGTCCATCATTTGTACCGATTGTTGAAAGCGGATATTATGAGGTTGAAGATGCTTTCAAAATTGTTGAAGATTCGCTGTCCCCATTAAAAGAACATGATATTGATACACTTATTTTAGGCTGTACCCACTATCCTATTCTTCGTGCTGTCATTCAACAGGTTATGGGTCAAAAAGTGAAGCTGATTAGTTCTGGGGATGAAACTGCCCGGGAAGTGAGTACTCTTTTACATCATGCCGGCATGTTAGAAACAGAAGAAACAATGCCAAATCATTTGTTTTTAACAACAGGGCCTAAAGAAATTTTCCAACATATTGCAGAGAGAGTATTTGAACATCCGATTCATAATGTAAAATCAATTACTTTATCATAAATGACCTTCCTTTTTGGGAAGGTTTTTTTTATTTAAAATAGTTTTTAAAAATTTTCGGTCTAAAACATGGCAATGCTCGTATATATATGTAGTACAAACTGCCTTGGGAGGGAAAAATATGTTTAAGATAAAAAAGAGCGGTTTACTGGCATCGATTGTAGCCTTTACAACTGTACTTACAGGCTGTGCAATGGGTGGTGAGCAAGCTGTACGTCAAATGAATGATCAAAAACAACAAGAGGTTACATATGTTGATGAGAATGCCTTAGACCCAAATACATCATCTACTGAACAAGTTGAGAATAAGGAAACGGCAGCAGCTCAAGAAACATATTCTAGAGAGCTTTTTCTATTAGACAAGAACGGCTATGTTGTTCCGCAGACAATCACATTGCCAAAAACAAATGAGGTTGCAAAACAAGCATTAGAATACCTTGTTGAAGGTGGACCAATTGATGAGCTATTACCAAACGGCTTTCGTGCTGTTTTACCGGCGGGTACAATTGTGAACGGCGTTAACCTATTAAAAGACGGTACACTAGTGGTAGATTTTTCAAAAGAGTTTTCAAATTATCAAGCAGAAGATGAAATGAAAATATTACAGGCTATTACCTATACTTTAACGCAATTTGATACGGTGAAGAAAGTAAAAATCCAAATTAATGGCTATGACCAAACAAATATGCCTGTAAATGGTACACCAATTAACGAAGGCACAAGTCGGGCCAACGGAATCAACTTTGATAACGGGGATGTCGTTGATGTCGTGAATAGTAAGGCGGTTACGCTTTACTTCCTTGCGCAAAATGGGGACAACACATATTATGTTCCTGTCACAAGAAGAATCGCTAAAAATGACGATAGCTATGCTGCTACAGTCAAGGAATTAATAAAAGGCCCAAGTGCAACATCTAGTTTGTATTCCGAGCTACATGATGATATTGCATTATTAGACCAGCCAACATACAAAAACGGGGTTGTTACATTAAACTTCAACGAAGGTATTTTAAGTAGCATTCAAGGAACTGCGCTTTCACAAAATATTTTAAATGAACTTGTTCTTTCATTAACAGAGCATGAAGGTGTAGAAAGTGTTGCAATCAAGGTTAACGGCGAGGAAAAAGTTTTGAACGAGAAGGGTACAGAAATTACTGAACCAGTCTCAAGACCAAAATCAGTTAATACAGGTAGTTTTTAGAGGATGATATTTGGTATAATAATCTTGTTTTTAGGGAGGGACGGCACTATTTGCCGCCTTTTTTGTTTGTACTCCAGTTTAAACCATTGAAATAATGAACAAAGTATATTGGATATTAACGATTTTTAGGAGGAGTTATAATGAGAGTTGATGGGAGAAAGCAAGATGAATTACGACCAATACATATTGAAACAAACTATGTAAAGCATCCGGAAGGATCTGTTTTAATAACCGTGGGTGATACGAAAGTAATCTGTAATGCAAGTATAGAAGAACGTGTGCCTCCGTTCCTTCGGGGACAGGGGAAGGGCTGGATTACTGCTGAATATGCGATGCTGCCGCGGGCAACAGAGCAAAGAACATTTCGTGAATCTACGAAAGGAAAAGTTTCGGGCCGAACGATGGAAATTCAGCGTTTGATTGGACGAGCTCTCCGTTCTGTTGTAAATCTAGAACAGGTAGGCGAACGGACGATATGGATTGACTGCGATGTGATTCAAGCAGATGGAGGAACAAGAACAGCCTCTATTTCAGGCTCCTTCGTAGCGATGACAATCGCACTTGGAAAACTGGTAGAGAAAAAGGAACTAAAGGAATTTCCAATTACTAATTTTCTTGCCGCTACCTCAGTTGGGATTGACCCAGGGTTAGGAGAAATATTAGATCTAAACTATGCTGAAGATTCAAAAGCGAATGTAGATATGAATATTATTATGACCGGAACAGGTGAATTCGTAGAGCTTCAAGGAACAGGGGAGGAAGCAACATTCTCCAAGAGTGAACTGCAACAATTATTAGGTTTAGGTGAAAAAGGAATTAAGGAAATTATCGAAATACAAAAAGAAGCACTCGGAGAATTAGCGAATAAGGTGCTTGCGAATATAAAAGAGAAGTAGGAGAGGATATTTTGAAAGAAATATTAATTGCTACGAAAAATAAAGGTAAAGTGAAAGAATTTGTCTCTCTATTTGCCGATAAAGGCGTTGTTGTCCATTCTCTATTGGATTTTCCAGATTCTCCTGATGTAGAAGAAACTGGAGAAACATTCGCTGAAAATGCCCGAATTAAGGCAGAAACAATCGCGAAACAATTCAGCAAAATTGTGATCGCCGATGATTCAGGATTAAGCGTTGATGCTTTGAATGGACGACCCGGCGTATACTCCGCAAGATATGCAGGGGAACCAAAAGATGATCAGGCGAATTTAGAAAAGGTCCTTCGCGAACTAAAGGGTGTACCCTTTGAAAAAAGAACAGCCAGATTTCATTGTGTGCTAGCAGTTGCCATTCCTAACGGGGAAACGCAATTTTTCGAAGGTACGTGCGAAGGATATATTACTGAAGAAGCGAATGGAGAAAACGGCTTCGGCTATGATCCAATTTTTTATCTTTTAGATAGAAAACAAACGATGGCCCAATTAACAAATGATGAAAAAAATAAAATCAGCCATCGCGCGAATGCGATGAAAAAGCTTCAAGAAAGCTGGAATAGGCTTTTTAATGAAAATTAATACATGGGAGAAAAAAGATGAAGGTTCTTATAGTAAGTGACAGCCACGGATTAACGAAAGAGCTCATTGCGTTAAAAAATCGATACCGGGATGAAGTTGATGCCATGATTCATTGTGGGGATTCTGAATTATCATCCAACGCTAATGAAATGGCGGATTTTTTAGCTGTCCGGGGAAATTGTGATGTTGACCGCAATTTCTTAAATGATAGGCTGATCCCCTTCGGTGGTGTACCTTTTTATATTACGCATGGACATCTGTATAATGTTAAAATGTCACTTTTGAATTTACGTTACCGTGCTGAGGAAGTTGGTGCGAAAATTATCTGCTTTGGGCATTCCCATGTAGCTGGTGCAGAACTAATCGACGGGATGCTTTTCATAAATCCAGGAAGCATTCGTCTACCGCGAGTTAGAAAGGAAAAAACATATGCCATTTTGGAAATTGATGATATTCAAAATGGCATTGTAAGATTTTTTACAATGGATGGTTTAGAAATAAAAGAATTGATGATAAACTGTAAAATAGGCTAGAGAGAAGATCTCTTGCCTATTTTTAAAAAAATATTGACACAAGTTTGTAGATAGTATATATTAATATTTGTCGCTGGTTGATGCGGCTGTTTTTATTCAAATTAAATGCGGGTGTAGTTTAATGGTAAAACTTCAGCCTTCCAAGCTGATGTCGTGGGTTCGATTCCCATCACCCGCTCCATTTATTTTATATAATGTCCCAGTAGCTCAGCCGGATAGAGCATACGCCTTCTAAGCGTACGGTCGGGAGTTCGAATCTCTCCTGGGACGCTTACAAAAGACTGAAGAAATTTAATTTCTTCAGTCTTTTATTTTTTAGGAATTTTTTTTTACTTTTCATAATCATTGATAAATTAACAATGGAAACGCATTCAGTTATTCTGTTTTATCTAAATTATCTAAATTATTGTAAAAAGACGGTTGACTGAAATGGAATTACGGAGTAAGATAATTCTCAAATATAAAAAACGTTGACGAGGAAAAGTAATCTCAGTAAAGGTATCTACAGAGAGCCGGTGGTGCTGCAAACCGGTGTTACCCCTGATGGTGAACTCACCTCCGAGTATCAATCTGAACGATCGAAATGCCAGTAGGATTGATCGAGTGTTTTAAATCACTCGTTACAAAAAAAGAGCGGAGCAATGATGTTTTTGATATATTTTTCATTGTCGCTCATGAGGTAATACTTTGAAAGGAGTATTACGATTTAGGGTGGTATCGTGGAAAGCTAAACCTTTTCACCCCTTTGCTGTTGAGGCTTATATGGGGTGAAAAGGTTTTTTGTGTTTTTGGGAATAGGCAAAACTCATGTTTAACCTAATGAATTTTTATAAAAAGTTTTACAAAAAGGAGGCTGCTTTTATATGGGAACAGATGTAAAAGCACAGGAAGAAAAAACAATCCCTCAAACGATGAGTGGTGGTAGAATGCTAGTCGAAGCTATAAAGGCTGAGGGTGTTGAAGTTATTTTCGGTTATCCGGGTGGGGCCGTGTTACCAATTTATGATCAAATATACAATTCAGGAATTCATCATGTTTTAACAAGACATGAGCAAGGTGCAATCCATGCTGCTGAAGGCTATGCACGAGTTTCAGGAAAACCAGGGGTTTGTATTGCAACATCTGGACCAGGGGCAACAAATATTGTGACTGGCTTAGCAGATGCGATGATGGATTCATTGCCATTAGTTGTTTTCACTGGTCAGGTGGGTACGGGAGTTATCGGATCAGATGCATTCCAAGAGGCAGATGT
Source organism: Schinkia acidoalkalinis (assembly GCF_054301215.1). Next base: position 3,148,768 of record NZ_CP182573.1, read on the forward strand.
AATCGGGATTACAATGCCAGTTACAAAATATAGCTTCCAAGCTCGTACAGCAGACGAATTGCCGAAAATGATCAAAGAAGCTTTTCATATTGCAAATTCCGGTCGAAAAGGACCCGTTTTAATTGATATTCCAAAAGATGTCGCAATTGCATCAGGTATTTTTAATTATAATGAAATTGAAGTGAATATTCCGAGTTATCAGCCAAACTATATTCCGAATCATCTGCAAATTAGAAAAGTTGTAGAGGCTGTAAGTTCAGCAAAAAAACCGGTTATTTTAGCAGGTGCGGGAGTTATTCATGCGGAAGCTCACGAGGAGTTAAAAGCATATGCAGAACAACAAAGTATACCGGTCGTTAATACCCTTTTGGGATTAGGGTCATTTCCAGGAAGCCACGAATTATTCTTAGGAATGGGCGGTATGCATGGAACTTACACAGCAAACATGGCCCTATATGAAAGTGACTTACTTATCAATATCGGAGCGCGCTTTGATGATCGGATTACTGGAAACCTTGCTCATTTCGCACCTAATGCAAAAGTTGTCCATATCGATATCGATCCTGCTGAAATTGGCAAAAATGTTCCAACGCAAATTCCGGTTGTAGCTGATGCTAAAGAAGCATTAAAAGCATTGATTGCAGAGGATGGTGCAAAAGGTGACTTCTCAATCTGGCTTAAAAAGCTAAGAAATTGGAAGAAAGAATATCCGCTTCATTATAAAAAAGAAGTAAATGTATTAAAGCCACAGCGCGTAATTGAATTAGTCCATGAAGTTACGGATGGCAATGCTATTGTAACAACCGATGTTGGACAGCATCAAATGTGGGCAGCCCAATATTATTCGTTTGAAAAACCTAGCAGATGGGTAACATCTGGTGGTCTTGGAACGATGGGATTTGGCTTACCAGCTGCGCTTGGCGCTCAATTAGCTTGTCCTAACGATACAGTTGTATCGATTGTAGGTGATGCTGGTTTCCAAATGACATTACAAGAATTATCCGTTTTTCAGGAAAAAAATCTTCCGGTAAAAGTTATTATCGTCAACAACAAGGCATTGGGCATGGTACGCCAATGGCAAGAGCTTTTCTATGAAGAACGTTATTCCCAATCATTAATTCCTGAGCAGCCTGATTTTGTTAAATTAGCTGAAGCATATGGAGTTAAAGGATTAAGAGCAACAAATGAAGAGGAAGCAAAAGCTGTTTTAAAAGAAGCTTTTGATCATAATGGTCCAGTTCTATTGGATTTCCGCGTTGCACCAATGGAAAAGGTTTATCCTATGGTTGCACCAGGAAAAGGAATTCATGAAATGGTAGGGGTGAAACAATGAAAAGAATCGTAACAGCAACAGTAAATAACCATCCAGGCGTTCTCAACCGAATTACAGGCTTATTTACAAGAAGGGACTATAATATTGAAAGCATCACTGTTGGAGTTACAGAAAATCCATCAATTTCAAGAATGACATTTGTTGTAAATGTTGATGATGAAGCAAGAGCAGAACAACTTACAAAGCAATTAAATAAGCAAATTGATGTCATTAAAGTTCAAGACATTACCGACCAACCGAAGATTGAAAGAGAGTTAGCGTTAATTAAGGTAGTAAGCAACACGCAAACTCGAAATGAGTTAACAGGAATCATTGATCCGTTTAGAGCAAGCATTGTTGACGTTAGCCGTGATTCACTAGTTGTTCAAGTCACAGGTGATAGTCAAAAAATTGAAGCCTTAATTGAGCTCCTTCGACCTTATGGTATAAAGGAAATTGCTAGAACTGGAACAACAGCTTTTACACGTGGTTCAAAAAAGAACACAATCCAGGATGGTAAACAAGTATCACTATCAAATTAAGAATAATGAAAATTATTAAATAAACTAAAAAAATTATAACCAATATTAAGGAGAGATTTTACATGGCAAAGGTATATTATAACGGAGATGCAAATGAAGCAGTATTAAATGGGAAAAAGGTTGCAATCATTGGATATGGCTCACAAGGTCATGCACATGCTCTTAACTTAAAAGAAAGCGGCGTTGATGTAGTAGTTGGTATTCGCCCAGGAAAATCAGCAGAAGCTGCAAAAGCTGATGGCCATACAGTATTAACAGTTAAAGAAGCAGCTGAAGCAGCTGACATCATTATGATTCTTTTACCAGATGAGCATCAGCCAAAAGTATATAATGAAGAAATTAAATCAGGTTTAACAGCAGGTAAATCATTAGTATTTGCCCATGGTTTTAACATTCATTTCGGTCAAATTACACCACCCGCGGACGTTAACGTATTCCTAGTAGCACCAAAAGGACCAGGACACCTAGTTCGTCGTACTTATACTGAAGGAGCAGGAGTACCAGCATTATTCGCAATCTATCAAGATGCAACAGGTGATGCAAGAGAGCTTGCATTAGCTTACGCTAAACAAATCGGTGCAACTCGTGCAGGTGTTCTAGAAACTACATTTAAAGAAGAAACTGAAACAGACCTTTTCGGTGAGCAAGCCGTTCTTTGCGGTGGTACTACAGCATTAGTAAAAGCTGGTTTCGAAACATTAGTTGAAGCTGGATACCAACCTGAAGTTGCTTATTTCGAATGCTTACATGAATTAAAATTAATCGTTGACTTAATGTACGAAGGCGGACTTGCAAATATGCGCTATTCCATCTCTGATACAGCAGAATGGGGCGACTTCGTATCAGGTCCACGTGTAATTGATGCAAGTGTTAAAGGTCGTATGAAAGATGTATTAACAGATATTCAAAAAGGTAGATTTGCAAAAGGCTGGATCTTAGAAAACCAATTAGGCCGTCCAGAGTATAATGCGATCAAGAGATCTGAAAATGATCATCTAATTGAAAAGGTTGGTGCAGAGCTTCGTGAAATGATGCCGTTTGTAAAACCAAGAAAACCAAAGGAAGTGGTCACTAGTGCGAAAAATTAATATATTTGATACAACACTTCGTGATGGTGAGCAGTCAGCAGGAATTAATCTTAACCACTCAGAAAAAATGGAAGTTGCACGTCAGCTTGAACGTTTAGGTGTAGATATTATAGAAGCCGGGTTTCCGGCTTCTTCAAAAGGTGATTTCCGTGCGGTTAAGGAAATTGCTGACACAATCAGAAATTGTTCAGTGACTGGCCTTTCCCGTTCCAACATGAAAGATATTGATATTTCATGGGATGCGCTTAAGGGCGGAGCAGAACCAAGACTCCACTTATTTATCGCTACTTCACCTATCCATATGCAATATAAGTTAAAAATGACACCAGAACAAGTTCTGCAAACAGCTGTTGATTCTGTAAAATATGCGGCTCAGAAATTTCCGATTATTCAGTTTTCGGCAGAGGATGCTACAAGAACTGAGTTGCCATTCTTGGCAGAAATCGTAAAAGCAGTCATTGATGCAGGAGCTACAGTTATTAATATTCCTGATACAGTCGGCTATACAACACCAAAAGAATACGGTCAAATTTTTACCTATTTAAAAGAAAATGTCCCTAATATTGGTAAAGCGATTCTTTCAACACATTGTCATGATGATTTAGGGATGGCGGTAGCAAATTCTTTGTCAGCTGTTGAGCATGGTGCTGGTCAAGTTGAATGTACAATCAACGGCATAGGCGAGAGAGCAGGAAATGCTGCGCTAGAAGAAATCGGTGTGGCACTTCATATCCGCAATGATTTTTATCAAGCAAAAACAGGCTTAAATCTGCAGCAAATTAAGAAAACTAGTAACTTAGTAAGTAAGCTTACTGGTGTAATGGTCCCTCCAAATAAAGCGGTCGTTGGAAAAAATGCGTTCGCCCATGAATCAGGCATCCACCAAGACGGTGTTTTAAAAGAAAAATCAACATATGAAATTATCTCCCCAGAACTTGTCGGTGTTGCTTCCAATGATATGGTGCTTGGCAAGCATTCAGGCCGTCATGCCTTCCGCAATCGTATGGAGGAGCTTGGCTATAATTTATCAACTGATGAAATTAATAGTTTATTTGTTTCCTTTAAAGAGTTGGCAGATAAAAAGAAAGAAATCACGGATGATGATTTAATTGCCCTTATGTATGAAGAAAAGCTTGGCAGCTCTGTGAAGTTTTACGAGCTAAAAACTCTTCAAGTTCAATATGTTACACACCAAGTGACAACGGCTACAATAGCGATGAAAACACCAGATGGTGAAGAAGTACATGAAGCATGCACCGGTTCTGGTAGTGTAGAAGCTATTTATAATACGCTAGAAAGAATTATTGGTGAAGAGGTTCGTCTCGATGACTACCGCATTCAATCGAATACTGGCGGAAGAGATGCCTTAGCTGAAGTATTTGTGAAAATTAAGTTCCAAGAAATGACATCTAGTGGTAGAGGTACAGCACAAGACGTATTAGAGGCATCAGCAAAAGCTTATATCAACGCTGTAAACCGGATTTTATTGCAAAAGCAATATCGTGAAGAAATGCAAAATGTTGTGAAATAGAAAAGTAGTTTTGAATGCTTGATTGCTTGATGAAACGAAGGCTATGGACCGAATAAGGCCATAGCTTTCGTGAAAGTGTTGAGAGGAGGATCATTTTTGAAAAAAAAGATTGCAGTACTACCTGGAGATGGAATCGGTAAAGAAATAGTAGCAGGGGCTATTGAGGTCTTAGAAGCTGTTGCTGAACAGTTCGGCCATGAATTTGTGTTTGAAATGGGGAGAATTGGTGGTGTGGCAATTGATGCTGATGGTACTCCGCTGCCGACAGCCACTATTGATCTTTGTAAAGGCAGTGACGCGATTTTGCTTGGAGCAGTTGGTGGCCCAAAATGGGACCAAAATCCGCCAGCATTACGCCCTGAAGCAGGATTACTCGCTATCCGCAAGGAGCTAGGCCTTTTTGCGAATTTAAGACCAGTTCAAGCGTTTCCTAGTCTTTCAGACGCTTCAGCATTAAAGAAAGAAGTAATCGACGGCGTTGATTTAATGATTGTTAGAGAATTAACAGGCGGCATTTATTTCGGTTCTCCTAGAGAACGTAGAGAGGAAAATGGCCAAAAGCTTGTTGTTGATACGCTTTCTTATACAAATGATGAAATCGAAAGAATTATTCGGAAAGCGTTTGAACTTGCAATGATTCGCGGTAAAAAAGTTATATCTGTAGATAAAGCTAATGTCCTAGAATCAAGCAGAGTATGGCGAGAAATTGCTAACCAGGTCGCAAAGGACTATCCGGAGGTAAATCTCGAACATATGCTTGTTGATAATGCAGCGATGCAGTTGATTCGTAATCCAAAACAGTTTGACGTCATGGTAACTGAAAACATGTTTGGCGATATTTTGAGCGACGAGGCTTCCATGTTGACGGGATCACTAGGAATGTTATCATCTGCAAGCCTTTCAGCTGATGGACCTGGACTTTACGAGCCTGCCCATGGCTCTGCACCAGATATTGCTGGACAAAATAAAGCAAATCCATTAGCAACAATTTTATCAACTGCGATGATGTTGAAGTATGCCTTTAACCTAATTGAAGAAGGCGATACAATCGAACAAGCTGTTAATCAAGTATTAGAAAAAGGATATAGAACAGCAGATATTGCAGAAGAAAATACAACACTATTAACAACTACAGAAATGGTTGTACAAGTGATTAATGAAATAAAAGAAATTTGCAAGGCAAAACCGATGTCAGCCAAAGCTTAACGGCTGGCATCTATTTTTAACTTCGTACACAGAATAAGAGGAGGATTAATATGGGGACGCCAAAAACGATTATTGAAAAAGTTTGGGAAGCACATGAAGTCGTATCTGAACAAGGTAAGCCTTCTTTATTATATATCGATTTGCACTTAGTCCATGAGGTAACATCACCGCAGGCATTTGAAGGTCTTCGTCTTAAAAACCGCAAACTAAGACGGCCAGACTTAACATTTGCAACAATGGATCATAACGTGCCAACCGATAATAAGTTTACAATTAAAGATGAAATTGCCAAAAAGCAGATTGATACATTAAGTGAAAACTGTGAGGCATTCGGTGTTGAAATTGCTGATTTAAATAGCCCTGATCAAGGTATTGTCCATGTAATTGGTCCAGAGCTTGGCCTAACCCAGCCTGGAAAAACGATTGTATGCGGTGATAGCCATACAGCTACACATGGTGCTTTCGGTGCATTAGCGTTCGGTATCGGCACAAGTGAAGTAGAACATGTAATGGCAACACAGTCATTATGGCAAGTAAAGCCAAAAACGCTGAAAGTAGAAATCACAGGTGAATTGCAGCCAGGTGTAACGGCAAAAGACGTGATTCTGGCATTCATCGCTAAATATGGTGTGAACTTTGGTACGAGCCATATCATTGAATATACTGGCGACGTCATCCGCAATATGACAATGGAAGAAAGAATGACAATCTGTAATATGTCGATTGAAGCTGGAGCAAAAGCTGGATTAATCAGCCCTGATCAAACAACCATTCATTATTTAAAAGGAAGAAAATACGTGCCACAAGGGGAAGAGTTTGATAAGGCTGCTGAAAAATGGTTAGCTCTTGCCACGGATGAAGGTGCAACATACGACAAAGTTGTTACAATGAAGGGTGAGGATATCGAGCCACAAGTAACATGGGGTACAAATCCTTCCATGGGTATTTCAGTGAACGAACCAGTTCCATCTCCAGAGGACTTCGAGAAAGAATCAGACCAAAAAGCGGTCCGACAAGCCTTGGCCTATATGGGACTTGAACCGGGTGTTCCGATGACTGAAGTTCCTATCCAACACGTCTTTATTGGATCATGTACAAACTCACGCTTAAGTGATTTAAAAGCCGCTGCAAAGGTTGTAAAAGGCCGTAAAGTGGCTCCAGGTGTACGAGCATTGGTTGTTCCAGGCTCACAAAAGATAAAATTGCAAGCAGAGGCAGAAGGTTTGGATAAAATTTTCCTTGAGGCTGGTTTTGAATGGCGTGAAGCAGGCTGCAGTATGTGCTTAGGTATGAATCCTGATACAGTACCTGAAAAGGAACGCTGTGCTTCCACTTCAAACCGCAATTTTGAAGGCCGCCAAGGTAAAGGATCAAGAACACATCTTGTCAGCCCGGAAATGGCTGCTGCGGCTGCGATTGCAGGACATTTTGTAGATGTACGCTTATTTTTGAAAGAAACAGTGAAGTAAGGGCGAAGGGAGGATTTTTAAAATGGAAGCAATTACAATTCATACAGGGAAAGTAGCGGGTCTTGACCGTGTTAATGTTGATACAGACCAAATTATTCCAAAACAATTTCTAAAAAGAATTGAGAGAACAGGGTTTGGGAAGTTCTTATTTAATGATTGGCGTTATAACAATGATGGAACTGATAATGATAGTTTTGAATTAAATCGTCCAGAAAATAAAGGTGCATCAATTCTCGTTGCCGGTCATAACTTTGGCTGCGGGTCATCTAGGGAGCATGCCCCGTGGGCATTAAATGATTATGGATTTCAAGTTGTCATCGCTCCATCATTTGCAGATATTTTCTATAACAACTGCTTAAAAAATGGCATGCTGCCAATACGTTTGGATGAATCTATCGTGAAGGAATTGTTAGAAAAGTCAAATGCAGCAGACTTTGAATTAACAGTAGATCTTAAAAATCAAGTAATCATCGATGGTGACAAACAACATTCATTCGAAATCGATCCATATTGGAAAGAGATGCTAATGAACGGTTGGGACGAAATTGATGTAACATTAAAATATGATGAGGCTATTGCTGCCTACGAGGCAAAATAGCAAAGAGGGACAAGGGGACAGGTACCTTGTCCCTGCTCTATTTTGCGCGAATTCCAAGGCCATAAATTTATCTTGCGGGACAAGGTACCTGTCCCCTTGTCCCTGCCCTTGTTTCAAATTTGTATTTACAACAAAAACTTGCTAAACTAAAATACAAAATATTACCCTGTATTGGGGCGAGTATATGAAAAAAAAGAGAAATAATAATAGCAAGAATAGCAATGTCATTCCCTTTCCTAATTTGGAGAATCGGCTATTAGATAAAGGGATGGAGGCCTTGAAAGAAAAGCGATATAAAGAGGCCTTGCAGATTTTTCACCAATTCACCACCTACAACGAGGGTTATCCGGAAGTAGAAGTGGGAATTGTCGTCTGCCTGCTGGAGTTAGGGTTGTATGAAGATGCGAAGAATAAGTGTGAACAGTTATTGCAGCAGGATGTCGGTGATTACTATAATGTTTTGCAAATCTATATCACGATTTTAATTCAGCTTAGTGAATATGATCAAGTCGTTTCGATATTAGAGGCACTTTTTGAAGAAGAAAAAGTCCCAGAACATCTTGCTGGAGAACTCTTTCATTTACTAGAGTTTTCGAGAAAAAGCAGTGAACATCGACTTAATACTATAAGCCAAAATGAGCCAGCACCAAAGGTACAGGCTTTAGGACAACAATTAGTAAACGGCACTATGAGCGAGCAGTTCCAAGCTATTCAAGATTTAAGAAAAGCTGAAACACTTAATGAAATCATGCAAGATGTAAGAGATGTACTGGCAGATCACTATACACATCCGATTATTCAGTCAATGGTACTGCAATTATTAATGGAAAAAGAGATCGATGATGTGGTTGTTGTTCATAAATTTGATCGTATCGTTAAGGTAAATCCGAAAACTGTCGTCAATATTTTTGAACAGCCGTTTACGATTCAAGTATTAAATAAAGTAGAGGATATCCTTAGCCATGAAAATCCTACTTTATATGAATCGGTAAAAGAAGTATGGGAGCGGTTTTTATTCGTTTTATTCCCATTTCTACCTGAGCCGTTAGAGGTAAAGGTATGGGCGGGGGCCTTACATAAATTTGGCCACCAGCTGTTTGGAATTGAAATTTCAGATAGTGAATTAGTGGATCTTTACAGCGTTGATATTGAGCAAATAGAGAGCTCTTGTCAACAGATTATGGATGTGGAAAGAATCTCGGGTGTTATTTTTAATGGGGAATGATAAATGTTTCCATAAAAAGAATGTACACAATTATTGTAAGTTATCTTTTCTATGTGTATAATGTAATGGTTGTAATAGTGTCTTTTATACATAACTGACCCTGATCAGTAACTTTTTTGACATAGCTTTAAAACAGAAATATTATGTTGGAGGGAAATATAAATGTCTACAAAATGGGAAAAATTAGAAGGTAATCAAGGCGTTTTAACAATTGAAGTTGACGCTGAAACAGTAAATGTTGCTTTAGACAAAGCATTTAAGAAGGTTGTAAATAAGGTTAACGTACCTGGCTTCCGTAAAGGAAAAGTGCCACGTAAAATGTTTGAACAACGCTTTGGTGTTGAGTCACTTTATCAAGATGCTTTAGATGTAATGCTTCCAGATGCATATAGCAAAGCAATTGATGAAACTGGTATTGAGCCTGTTGATTATCCGGAAATTGATGTTCAACAAATGGAAAAAGGTAAATCAATGATTTTCACAGCAACAGTTACTGTTAAGCCGGAAGTACAATTAGGCGACTACAAAGGCCTTGAAGTTGAAGCGCAAGATACAACTGTTACAGACGAAGATGTTGAAGAAGAATTAAAAAGACTCCAAGAAAAAAATGCTGAATTAGTTGTAAAAGAAGATGGTGCTGTTGAAGATGGCGATACAGTTGTAATCGACTTTGAAGGTTTTGTTGATGGTGAAGCATTTGAAGGCGGTCAAGCTGATAACTACAGTCTTGTAATTGGTTCTGGTCAATTCATTCCAGGCTTTGAAGACCAAATCGTTGGCATGAAGGCTGGAGAAGAAAAGGATGTAAATGTTACATTCCCAGAAGAATATCATGCAGCTGATTTAGCAGGAAAGCCTGCTGTTTTCAAAGTAAATCTTCATGAAATTAAATATAAAGAGCTTCCAGAGCTAGATGATGAGTTTGCTAAAGATGTTGATGATGAAGTTGAATCTTTAGATGAGCTTAAGGCAAAACTTAAAGAAAAAATTCAAGCTGATAAAGAACATCAAGCAATGCATGCAAAAGAAGATGCTGTCATTACAAAAGCAGTTGACAATGCAACTGTTGATATTCCAGAAGCAATGGTTAAATCAGAAGTTGATCGTATGTTAAAGGAATTTGAGCAACGCATTCAAATGCAAGGTCTAAACCTAGAACTTTACTACCAATTCTCTGGTCAAGATGAAGCAGCATTACGTGAGCAAATGCAAGCTGATGCAGAAAAACGTGTAAAAACAAATCTTGTATTAGAAGCAATCGTCGCTGCAGAAAACATCGAAGTATCTGAAGATGATTTAAATGCAGAATATGAGAATATTGCCCAAATGTATCAAACATCTGTAGAGGATGTTAAGAAGATGTTTGGTGCTAACAATTATGTAGCAGAAGATTTGAAATTCAAAAAAGCAATCGATTTTCTTGTCGAGAATAGCAAAGTTAGTGCATAATATATAGAACAGGTAAAACAAGGCACGAGTGCATCGTGCCTTGTTTTACAATATAGATACCAATTTCTGAATGCCATTTTTTTGTCACTTTACTAATGGTGCTCGAATTTGGTTATAATAAATTAAAACAAAGGGAGGGATGAATCGAATTTACGGATTGGGTTTAATTTTTTTAAGGATACATACATATACATAGAAAAGGCAGTACATAAATTTGCTGAGGCGTATTATTAACAGTTTTGTACCAATCTGTGGTAAAATCTCAGTACATAATTGGTAGGAAGAAATCGAAAAGAAAATGACAGCTTAGACTGAGCGGTTATGAAATACAGTTAGGGGTGAATGTATGTTTAAGTTTAATGATGAAAAAGGGCAGCTAAAGTGTTCTTTTTGTGGGAAAACACAAGATCAAGTACGAAAGCTAGTTGCTGGACCAGGCGTATATATATGTGATGAGTGCATTGAGCTTTGTACAGAAATTGTGGAGGAAGAGCTTGGGTCAGAAGAGGAAGTTGAATTTAAAGATGTACCGAAGCCAAAGGAAATCCGTGACATTCTTAATGATTACGTTATCGGACAAGATGAAGCAAAGAAGTCTTTATCAGTTGCCGTTTATAATCATTACAAGCGTATAAATTCTAATAGTAAGATTGATGATGTGGAACTTTCAAAAAGTAATATTGTCATGATTGGGCCAACTGGTAGCGGTAAAACTTTATTGGCGCAGACGTTGGCAAGAATTCTAAATGTGCCATTTGCCATTGCAGATGCAACATCTCTAACAGAGGCAGGTTATGTAGGTGAGGATGTAGAGAATATCCTGCTTAAATTAATTCAAGCCGCTGATTATGATGTTGAAAAGGCTGAAAAAGGTATTATTTATATCGATGAAATTGACAAGGTAGCCCGCAAATCAGAAAATCCTTCGATTACACGAGATGTATCCGGCGAAGGTGTACAACAAGCGTTGTTGAAAATATTAGAGGGCACAGTTGCCAGCGTACCTCCACAAGGTGGACGCAAACATCCACATCAGGAATTTATACAAATTGATACAACAAACATACTATTTATATGCGGCGGTGCCTTTGATGGTATTGAGCAAATTATTAAAAGACGTCTTGGTAAAAAGGTCATCGGTTTTGGTACAGAAACGAAACAAGAGGATATACCACAAAAAGATCTTCTTACAAAAGTATTACCTGAAGACCTTTTACGTTTTGGGTTAATACCTGAATTTATTGGACGTTTGCCTGTCATTGCTACTCTAGAGCAATTAGACGAAGATGCATTGGTTGAAATTTTAACGAAACCGAAAAATGCATTAATCAAGCAGTATCAAAAGATGCTTGAATTGGATAATGTAGAACTGGAATTCGAAGAAGACGCTTTACGTGAAATTGCAAAACGTGCGATTGAAAGAAAAACAGGCGCACGCGGTCTTCGCTCCATCATTGAAAGTATTATGCTTGATGTGATGTATGATCTTCCATCAAGAGAAGATATTGATAAGTGCTTGATTACTGCAGCTACAGTTCTTGAAAAAGAAGGGGCACGCCTTCATCTGAAGGACGGCAAAGTAATTGAGTTTGAAACGGAAAAAGAAACACCACGTGAAAGTGCATAATACAAAGAGGCTCTCCTGCTAAAATCGGGAGGCCTTTTTTTTTCTTCAAAATTGCTTAACCATCAAACTGAAGTATTTACCCATATTTTCCACTTCGTTTTTAGAGAGAAATCTTGTTTATTGCATCCAAAGCACGGAGATACTAGCAATTAAGTATCCAAATACATAATACATCAATATATAAAATGCAGGAGGTAAAATATGGATTGGACATCTATTGCATTGTTCGTGCAACTTTTCTTTGGAATCATCATTGGGCTATATTTCTGGAATCTTTTACGTAATCAAAGGACACAAAAGGTTTCCATTGATAGAGAATCGAAAAAAGAAATGGAAGAACTTCAAAAACTGCGTTCCATAAAATTATCTGAACCACTTGCAGAAAAAGTAAGACCGACATCATTTAAAGATGTCATTGGCCAAGAAGATGGAATAAGAGCCTTGCGTGCGGCCATTTGTGGTCCGAATCCACAGCATGTCATTATTTATGGACCCCCTGGTGTCGGAAAGACTGCAGCGGCAAGATTAGTTCTTGAAGAAGCAAAAAAACAAAAGCAAACACCTTTTAAAGAAGATGCAGTTTTTATTGAACTGGATGCAACGACTGCACGCTTTGATGAAAGGGGAATTGCCGATCCTTTAATCGGATCAGTGCATGACCCCATTTATCAAGGTGCCGGGGCGATGGGCCAAGCCGGCATTCCGCAGCCAAAGCAAGGGGCTGTTACAAATGCCCATGGTGGAATTCTTTTTATTGATGAGATTGGTGAACTCCATCCCATTCAAATGAACAAGCTTTTAAAGGTACTAGAGGATCGGAAGGTATTTTTGGAAAGTGCCTACTACAGTGCGGAAAATCAACAAATACCAGCCCATATTCATGATATTTTCAAGAACGGCCTGCCGGCAGATTTCCGGATGATTGGTGCGACGACAAGAACGCCAGATGAGATTCCGCCGGCCATTCGGTCCAGGTGTCTGGAAGTGTTTTTCCGTGAATTAGAGCCTGAGGAGATTGCCAAGGTGGCCAGAAATGCAGCCAATAAGGTGAAGCTGGCAGTCTCAGAGCAAGGCATTGAAATTGTCGCCAAGTATGCGAAAAATGGCCGCGAAGCCGTAAATTTAATGCAAATTGCCGCAGGGCTTGCAATTTCGGAGAACAAAAATGAAATTTCAGAACGAGAAATTGAGTGGGTGATCCATTCTAGTCAATTGTCACCACGGTATGAAAAGAAAATTCATGAAGCGCCGAAGGTTGGTTTGGTAAATGGACTAGCCGTATTCGGCCCGAATATGGGGGCGTTGCTGGAAATTGAAGTATCTGTCATGGCGGCTCAAGAAAAGGGCTCTATCAATATTACCGGCATTGTTGAAGAAGAAAGCATTGGCAACCAAGGGAAGTCAATCAGACGGAAAAGTATGGCTAAAGGTTCTATTGAAAATGTTGTAACAGTACTTCGGTCAATGGGCGTCAAAGCATCAGAGTATGATATCCATGTGAATTTTCCGGGGGGCGTACCAGTTGATGGACCTTCCGCAGGAGTTGCTATGGCTACCGCTATTTTTTCCGCCATTTATAAGCAACCGGTTGATAATACGATTGCATTTACCGGTGAAATCAGTGTCCATGGAAATGTTAAGCCTGTCGGCGGTGTATTCGCCAAGGTTAGGGCCGCTAAAAAAGCAGGTGCGAAAAAAGTGTTTATCCCGAAGGAAAATTATCAAAGGATTCTTGATGAAATCGAGGGTATTGAGGTTATTCCAGTCATACATTTGGATGATGTATTTTCTAGCATATTTCCACATTTCGAAAATCTCGAGAACAGTGTACAGTATAACGAAGCCGTCCCAGCTTCAAGTGCAGAGTTAAATCCACCGCCTGCATCGATTTAGAATGAACGATGCTTCTTTCTTCTTTTTAATCATGATTGTCTGAGGCTGATCCGGAGTGGGCAGCCTTAGATTATGGTAATCCCGGTGACATTTTTGTTAAATATTTTTTGAATTTTTCATTAGTCACGACTTATCAATAGACAATTGTTCGCTAAATAAGATAGAATTGTACAAAGGTCTAACTCGTAAATACGCCAAGGCGCATTTGATTCAGAGGTTTGTAGTTTGACATTTTGGAGGTAAAATAAAATGACGAATAATAGAGAGATGATCGTCCCCCTCCTTCCGTTGCGTGGTTTACTCGTATATCCAACGATGGTAATTCATTTGGATGTTGGGCGAGAAAAGTCAGTTCAGGCACTTGAAAAGGCGATGGTGGATGATCACTTAATTTGTCTTGCCACTCAAAAAGAAGTAGGTATAAATGACCCGTCGGAAGAAGACATTTTTGAAGTAGGTACTCTTTCAAGAGTGAAACAAATGCTTAAGCTTCCGAATGGAACCATTCGTGTTCTTGTTGAAGGAATAAATAGAGCAAGAATTTTACAGTATATCGAAGATGATGAGGCATTCTTAGTTAAAATTGAAAAGATTGAAGAGGTCGAAGAAGCAACGTCTGAAGAAAGAGCACTGATGAGAACTTTGCTTAGCCAATTCGAACAATACATAAAGCTATCGAAAAAAATAACAGCAGAAACTTATGCTTCTGTTGCCGATATTGAAGGCCCAGGAAGAATGGCTGACATTATCGCTTCACATCTTTCATTGAAAATAAAGGAAAAGCAAGACATACTAGAGACAATGGATGTAAAAGAACGTCTCGAAAAAATGATCGTCTTCATTAATAATGAAAAAGAAATTCTAAATCTTGAAAAGAAAATTGGTCAACGTGTCAAACGTTCCATTGAACGAACACAAAAGGAATACTACCTCCGAGAGCAAATGAAGGCGATTCAGAAGGAATTAGGGGATAAAGAAGGAAAATCCGGTGAAGTTGAAACATTTAAAGAAAAAATTGTAAATGCCGGGATGCCTGACCGTGTAAAAGAAACAGCCTTAAAAGAGGTAGACCGCTTTGAAAAAATACCAGCGAGTTCCGCTGAAAGTTCCGTCATCCGTACTTATATTGATTGGCTGCTGGCACTGCCATGGCATAAAGAAACGACTGATAATTTAGATATCCATAACGCTGAAAAAGTGTTGGATACTGACCATTATGGATTGGAAAAAGTGAAAGAACGAGTTTTAGAATATCTTGCCGTTCAGAAGCTGACAAAATCTTTAAAAGGCCCAATTCTTTGTTTGGTTGGTCCGCCAGGGGTTGGTAAAACGTCATTAGCGCGGTCAATCTCAAGAGCATTGGGGAGGAACTTTGTCCGAGTTTCTCTTGGTGGTGTCCGTGATGAGGCAGAAATTCGGGGCCATCGTAGGACTTATGTAGGGGCAATGCCAGGTAGAATTATTCAAGGAATGAAAAAAGCTGGAACAATCAATCCGGTATTTTTACTTGATGAAATTGATAAAATGTCCAACGATTTTCGCGGCGATCCTTCTTCCGCCATGTTGGAGGTTCTGGACCCTGAACAAAATGCGAATTTTAGTGATCATTATATTGAGGAAACCTATGATCTTTCAAAGGTTATGTTTATAGCAACGGCAAATAATATCGGTACAATCCCTGGTCCGTTGTTAGACCGCATGGAAGTTATTTCGATTGCCGGGTATACTGAAGTGGAAAAATTGCATATTGCCAAGGATCATCTTTTTCCAAAACAAGTAAAAGAACACGGACTGGAAAAAGGAAAATTGCAAATTCGTGACGATGCATTACTAAAAGTGATTCGTACATACACTCGTGAAGCAGGTGTACGGGGTTTAGAACGGCAAATTGCTAATTTATGCCGAAAAGCTGCCAAAATCATCGTTTCTGAAGATCGAAAGAGGATTATTATTACAGATAAAAATCTTGAAGAATTTCTTGGTAAACCGAGATTTCGTTATGGTCATGCAGAAATACAAGACCAAGTGGGTGCGGCGACAGGCCTTGCTTATACAACAGCGGGTGGTGATACCCTCTCAATAGAGGTATCTGTCGTACCAGGAAAAGGTAAATTGACATTGACCGGTAAGCTCGGTGATGTCATGAAAGAATCGGCACAAGCAGCGTTTAGTTATATCCGTTCAAGAGCTAGTGAACTTAATATCGATCCGGATTTTCATGAGAAAAATGATATTCATATCCATGTTCCAGAAGGTGCGATTCCAAAGGATGGACCTTCAGCGGGAATCACGATGGCTACTGCACTTGTGTCAGCTTTAACTGGTCGGGCGGTCCGTAAAGAAGTTGGAATGACTGGTGAAATTACACTTAGAGGAAGGGTCCTGCCAATAGGCGGTTTAAAAGAGAAGACTCTCGCTGCCCATCGTGCAGGTTTAAAAACCATCATTATACCAAGTGAAAATGAAAAGGATTTAGAGGATATTCCTGAGAGTGTAAGAAATGACCTTACGTTTATACCAGTTGAGCACTTAGACGAAGTGTTAGAACATGCTTTAGCGGGAGAGGAAAAATGAAAGTAACAAAAGCAGAGATTGTGATCAGCGCAGTAAAGCCTGAACAATATCCAAATGACCCATTGCCAAACTTCGCGTTGGCAGGACGTTCCAATGTCGGAAAGTCATCATTTATTAATAAAATGCTAAACCGCAAAAACTTGGCGCGTACTTCCTCGAAGCCAGGAAAAACGCAAACGCTAAATTTTTATAATATTAATGATGCGCTTTATTTTGTTGATGTTCCTGGCTATGGTTTCGCCAAGGTTTCGAAAAAGGACCGGGAAGCTTGGGGAAAAATGATTGAAACATATTTAACAACAAGTGATAAGCTTCGTGCGGTGGTTCAAATTGTGGATCTCCGCCACAAGCCAACGGAAGATGATAAATTGATGTACAGCTTTTGCAAGCATTATGAAATCCCTGTGATTCTTATTGCAACAAAGGCTGATAAAATTCCAAAGGGAAAATGGGAAAAACACCTTAAAGTTGTAAAAGAAACGTTGGATGCTGATGAAAGTGACCCAGTGATTGTCTTTTCAGCAGAAACAGGCAAGGGGAAGGATGATGCATGGGCAGCCATCCAACACTTTATGCACTAAGAGGGACAGGGGGACAGGCACCTTGTCCCTCCGTTTTTATTACCGAAGAATGGACTGGGATTAGATGTGGGACAAGGTGCCTGTCCCCCTGTCCCACTATTTTTTCTTAACTAAGATATAAACACCGAGAAGAATCAATAATACCGGCCAAAAATGAACTAACCACCCTACTGCTTCACTAATATACGAAAGCCAACCAATCACGCCATCATAAAATAACCCTAAAAGCGAAATCACTACTAATAATATTCCTAGAATCCTTTGATGCTGGGCGATGAATGCTATACCGACAATGAGCGTATAAATCGCCCAATGATCCGGCCAAAAAGAGAAAAGCTCCCGTCCGTGGAAATGAATGCCAAGTCCGGTTAAGATGACTCCTGGAAATATACTTTGCCGATCATGGGCAACATAAACTTGTAGAAGGAAAGCAATACCAATAATTAATAGTAATGTTGGCCATGTAAAAAGCTTATGCATAACGGGTATGTTTAATTGGTCCATAAGGAAGTAAACGCCCAAACCTATTAAAATCACACCAAGAAAAAAGCCTTGTCTTTTCATAATAGAAAATTACACACTCCTTGGGACAAGGTGCCTGTCCCCCCGTCCCGCACTTGATTAATCCTGTTTATTTTTGATAAGATAAATTTAGAACTATGAATATGTCGATATTTTGCTTTTGGATTCATTTACCTATTGAAGATGAATTAATGATATCATAATGCTTTCATATACTGTTCATAAATTTTTAGTAAAAAATCATAATTTATGTGTTATTATAGTTGTATTGGAATTTTTTCGACAAATACCTACACTGACTTGATTGATTTTAATTGCGGGGTGGAGTAGTAAATGTACGTTCTAAAAGTTGGTTTGAATTATAAAACGGCCCCAGTGGAAATTAGAGAAAAATTAACATTTGATTCTTCTACGATTCAAGAAGCTCATAAGAAGCTTAGAGCGCAAAAAAGTATTTTAGAAGATGTCATTATTTCTACTTGTAACCGAACAGAAATTTATGCAGTAGTTGAGCAAATTCATACGGGCCGGTACTATATTATGGCCTTTTTGGCGGACTGGTTTAAATGTGAAATTGATGAATTCGCCCCATACTTATCTATATATGAAAATGATGAAGCGATAGACCATCTTTTCCGTGTTGTATGCGGTTTAGATTCAATGGTATTAGGTGAAACACAAATTCTTGGACAAGTTCGTGACAGCTTCTTACTAGCTCAAGAAATGAAAACAACAGGCACCATTTTTAATGAACTTTTTAAACAAGCCATTACGCTTGCGAAAAGGGCACATAACGAAACAGAAATCGGTGAAAATGCTGTCTCAGTAAGTTATGCTGCAGTGGAGCTTGCGAAGAAAATATTTGGACATCTAGAAAATAAACATGTTGTTATTGTTGGCGCTGGTAAAATGGGTGAACTGGCGGCTATTAATCTTCATGGCAGTGGTGCTATTAATATAACTGTAATTAACCGCACATACGAAAAGGCGGTTGAACTGGCAAATCGTTTTCATGGCCAGGCAGAGTCCATGGAGAATTTGAATCAGGCTCTAGTTGATGCTGATATTTTAATTAGTTCAACTGGCTCAAAGGATTTTGTCATTACGAAAGAAATGATGGCCAAGGTTGAGAAAAGAAGAAAAGGCCGCCCGTTATTTATGGTTGATATTGCTGTACCGCGTGACCTTGACCCAGCACTTGATGAACTTGAAAATGTGTTCTTATATGATATTGATGATCTTCAAGGCGTTGTCGATGCGAACTTGGCAGAACGTGAAAAAGCAGCTTTGAAAATTGGCAAAATGATTGAAGTACAAATGGCTGAATTCCAAAGTTGGCTTGGAACATTGGGGGTAGTGCCAATCATTTCGGCTCTACGGAAACGTGCCCTTGCCATTCAAGCTGAGACGATGGATAGTATCGAAAGAAAAATGCCTAATTTAACTGATCGTGAAAAGAGATTATTAAATAAACATACGAAGAGCATCATTAACCAATTGCTTCGAGAGCCAATCAATAGCGCGAAGGAAATAGCTTCACAGCCAAATGCGGAAGAATCTTTAAAACTGTTTATGAAGATATTTGATATAGAGGAAGATGTTCAAGAGGAAATAGATGCACAGAAAAAGCAGGAAAAAGTGGTCATACCCATTGAAAGAGAAAGACAATGGGCCTACTCATTGAAGAATATTTAATTTCCTCTAAAAAGAACAATCTTAGAGAGGATTCAAAGGGATGCTTACCTTTCATTATGGTTGGATTTATGATGTAACGATAATATTATATGCATGTAGTGTATTAGGCTATTTTATAGATTTTTTACTAAACAACCGGAAGGCAAATAAAACAGCCTTCTGGTTGCTTGCTATTGTGTGGATTTTGCAATCTATTTTCTTGATTACCAGAATGATTGAAATGGGTCGTTTTCCCATCCTCACAATTTCCGAAGGCCTTTATTTTTATGCGTGGGTCTTAGTTTCTTTTTCTTTGATTATTAATAAAGTGTTTCGAATTGATTTTATTGTCTTTTTTACAAATGTACTTGGTTTCATCATTATGACCCTGCATCTATTTGCCCCTGTGGACTATAAGCCAGACGTTTTAGCCGAACAGCTTATGTCTGAATTATTAGTAATCCACATCACCATTGCGATTATTTCATATGGCGCTTTTTCTCTCTCAGCGATTTTTTCCATGATGTATGTCCTTCAATATCATATGATAAAGAGAAAAAAATGGGGTAAACGATTACGACGTTTAGGGGATTTAACAAAGCTTGATCGGCTTTCATTTAGCTTTAACATGAGCGGGGTACCGCTGTTGTTAATATCACTAATATTAGGTGTTGTTTGGGCTTATATTTCACTTGATGATTTTAAATGGTATGATGTAAAGGCACTAGGGTCATTTACTGTTTTATTAGCTTATAGTGTTTATTTGTATGTTCGCGTTACCAAAGGGCTGCAAGGGAAAACGATTGCCTTATGGAATCTAGCGGCATTTTTGATTCTGTTAATTAACTTTTTCTTATTCGGTAGTTTGTCCCGTTTCCACTTTTGGTATGGGTAACTTTATTCAGCAGTGGCGTAATTAATTATATAGATTCTTCAATGGAGGTAAAAAATACATAATGCGAAAGATTATTGTAGGTTCGAGACAGAGTAAGCTTGCATTAACACAGACAAACTGGTTTATCGAGCAAATGAAAGGCCTTGGGCTTCCATTTGAATTTGAAGTCAAAAAGATTGTTACAAAAGGTGATAAAATCCTCGACGTTACCCTTTCAAAGGTTGGTGGGAAAGGCCTTTTTGTTAAAGAAATAGAACAAGCTATGTTAGATAAAGAAATAGATATGGCAGTGCACAGCATGAAGGATATGCCTGCCGTTTTACCGCCTGGCTTCACAATTGGCTGTATTCCATTACGCAAAGATCATCGAGATGCTTTTATATCAAAGGGACACGTTAAATTAAAGGATTTGCCGGAAGGTGCAGTTGTTGGGACAAGTAGCCTAAGAAGAAGTGCACAGCTACTCGCTTATCGCCCAGATTTGGAAATTAAATGGATTCGCGGCAATATTGATACTCGTTTAGCTAAATTAGAAGACCCTGCTGAAGGCTTTGATGCGATTATTTTAGCTGCTGCTGGTCTTATTCGGATGGGCTGGTCTGAAGATACGGTAACGGAATACTTAGATATTGATATAAGTGTACCAGCAGTTGGACAAGGTGCGCTCGCGATTGAATGCCGTGAAGATGATGCTGAACTATTAGATCTTTTACATAAACTGCAGGATGAAAACACCGCCAAAGCGGTAGCTGCGGAACGAGCTTTCTTGAACAAAATGGAAGGCGGTTGTCAAGTACCGATTGCCGGCTATGCAGAAGCGTTGGCAGATGAGCAAATTAAATTAATTGCTCTTGTTGCTTCACCGGATGGTAACACGATTATGAAAGAAGAGTTACTTGGTACAGATGCCAAGGCACTTGGGGAAGAAGCGGCACGCCGCTTAACTGAGAAGGGTGCAAAGGCCATCATTGAGCAAGTGAAAGAGGAGAATGATCGATAATGCCTGCTATTAGCAGCATATTAAAAGGCAAGAGAATTTTGGTTACACGTGCGAAAGAACAAGCGGCATCTTTTTCAGAAAAAATTGCCGAGCATGGTGGGATTCCAATTGAAATTCCTTTAATAAAAATACAACCGCCAAAGGATATGGGCCAAGTTGAACGGGCATTGCAAAGCATAGACACATATGATTGGCTTGTATTTACAAGTACGAACGGTGTAGAGTATTTTTTTCATTTTCTTGATGAATTTAAAATTAGCTTCTCAGAAGCAAAGCGGCCCAAAATTGCTGTAGTCGGTAAAAAGACACTACAAGCCTTGGAGCAAAAAGGAATGAAAGCCGATCTTGTCCCAGCGCATTTTGTTGCTGAGGATTTACTTAAGAAAATGATGACGGAACTTAAGGCGGGCGAGTCGGTATTACTCGCGCGAGGGAATCTTGCAAGATCCCTTTTACCTGAGAAATTAGATGAAAACGGGATGAAGGTAGAAGACCTTGTCATCTATGAAACTGTTTTAAATATCGAGAAGCAGGCCGAACTTTTACATTTATTAGAAAGCCGCTCCCTTGATATTATTACGTTTGCAAGCTCCAGTACGGTAACAAATTTTATTGAACTATTGGCAGGTACAAACTGGCAGGAATGGATGGGTTCTATACAAATTGCCTGTATCGGACCCATTACGGAAAAAACAGCGCTTGATGCAGGTTTGAACGTGCATATAGTTGCTAAGGATTATACGATTACTGGGTTGTTGGAGGCCATCACGACTCAATAAAAAGGAATGTAATAGGAGGAATTGTAAATGAATGATCTAAATTTTAAACGTCATCGCCGCCTACGTGCAAGTGAGGGCATACGCTCCATGGTGCGTGAAACATATTTACGAAAAGAAGATCTCATTTATCCAATCTTTGTAATAGAAGGCAATAATATAAAAAATGAAGTAAAATCGATGCCAGGTGTTTATCAATTATCATTAGATAATCTTGATGAAGAAGTGCAAACTGTTGTAGACCTTGGAATTCCGTCCATTATTTTATTCGGTATTCCAGCTGAAAAAGATGAAGTAGGAACAGGTGCCTATCATAACCACGGTATTGTGCAAGAAGCTACAAGACAAGTGAAGGAAAAGTTTCCTGAGCTTATCGTAGTTGCTGATACTTGTCTTTGTGAATTTACTGATCATGGTCATTGTGGCGTGATTGAAAACGGAGAAGTTTTAAATGATCCTTCCTTAAAACTATTGGCAAAAACAGCTGTCAGCCAAGCAAAAGCAGGTGCAGATATCATTGCTCCATCGAATATGATGGATGGATTTGTGGCAGCCATTCGCAAAGGATTAGATGAGGCAGGTTTTGAGCATATTCCGATCATGTCTTATGCAGTAAAATATGCTTCTGCTTTTTATGGACCATTCCGTGATGCGGCTGGAAGTGCACCGCAATTTGGTGACCGCAAAACCTATCAAATGGACCCAGCTAATCGTTTGGAAGCATTACGCGAAGCACAGTCTGATATTGAAGAGGGTGCAGATTTCTTAATCGTGAAACCGGCGTTATCCTATATGGATATCATGCGTGAGGTGAGGGACCGCTTTAATGCCCCAATGGTTGCTTATAATGTCAGCGGTGAATATGCAATGGTCAAAGCAGCTGCCCAAAACGGCTGGATTGACGAAAAAAGAATCGTGCTTGAACTTTTAACAAGCATGAAGCGTGCAGGTGCTGACCTGATTATTACTTATTTCGCAAAAGATGTAGCTACATGGATAAATGAAGAAAAATAGGAGTGATATGATGAGAAGCTTTGAGAAATCCAAAGCAGCGTACAGTGAAGCACTTCGCATTATGCCTGGCGGTGTAAACAGCCCTGTTCGTGCTTTTAAATCTGTGCACATGGATCCGATTTTTATGGAGCGCGGCAAAGGCTCCAAATTATATGATATTGATGGAAATGAATATATTGATTATGTATTATCATGGGGTCCCCTCATTCTAGGACATGCTCATGATGAAATCATCGAGGCGTTAAAAAAAGTGGCAGAGAACGGAACTAGCTTTGGTGCACCAACGGAACTTGAGACTAAGTTAGCTCAGCTTGTGATTGAGCGTGTACCATCAATTGAAGTTGTGCGCATGGTGAACTCAGGTACGGAGGCTACCATGAGTGCCCTTCGCCTTGCCCGTGGTTTTACCGGCCGTAATTTGATTATGAAATTTGAAGGCTGCTACCACGGCCATGGGGATTCTTTGTTAATTAAAGCAGGATCAGGAGTGGCGACGTTAGGATTGCCAGATAGTCCAGGGGTACCGGAATCCATTGCGAAAAATACGATTACAGTGCCTTATAATGATCTTGATAGTGTTCGTAAGGTATTTGAACAATATGGCAAAGATATCGCTGCCATCATTGTTGAACCTGTGGCCGGAAATATGGGATTTGTGAAGCCGCTTCCTGGATTTTTAGAGGGACTTCGAGAAGTTACTACTGAATACGGTGCTCTTTTAATTTTTGATGAGGTTATGACAGGCTTCCGTGTTGGCTACAATTGTGCCCAAGGACATTTCGGTGTTGCTCCAGATTTAACTACCCTAGGTAAAGTAATCGGAGGTGGTCTTCCTGTTGGAGCATTTGGCGGTAAGGCTGAGATTATGAATCAAATTGCTCCAAGCGGCCCTATTTATCAAGCTGGTACCTTATCAGGTAACCCACTGGCCATGACAGCCGGGTATGAAACCTTGTCACGTTTAACGCCGGAAATCTATGATGAGTTTACGAAAAAGGTAGATCGCCTCCTAGAAGGTATGAGACGTGCTGCTGAGAAATATGATATTCCACATTATTGCGATAGTGTCGGAGCAATGATGGGCTTCTTCTTTACCAACGAGAAGGTTGTGAACTTTGAGACAGCGAAGAGCGCTGATTTGGATCTTTTTGCGAATTATTACCGTGAAATGATTGAACAAGGTGTATTTTTACCACCTTCACAATTTGAAGCCTATTTTCTATCTACTGCCCATACAGATGAAGATATTGAAAAAACAATTGCTGCAGTTGAAGAGACTTTTGCGAAATTAAAATAAATAGTTTTCCAATAAATTAGAAACAGAGCCCTTACTTCCTCATATATTTGAGGAAGTGGGGGTTTTTTTATTTTCAAAATTTATTTGCATAAATAAACCTATCCGCACATAAATCTGTAATGTCATAGTAAATTTATGGATTCGAAAGGTGATGCTACTTTTTGAAGAGCCTCTAAATAAGAAGGGGGAGGAAGTTCATTGACATCTAATCAAACATCTTCTATTCGTTTTACAGTAGAAGAATCTGTATGGTTTAAAAAAGGACAGGAAGTATCTGATTTACTTGCGATGTCATTAGATCCTGAAATTTCAGTTCAGGAACATGATGATTATATTTCAATACGAGGGTCATTAGTTCTGTCAGGGGAATATCATCCACTTGTTGTAGAAGAAGATCTAGATATTTTTTCACTTCGTGATACATCCATATATAGAACAGTCGATGAGGTTGTCGTAAATGAGAGCGGTACTCAAAGTATGAAGCACCGTTTCCCAATCGATATAACGATTCCAACCAATCGGATTCGCAGTCTTGAGGATGTATATGTACTGATAGAAGCATTTGATTATGAAATTCCTGAGCGTGGCAGATTGGAATTGAAAGCTGACCTTTGTATCAGCGGCATTGTAAATGAAAAAGAATCTTCAATGGCTGCTCGTAAGCAAGCAGCAGAGCTGGAGCAAATGCAAGAGAGACAACCAGCTATAAACGAAGATATTGTTGTAGAAGAACAACAAGCACTTAGCGGCTCGAGCAATGATCAAGAGGACAATGACAATATAGAAGAAAAATTTGCTGCACTAAGACAAAGTGTGTTTGATACACTAAACAGAACAACGATGGGTCAAGGTAAATTGGAAGAGGATAAGTTTCCATCCTTCCAAACCGAGGTTCGAAAGGATCCGAATAGTGTAGAGGAAGAAGACCTTGAGGTATTGAATAGGAATGTCATTGCTGAAGATGGTGAAGGTACTGCTATCAGTAATCGGGCAGAGGACAATTTGGTCGCCTTTGAAGATGAGGCTTTCATAGACAAAGAAGAATACTCAGGGAACCATGCTGTATTTGCGAATCGACTAGATGTATCAGAAGCTGAAGAGGAGGCTGAAGCGGAAATAGAGGTACCGGTTAACATTGTTTCCAACAAGGTGCTTTCTCCGAACATAGGCATGAAAGGGCGTTCTGAGTTAGCAGAACAAGGCTGGAATCCCAAAAGCTTATATTCACCTCAACAAACCATGTATAATACTTCGGGTACAAGAGAATATGTCGAAGAAGATGAAACACGTGCGGAATCCCCTAAGCGCTTAAAACGATCTGAAAATGCATTGTATTTAACAAAAATGCTTTCAGCTGAGGGGGAAGAGGACTTTTCAAAATTACGGCTTCGCATTGTCCAAAGCGGTGAAACATTGGGGACAATAGCTGAATCCTATGACATTACGGCAAATCAAATCATCCGTCTAAATGGTTTAAATGATGATGTCATAAAAGAGGGTCAGATTCTTTATATCCCTGAATATGCCGGTGTTGAAAAGTAATAGGCTTCCATAGGGGAGCCTTTCTTTTTCTAAATAAAAAGCTCTTATTCAGGGGATATCCTGCGAGGTGATTCATGTTGCAACAGCAAGCTATTCAACCGTATATGAGGATATTAAAAAGGTATAAGATTATTCCAGATTATGTCGAGGATTTTGGAAAAATAAAAAAAGTATATACCAAAAATGGTATATTTGCATTAAAGCAGGTGCAATTCAATGAAGAGCAGCGCACTCAGTTTATGAATACGATACAAAGCCTACATGGGAAAGGCTATAGGCATGTAATCCCGATTTATCAAACAATAAAAGGAAACTATCTTATTAGGTATAATCACAAGGAATATTATGTAATGCCATGGATTGAAAACAACCAAGCGAGGTACGAGGACAGCTATGGAGACATATTGAAAGAAGCTGCCAGACTTCATGCTTTAACCGAGGTAAAAGGGCCGGCAAACCAATCTAATTTTCAGCACTTTTTTGATAAATCTAAGATCAAAATTGATAAACGTAAACTTGATTATGAACGCTTTATTGAAAAATGTGAAAGAAAAATATATATGTCTCCTTTTGAACTCCTATTTTGCACGTATTTTATGCAACTCATACGAATGGAAGACGAGGCATTACGGCATCTAGAGAACTGGTTTGAGGCTGTTAAAGAAAAAAAGCAAGACCGCGTGGCAATCTGCCATGGAAATTTATCTCCAGGCCATTTGTTATATGATGAAAGCGGCCATAGCTATCTTATAAACTTTGAACGAACCTATACTGCATCTCCAATTTATGATCTACACGACTTTTTTAAGAAGCTATTTTACCATTACCCACAAAAAGCGAAGCTAGGCCCAAATCTTTATATGCAATATAATCGCAATAATCATTTAATGGAAGATGAAAAATTATTATTATTTTACTATTTAACCCAAACAGAGAATATCAATCAAATCATTCAACGCTATCAAAGCCATTCTTCCTTGTCCGAAATAAAAATGACAGCAACACTTCAGCGCTCCATTTGGAAAATGCAAGCAGCCCAAACGCTCGTTAGCCAAGTAAATGAAGCCACGCAGCAAGAATACAATACCACCAATGATACTGAATCTGAAGCAGTTGCAAAGGCAGAAGAAAATAGCCAGGGTCCTATGGAGCAGGCATAACTCCTACACTCAGTGGCAGTTACCGTATGGGGGGTGTGCCTGCAGAAGAGGGGTAGAACCAAAATTCAATGGAGTGTGGTACGACCCAGAAGGTGATATCATAAAGGACTGCGTGAGAAACATAAGTAAGGGCTGACCCCACATTTGCAGGGTCAGCCCTTATTATATCCACTCTAAATAAAAAGCAACTGCTGCCAGTACTAATAAGGAAAGTAAAATAACGTCAAATGTTGTAGGAAAGATTAGCGTTCGGATTGCTTGGAAAATGACAAGCGGCAATGTAATTTGCTCCAATACTAGTAGAAAATTACGTGCCCATGGGGGGAGACGAAACCGATAGAATCTGCTCATGTTCGTACTCCTTTCATTTATAAAATAAATCAAAGACGACTCGGAAAATATTTTTAATATTATCATATGATTCAAAGTGTTATAGAGTGATTGAAAATCTATTTTTTTTTGTAAAAATTTTTGCTGTGCTTGGTTATAGTTATATTGGTACCAAGGCTGACAAGAATGAGAGTAGGTACGCCCAGGTTTGTCTTCAAAACGGTAAAATGCAGACAAGATGGAGTGGGTGTCACCCCAGCTTGTCATCAAAATGGCAAAATGCGGACAAGAAGGAGCAGATGCCAGCCAAGCTTGTCTTCAAAACGGCAAAATGCGGACAAGAAAGAGAGTAGGCTGACCTAGATTGTCTTTAAAACGGCAAAATGTGGACAAATAGGCCCCGGTTTGTCTTTAAAAAGACAAAATGAAGCCAAGAAAATGCCAAGCCGCTACATCTTGTCCTAATACGGATATCATGATTCAGGAGTATATTAAGTTGTAATAATATAATACCCTGATTTACCATAGCCCACGTACTGAAAGTTGTTTGAAAGAATCCTTAGGATCGTTCTCTTAGACTTGTTTTTATTACACCACTCATAAATAGAATTAGTAGTAATCTTTTTATCTGGAAAAAGCATGTTAAATTCTTTCGCACTTCTTAAAATAGCGGAAGTAGTATCCTCATTGTATTCGCAGTTAGCACAAGTTAATGTTGCATCCAAAAACGATTGGCAGTTTGGACAAACAATGCCTTTAACCAATTCAGCATATTCATATTTAGGTAAACGTTTATACGGGGATTCGATTATATGTTTAGAAAGTAATTGTTCAGCGAGTTTTTTGTGGCGTCCATTTAATTTTGATTGATTTTTATTTAGTTTTTCCATAAAGCGATTCAGTTGTGTTGGAAAAATAATAGGTAGGTTGCGTGGGGCTTGATATAGGTGAAATTCAGGATTCATGAAGACTAGGTAAGATTTAATTGTAATGTTAATGCCGAGGTTTTGGATGAGTTGCCTTAGTAAGGATTCACTTCGAAGCAATTGTAGTAATGGATTTTTTATTTCTTTACCTGAATTTGCAAACCAATTTTCGCCATCTACGTAAAAATCACCTTCGTAATTTTTTACTTCAAATTGATAGAGGGTTTCTTGAGTAATGAGCAATGTGTCAATTTGGAAGGTGGTATTATTTACCTCAAATAGTAAATCATTTAGAATGAAGCGGTCATGAGAAAATTGCTCCAGCCACTTGTCGAATAATTGCTCACCTTCGAAGCCTTTTTCAAGTTTTAAATAATGCTTCACTTCTTCATCCGGAAAAGTTATCCGATTATATAAATAGCTTAATAGTGTTAACTCCTCAGATTTATAGCGGGGTTTTAAAATAGTCATGCACAACATTCCTCCTGCCTCGTATTTATCAAAATTAGTTTAGAGATACAAAGAAATGGATATAGTGTTATTGGTAGTATATTGAATTATCAAAATATTATCAATAAATTTCGTAATAAAATTACATTTTTCTACATTTTCATCCTTCCTGTCCAGCGTATTCAGTATGTATTCGAAAAAAATTGGGGATAATGTTGACGATTTGAATTTTTTACAGTTAATATATATTAAGTGAATGAAAAATCGGGAATGATGGACAATTCACTAAATAAATGCAGACAACATATTGATAAGCAATAGTTTGATAAATGCGATGACAGGGAAGAGTACTTCGTGAACCCTTCAGAGAGAGAGATTGATACGCTGGGAGATCTCTTAGGATGTAGCGTAGGAAGGTAGCCCTTTAGCAGCTTTTCTGAAAAATTTATACCAAGTAGGCATAACATGTGTATAGTAGGAAAAGCCGGTTACAGTCCGTTATCTGTTTGAGTGCATTGACATATTGGCTAAATGCGACTAGCCTTGCCATTCATCTATAGGCAGTCCATTGATTACTTTCCAAAGTAATCCTGGTCAAATTCAATGAAAAAAGGTGGTACCACGAAGAATAGCTTCTTTCGTCCTTTTATTGGATGGAGGGAGTTTTTTTATTTTCTAAAAAAAGCAAATACATAACTTCAAAATAGGAGGAGTTTTAATGAGTACACAAGAGATTAATTTACCTACAAAATATGATCCGCAAGCTGTTGAAGAAAACCGTTATGAGTGGTGGCTAAAAGGAAAATTCTTTGAAGCCGCCCCTGACTCAGGAAAAGAGCCATACACAATCGTTATTCCGCCGCCAAATGTAACAGGAAAGCTGCATCTTGGCCATGCTTGGGATACAACATTACAAGATATCCTGACAAGAATGAAAAGAATGCAGGGCTATGATGTATTATGGCTGCCAGGGATGGACCATGCCGGGATTGCTACCCAAGCGAAGGTGGAAGCAAAGCTTCGTGAAGAAGGCAAATCACGCTATGACCTAGGTCGTGAGAAGTTCCTTGAAAAATCTTGGGAATGGAAAGAGGAATACGCAAGCTTTATCCGCACCCAATGGTCTAAACTTGGTCTTGGACTTGATTACAGCCGGGAGCGTTTTACATTAGACGAAGGCCTTTCAAAGGCTGTTCGCGAGGTATTTGTAAAGCTTTATGAAAAAGGCCTCATCTACCGCGGCGAATACATTATTAACTGGGACCCACAAACAAAAACAGCCCTTTCCGACATCGAGGTTATTTACAAAGATGTTCAAGGTGCTTTTTACCATATGAACTATCCGTTAGCTGATGGCACAGGCTCTATTGAAGTTGCTACAACACGCCCTGAGACGATGCTTGGTGATACAGCAGTTGCCGTTCATCCTAAAGATGAAAGATATCAGCACTTAATTGGCAAAATGGTGAAGCTGCCAATCGTTGGCCGTGAAATTCCAATTGTAGCTGATGAGTATGTGGATATCGAATTTGGATCAGGTGCTGTAAAAATTACGCCTGCCCATGATCCGAATGACTTTGAAGTTGGTAACCGCCATAACTTAGAACGCATTTTAGTTATGAATGAAGATGGCACAATGAATGAAAATGCCGGCAAGTATCAAGGCTTAGACCGCTTTGAATGCCGCAAACAAATCGTGAAGGATCTTCAAGAACAAGGCGTGCTTTTTAAAATTGAAGACCATCTTCACTCCGTTGGCCACTCTGAGCGCAGTGGTGCAGTTGTGGAGCCATACCTTTCCACACAATGGTTTGTAAAAATGCAGCCACTTGCGGATGCGGCGGTTGAACTTCAACAACAAGGAGAAGGCAAAGTAAACTTTGTGCCAGAAAGATTTGAAAAAACATACTTGCATTGGTTGGAAAATATCCGCGATTGGTGTATTTCCCGTCAGCTATGGTGGGGCCACCGTATTCCTGCTTGGTATCATAAAGAAACAGGCGAAATTTATGTTGGCCACGAAGCTCCGGCAGATGCGGAAAATTGGAATCAAGATGAAGACGTTTTAGATACATGGTTCAGCTCAGCGTTATGGCCATTTTCAACATTAGGCTGGCCAGATGAAAATGCTGATGATTTCAAACGTTATTATCCGACTGATTGTTTAGTAACAGGCTATGATATCATTTTCTTCTGGGTATCAAGAATGATTTTCCAAGGACTTGAATTTACTGAAAAACGTCCATTCAAGGATGTGCTTATTCATGGACTTGTTCGCGATGCTGAAGGTCGTAAAATGAGTAAATCACTTGGCAACGGTGTTGACCCAATGGATGTTATTGAAAAATATGGTGCCGATTCATTACGCTACTTCTTAGCAACAGGAAGCTCACCGGGTCAAGATTTGCGCTTTGTTTGGGAAAAAGTTGAATCCACATGGAATTTTGCCAATAAGATTTGGAATGCATCCCGCTTTGCCCTCATGAACATGAATGGCATGAAATATGAAGAGCTTGATCTATCAGGAGAAAAATCAGTTGCAGACAAGTGGATTTTAACACGCTTAAACGAAACGATTGAATCTGTAACAAAAATGGCTGATAAATATGAATTCGGTGAAGTGGGCCGTGTTCTTTATAACTTCATCTGGGATGATGTTTGTGACTGGTATATTGAAATGGCGAAGCTTCCATTATACGGTGAAGATGAAGCTGCGAAAAAGACAACACGTTCAGTATTAGCTTATGTGTTAGACAATACGATGCGTCTGTTGCACCCATTCATGCCGTTTATTACCGAGGAAATTTGGCAGGCACTTCCACATGAAGGCGAGTCCATCACAGTTGCAAAATGGCCTGAAGTTCGTGCTGAGCTTACAGACCATGCAGCGGCTGACGAAATGAAGCTATTGGTGGATATTATCCGTTCTGTACGTAATATTCGCGCTGAAGTAAATACACCATTAAGTAAGCAAATTAAGCTGAATATTAAAGCGAAAACCGCTGATATTTTAGCAAGCTTAGAAAACAATCGCGATTATATCGTTCGTTTCTGTAACCCGAGTGAGTTAACAATTGCAACGGAAATCACAGCAGACGAAAAGGCGATGACTGCTGTAGTAACTGGTGCAGAATTATCTCTACCACTTGAAGGCTTAATAAATCTCGATGAAGAAATTGCCCGTCTTGAAAAAGAATTAGAAAAACTAAATGCTGAAGTTGATCGCGTTCAGAAGAAATTAGGCAATGAGAAATTCGTATCTAAAGCTCCTGCCAATGTCGTTGAAGAAGAGCGCAAAAAAGAACAAGATTACCTTGAAAAGCGGGCAACAGTGGAAGCACGCATTCAAGAATTAAGAGGTTAAGCAATGTGGGACACGAAACCTGTCCCCTTGTCCCAAACAGCAAATCCCCGGTGGATTTGCTGTTTTATTTTTGTAGGCAAATAATGATTTTAATGCATTTCTAATAGTTAGTTAACAATAGGCAAGCACTTCTTTCATACGATGTGTTAAGTATCTTGAAAGGAGAAGATAAATGGGCCACCTCCTAACTTTACTGATTTTGGGGTTTGCTGTTAGTCTTGACAGTTTTAGTGTCGGCCTTACCTATGGGATAAGAAGGGTTTCAATACCGTTAAAATCAATAATAGTTATAGCCATATGCACATTTACAGTTCTTTTAGTGGCGATGGGAATTGGAACAGGGATTGAGGCTTTTCTTTCCGCTAAGGCAGCAGAAATATTGGGGGGCTGTATTCTAATTGCAATTGGCATATGGCTGTTAGTTCAATTTTTTACTACTGGAAAAAAAGAAGGAAAACCAGAAAAAGAAATTCTTGTTGACTTTGAAATAAAGTCATTGGGCATTATCATCAAGGTATTGAGAAAGCCGATGGTTGCGGACCTGGATCAATCAGGGACCATCAAGGGAATTGAGGCTTTTATTTTAGGTTTTGCACTATCTATCGATTCCTTTGGTGCAGGTATCGGTGCAGCATTAATCGATTTACCGCCAGTTTTGTGTGCTTTATTTATTTCTGTCGCATCTGCTCTATTTTTAATTGCAGGAATTAAGATAGGAGAATTTTTTAGAAATATTAGCTGGATCGGAAAAATCACCTTTCTTCCGGGTGTGCTCCTTATTTTAATCGGTATCCTTAAGATGTAAAAAAAAAGCAAATCTCAAGTCTAACATGAGATTTGCTTTTTTTAATTCTTTTCAATTTTATTGATCTCTTCTAAAAAGCGATCATATTCCTTTTTATTATTTTCAAGATATTGAACTAAGTCGACGATTCTGTCAATCGAGTCCCAACTAAGATGGTGTTCAATTCCTTCGACATCATTATAGATATTCTCCTTTTTCACCCCGATGAGCTCCAAAAATTGTTCCAACAATTCATGCCGATATAATAAACGTTGCCCAATTTTTTTCCCCTTTGGTGTGAGAACGATGCCCCGATACTTTTCATATATAAGATAATCGTCTTTATCTAATTTTTGAACCATTTTCGTAACAGAAGAGGGTTGAACGGATAAATTCTCCGCAATATCTGACACTCTCGCATATCCCTTTTGGTCTATTAATAAATATATTTGTTCCAAATAGTCTTCCATACTCGGTGTTGGCATACGAATACCACCTTCAAAAAAGTCAGTGCAACTTTTATTATATAGGAAGACAATCGGTACTACAATAAATTGTGGGAAAATAACACATCCATCTGGATCTAACCCAATTCAAAAATCTACACCAACCCTAATGCCCTAACCGTCGCTGCGATGATAAATGTTACTAGTATAGCAATCGTAGTTGGGATAAGAAACGCGAGAAAAGTCCATTTCTTACTCTTAGTTTCTTTGTAAATATTAAGTAAAGTCGTTCCACATGGGTAATGCAAAAGTGAAAATAGCATCATATTTAAAGCTGTTAACCATGTCCAGCCTTGGTTGATAAAAATTTGTTTCACCTCAGACAGACTTTCAATATTTAGTAAAGCCCCTTGTGATAAATACCCCATTAAAAGAATCGGTACGACGATTTCATTTGCGGGCAATCCAAGTATAAAGGCGGCTAGAATAAATCCATCTAAACCTAGCATTCTTGCAAAAGGATCAAGAAAACTAACAAAATACATAAGGATGGAGCTATCGCCAATATAGATATTAGCTAACACCCACGTAATAATGGAAGCTGGAGCAGCAACGATGATGGCCCTTTTTAAAACATATCGGGACTTATCAAGGCTTGCTCGGACAACAGTGTTCCAAATCTTCGGCCGGCGATAAGGCGGCAACTCCAATGTATAATGAGAAGGCACACCTTTTAATAATGTCTTCGATAAAAGCCATGATACAAATAAGGTTACGGCAATGCCGATTAATACTAAAATCATAACAGTTCCTGCTGTTACGAGGGTTGCCATTCCACCGCTGAAGCTTGATGCCATATATAAAGAAGCAACTAAAATTAATGTTGGCCAACGACCATTACACGGTACAAAATTGTTCGTTAAAATCGCCAACATTCTCTCACGGGGAGACTCAATAATTCTTGTGGCCATAATGGCTGCAGCATTACAGCCAAATCCCATCGCCATAGTCAACCCTTGCTTCCCATGGGCGCCAACACCCTTGAAAAGGCGGTCAAGATTAAAAGCTACCCGTGGCAAATAACCATAATTCTCTAAAAGTGCAAATAGCGGAAAGAAAATCGCCATTGGCGGTAGCATCACGCTTACCACCCATGCAGTTCCACGGAAAAACCCTAGTACTAAGACACCATGCAGCCAATTTGGCGCATGAATCAACTTGAAAAATTGAGTTAGTAACCCCTCAATCCAGCCAAATCCATTGGCAATCATTTCTGATGGAACATTGGCTCCGGCAATTGTAATCCAAAAAACGAAGCCGAGCATAAGAAACATAATCGGAAATCCAAAAATTCGTGATGTTAAAACCGCATCAATCTTTTCTGTTTTCCATTTTTCTTTGTCTTTATAGGACACGACATTTTTACAGATTGCGGAGCTTTCTTTATATATGTTTTCGACAATTTCATCACGTATTTCTTCGTTCACTATTGTTGAAGCATATTTCGCAATGTCAGCCAAGGAATGGTGCGGTAATGGCAGCTGCCCCCTCATATTGTCCCCAACCTTTCTGTTAAGCGATCCACTAACCCTTTGTCTCCATCCAAAAGCCGTAAAGTAAGCCAACGTGATGGCAAGCGATTGCCTACTAATCTTTTAATATAGGGCTCCAGTTCAGCGATCTTCTTTTCCAATTCAGGTGAATAATTAATTTTATAAATAGTTGTACTAATCTCCCCATGGACAAGGTCGTGGATTGTTTTAAATAAATGATTGAATCCTTTTTTGTTTCTTGCAGAAATCTTTACAACCGGTACCTTTAGTTGTTTTGACAACCCTGTTTCGTTAATGAAAACACCCTTTTTTTCCGCTTCATCAATTAAATTAACGCAAACAATTACCTTATCAGTCATTTCCAAAACTTGAAGGGCAAGATTTAAATTCCGCTCTAATGCAGTTGCATCAACAACGACTAAGGTTACATCTGGATTTTCAAAAAGAATATAATCCCTTGCGACCTCCTCATCCACGGAGTTGGAATACAAAGAATAAGTACCAGGCAGGTCGATGATTTGGTATGTTTCATTTAAAAATTGAAAGGATCCTTCAGCCATTTCAACGGTTTTACCTGCCCAATTTCCTGTATGCTGTTTTAAGCCAGTCAGGGCGTTAAAAAGAGTGCTCTTCCCGGTGTTTGGATTGCCGGCTAAAGCAATTCTGTATGTGTTCATGATGATATCCCCCTTACTTACTCAATTTTTTTACAAAGATTTGAGAACTTTCCTCCCGTCTGAGAGCAATTGTTGTGTTGTTGACACGATAGGCCGCTGGATCCCCTAATGGACTTTTTTGTAGAACATCCACGTGTGCTCCTTTAATGAAACCTAAGTCCAATAATCGACGGCGTAAAATCCCTTGAATGGATATGCTCTCGATAACAGCTGTGTCACCATTTTCACATTGTGAAAGTGCAACTATATATTCAGTCATAAAAATTAACCTCGCTCAAAATAGTTATATAGACGCTAAAAAGTTTCCCTTGGGAAAGTTTTAATATATTTTATGCAATTTCCAATAGAAAGTAAACTATTTTGTTTAGAAAATATATTCTATTTAACCGCCTAGGTTGACAATCAGAAAGAGTTGTTCATAAAATTGGGGACAGGGGGACAGGTTTCGTGTCCCATAGTGAAAACAAATGAAAACTTAATTATAGGTGGGTGGGACACGAAACCTGTCCCCCTGTCCCAAGGAGGTTTTTACATATGACAACAGAATTTAACGAAGCACTTGAGTGGTTAAATAGCCGGCTGACATTTGGAGTTAAGCCTGGATTAGAGCGCATGAACTATATGCTTGCAGAGTTAAGACATCCTGAAAGAAGATTGAAGACGGTTCATGTTGCAGGGACGAATGGAAAAGGCTCAACGGTAAGTTTTATGAGTCATATTTTACAAGAAGCAGGCTATGTTGTTGGTACGTTTACTTCACCATATATTGAAAGCTTTAATGAAAGAATCAGTGTAAACGGTGAGCCGATATCAGACGAGGATTTTGTTGAGGTTATAAATAAAATAAAACCAATTGTTGAGAAATGTGAAGCAACCGAGCACGGAGCACCAACTGAATTTGAAGTATTGACAGTGATTGCTCTTGAATATTTTGCAAGACATGCTGTTCCAGATATTACATTATTTGAAACAGGCCTAGGCGGGCGTCTTGATTCAACAAATGTGATTTATCCGCTTGTGTCGGTCATTACAAATATCGGCCAAGACCATCTCAATATTCTTGGTGATACAATCGAGGAGATTGCGAAAGAAAAAGCAGGCATTATCAAGTCTGGAACTCCAGTAGTAACTGCTGTTGAACAGCCCGAAGCAAAACAAATTATCATGGATACGGCAAAATCCAAAAATGCCAAGTTCTATCATTTAGGCAAGCAATATAAATATGAGGGACTAACCCTACAAAATGACCATGAAACATTTACGTTCCAATCATCTTTTCGTCGGCTAGAAAATCTTGAAATCACGATGAAAGGTGAGCATCAAGTAAAAAATGCTGTAACAGCACTGATGGCACTGGAGTATTTAAGACAATACTTTGCCTTTATCATTGATGAGGAGCATGTAAGAAACGGCCTATTGAAAACAGCATGGAAAGGCCGTTTTGAAAAAGTATCCGATGAGCCGCTGATTTATATTGACGGCGCCCACAACCCAGAAGGCATAGAAACATTATGTCAGACAATACAGCGCTATTATCCTGATAAAAAAGTCCATATTGTTTTTTCTGCCATGAAGGACAAGCTTTTAAAAGAAATGATAGAACAACTGGACAGCGCTTCGGTTAAAATTACGTTCACTCAATTTGATTTTCCGCGCTGTGCTGATGCAAAAGGCTTGTTTGACTTATCAACTTCAGCAACCAAGCACCTTGAAGAAGATTGGAAAAAAGCGATCGAGGATGAAAAGCAAGCAATACGTAACACTAAGGATGAAATCCTAATTATTACAGGCTCTTTATATTTTATTTCGCAAGTTCGTGGTTTTCTTGTGGAAAACAGGTAGAAATGAAAAGCGGTCCAACCTAAACAAACTGTTTATGTTGAGCCGCTTTTTTAATATTCAACTATGATGGAGTCTCCATCCATAGTCCAGCCTAAAAATGGCTCATTCCCACTAGTTGTGGTGGCAAGAGGTGATTGACTTATATAGGAATAGGTGGAGGCGCAAATTCCTCTTGATTTACTTTCATTGCAATACTCCGAGTAATTACGAGGGAGGTCACTATTATCCGCGACATAGACTGTCCCAGTGACTTTAATTAACATTTGGTTACCCCAATTTGTTTTAAAGCTCGTTACATCACCAAATAGATAAGCATCTCCATTAATGGTGATGTTACCATTTACAGCCCCGGTAATATCCTTAAAGTAGGCATCCCCATTTTGAACAAGAAGCGAGGATTGATTGCCAATCGTTAGCTTCCCATTGACATATAAATTTCCAGAGCTTATGACAATGTTGCTTTGATTATTTACTAATTCCAGCCCACCGTTCATATAAAGTCCATCGACAAGGATATCCGACTTTTTGTCAACAACACTAATACTGTCAATAAAGATGTTGCTTTTATTATTGCAAAGTTCAAGCTTTGGGCAAATGCTGAAATTAGAAGGAGGGGATGGAAAAGTAATATTGCCCCCGGTATTATTTCCGCTGCTTGCAACGCTGAGATTATTAATAATAAAACTTCCATTGATATTTTTCTTAAAGCCGAGATAATTTCCTTCACTCACGAAGTTGACTTTGATCCGATTGCAGTCACTTCGATTTACGGTTACATCCCTAATTGCTGCTTGATAGCCAGACCTCATGACAGCCGGAATAGCTGGAAAATCATCAAATTGTATAGAACTGCAGAAAAGCCGTGTAAGCTCATCTATACCAGCTTTAGGATTATTTGAATGGTAATCTTTTACGCCGGTTTCAACCTTTTTTATTTGTCCAAGGGAATATTGCCTGAAATAAAGAATGCCCATTTCAGCCAAATCTGTAGCTTGTATTTGTTTTTGGCTCATGCTGGTTTGTTTCGAAGCATTTAAGACAGTTGCCATTAATACGGTTGAAAACGTTAAAATGACAATTATGATTAATAGAACGGTAAGGAGTGCGGAACCTCGATTATTGTATAAGTTATTCATAATGATCACAGCCCTAAACACGAATAATCCCAGTTTTAATTTCAAATGATTTACTGCTATTTTGTTTTGTTACTGTCATTTTTAAGTGTAATTGATTAATATCTGGCGTAACGGTAAATAACTGGCTTTCCGAAATGATTTCATTGTTGATGTCTATTTCAAATTGATAGTTTCGATTTCCAAGTGTGTCTACCATACCATTTGGATAGGTTACGATATAAACATTTTCATTTTTATCGTAGGAAATAGTGTAACTTTGATGTTGCTGGTGAATCGTTCTCAGTTGTGTAATAAATAGATTTGCTTCCTGCTCTAGAAGTTGCTCGGACGTAATATTGTTATAACTATTCATACTATTGATAAGAACAGAGGCAGCAATACCAAGAATAATGGTTGAAATGGCTAGCGCTGCTAATAACTCTACTAATGTTAATCCACTTTTATTTATTAAAAAAATTTGTTTTAAAGATTGGCCTCGTATACATCTTCCGCCCATGCTTTCATGAACCTTCCAAAAAATGATAGACCTCAGCAACGACTGAATGGTCTGCGTTCTCAATGAAAACGTGAATCAAATAAAGGGGGTAGTTTTCATCCTTTCTTAGTTCAAGTTTTAGTATAAATTGCTGCTTTGAATCGACAAAATAATGGCTATCGTCAATACCTAAAATGGCTTTCTCTTGTTCGGTAAATGGTTGTTCAAATGTTTTGCTACGTTGGAAAACAGCACTGTTGCTTTTCATAGTCGCAATCACCTCTTGAGCAAGGTTGACGGCTGTCAATTGCTGCTTATTTCTATTTGTGAATAAGGCAGATTGACTGAAAAAGCCAAAAAATGTTAAAAGAATAATCGATAAAATGACAACTGCTACTAAAACTTCAATAAGTGTAAACCCTTTGCTGCCCCTTTTTGTAAACACATTCAATCACTGAACCTTTCAAAGAACAGTTTAAAAATTATTATTTGCAATTTGAGATAAATAATACAATAAGGAAAATTTCTTACTTTTTCATAAAGTTGTCACAAATCCTTTTCTTAATTGTCAATTAATCGTGATTTTTGTCACAAAAATGAAGCTATAATTACTCTTACATAATGGCAATATTAGGTACTAAAACCTAATACTGGATACCGTGTAAAACTAATAAATAATAAAGAAGGGAAATAAAATGAAGTGGAAAAGAAAGATTACTATATTGATCATATTTTTAATGATTTTTAACCAATGGTCTGCTTTGAGTGTTGGAGCGGAATCAAGTGGTGCTTCATTAAAAACTGATGTCGAACCGACAAATTCACAGTACATAATCGATGTGAACACAGGAGTAGCAACAGCAGGCGTTAACATAAACATAGAGCCGCAAGGCGTACTAGGTCTTGAAAACAGAAAAAAGCCAGTGGATTTAATATTCATGATTGATGTTTCCGGATCAATGAACCGAGGTCTAGTTACTGGACTTCTTGGGAGTATACTTGGAATTGACAAACAAGTAGAGGCTGCTAAAAAAGCCGCTCAAAGATCAATAGATAACTTTAAGAATAAGGCAATAGATGGCGACCGGATTGGATTATTGACATTTAGTGATAGTAATAATGAAGCATTGTCATTTAATGCAAAAGATCAAAAGAAGGAACAAATCATTGCACATTTGACGGATATGAGTTCGAGGGTAGAGGGATTAAAAGCTGAATTCCCCAACTTACTTGAAGATACCAATCTAGTTTCGGCTTTAAAAAGAGCAGAGAATATGTTTGGTGATAGTGGGAATACGAAATACATTGTATTATTTACAGATGGAAAAATCGTCGATAACTCCAAGCAAACGGTAATTAAAGATGTTGATGGATACTATGAGCCACAAATATGTCTATTATTTTGTAAAAAAGACTATATAAAGCAGGATAATGTAACGATCACTAATAACATATTGGGACAACGGAGTGAATTTAGCTATAATGGCAAAATGTATAAATATTCTAAAGTACTTAATGTTTCAGATTTAATTGCGATAGACCTTGCCGAATATTTTTCAGAAAAAAATATTAAGATCAATACGGTAGAAATAAGGGCCCAAAATAATGATGAAAAGTTCTTATCATTATTATCTACTACTACGGGGGGAACTTTTGCCACAGCTAGTAGTGTAGACGATATTATGAATAATGTTGAGCATATTATGGAAACTATTAATCAATCAAAAATAAGGGATATTCAGCTAAAGATTAATTTACATAATGTTTCGCTACCTACTGATGGACATGTCGCTATTCCAGAGGATTCAAGTGCCATTAAAACTGTTGATGGAAATTATGCTTTAGTGAATATAGATGATGTCGCATACAATGCTGGAGCGGGCACACCAAGTGGATTCAATAAATTATTTACAATGCAATTTGATAAACCTGGCTTGTATTCCTTTAAAGATGTGAAATTAAATTATACGAATCTTGCCGGCGAATCAATATCGGTTGATGCTCCATTTTCGATAAATGTAATCGATACTGAAAGCTTTGGCTTAAAGTTTAAAAATCCACCTTATGTGATAAATGTTTATAAAAACCCTAGTAAGCTAACACTTGATTTAAATAGTGAAGTAGAGATTGTACCACCGCCAGGGCTAACAATTGAAGATATCGAAAAGCCAACAGTATTTACATGGTCATCATCAGATGAAAAAGTAGCAAAGGTAAGCAGTGGAATTGTCACCGCTGTAGGTGTTGGGACAACGATGATAACAGTCGAGGCAAAAGATAAAAAGAATAATACAATCAAAACAAACGCACAGGTAAAGGTTAACCTGAAGGGCATTTCCTTTGATAAGACAATTTATGAATATACACCTGGCTCTTCTAAAAATATGTTCGATGAGCTAAAGGCCAAGCCGAGTGGCTTTAACATTTTTCCAACCGCCTTTAAATGGACAGTTACCGGGGAAAATGCAATTTTAACTGTAGACGATTCTGGTAATATAAAACAACAGGGATCAGAATGCGGTTTTGTAGTATTAACGGCGGAGCTTAAAGATGTGTATAAAATTGACGGTGATCCTGTAGCGCCACATGATAAGGCTACAACATTAATCAAAATAAATAAAAAAGAAGG
This sequence comes from Schinkia acidoalkalinis, assembly GCF_054301215.1. The sequence goes on from NZ_CP182573.1 coordinate 3,190,355, forward strand.
TCGAATCGGTGATCCACTTAAAGAGTGGTAGAAATCTACTAAAAATGAGAAGGTGTCCTAAACAATTTATAGGCCCCTTCTCATATTTTTTTTTGAAAAAGCAAAAATTATAATATACCTTTAGTACTAAATATTATATTATTTAGTAAGAAATGTAACTTTCGGGTTTTATTACACAGAAAAAGAGAATTAAAAAATAAAAGGCTTATAGGGGGAGCTGTTATTAAATGAAAAAGAAACTTGCTATCTCATTCTTTATTACCTTCCTACTTAGTTTTACATGGCTATCATCGCTTACTATATCATTTGCAGATAATGATAAAAAAACGGGTGAGTTTGAAAGTGTTAGTGATCAAACGATAAGCGGGTATGCTGGAGAGCCGGGGGATGGAAATGGCGGTGGTGAATCCGTTACGTATATTGATATTGACATTAAGCAAAATAACACCATTCTTAAGACAATTAAGGTGAACAGTTTTGATATAGAAGAACTACAGGGTTTAAAACATTATAAATTTAATGTAGACATGCATTCACAATGGCCTAGCAATCTAAACCGAAATCAAGACTTTGACTTGGTAGGAAACGTTTATCGAGAGGTAGGCACCAATATACAATACCAGTATTCATTTGGTAAAGAATCTATTAAACTTAATGACCCACTTTCCAACACGCCGAGCGTTGATTTTGAGGTAAAACCCTCTAAAGAAAGCGGCTATATTATTAATCCAGAAACGGGTGTTGCCTTAGCTGACCTTAACGCAAGTATTATCCCTAAGGGAGTAGGGGGCGACGCAGTCCGACAAACGCCGATTGATGTTGTATTTATCTTTGATACATCTGGTTCTATGGAATTAAATATGTCAAATAGTAGCTCTGATAAAGAAAAATTTGCAAAAGCAAAAGAGGGCGCAATAAATGCTATAAATAAATTTAAAGACTCCGCCATTACAGGCGATCGATTTGCTCTTATACCTTTCTCAATAAATGTAGGCAACGTAATTAACTTTAATAGCGAAACCTCCATTTCAGGAATTGATACGAAATTGGATGAAATAAAAAGCTCTATCAATAAATTAACAGCAGATGGGGGCACGAATTACTATGCAGCTCTATCAAAGGCTAATGAACTTCTCGGAAACTCAAGAAATCCAAAATATGTTATTTTTCTGACGGATGGAAGACCAGATACCTATGAAAATTATACAGGTTTAAAAATTAGCGGTGAGTTTCCAAAATGGGAGAAAACCACTAAAGCGGTTGAAGTAAAAGAGTGTTTTTTATTTATGTGCAAAAGAAAGACAAAATCTGAAACTGTTAGTGAAGGATGGTCAGCCGAAAAATACCCTATAAATGAAGCTTATGTAACTTTAAATAAAAGTAAAAATAATAATGAAATTACATTCAATTATGATCGGGAAAAATATTTATATGGAAAAGGTGACCTTGACTATGCATACGCGAGGGCGACAGCTTCCGATTTAGCATCAAAAGGTGTAAAGCTTTATTCGATTGGCTTTGGATCAGATGGAGATGTCGATATGAATTTCCTTAATGAATTATCTACTTTAACTGGTGCATTTGCCCAAAAAGGAGTAAAAGCTGATATAAGTTCAATATATGAAAATGTTACGAATACGATCAGTAAGCAAGCACTACGAAATATTAAAGTAATGGTTAATATAAAAGATCCAAACTTCCCAGGTAATGTTGTACTTAACGATGGTGCTGTAATCGATGAGAAAGATCCAAACTATGCTGTTGTGAATTTTGACGATATTCATTATGAACAAGGGCAAACACCAAATCAGACACAAACTAAGTCGTTTTCATTGGCATTTGTTGAGCCAGGGACATATTCATTTAATGATGTAAAACTCATGTATACCGATTTAGCAAATGAAACGAAAACAATTGAAGGTGTACCATTTGAAGTGAAGGTATTGAAAAATAAAGATATCGGAATGAAATTTCTTGCAGATGTATACGAGGTTGATGTAGATTCCAAAACTGTTCCATCGATTGATTTAACCTCAGAGGTTGTGCCGTTAAATGTAGGTGGAGAAATCCCTAATAAGCTAACATGGTCCTCTTCTAATAATGCAGTAGCGACTGTAAATAATGGGACTCTAACACCTAAGGGCATTGGGGAAACTCAAATAAAAATTACTGCTGTAGACGAGTCTGGTAATCCAATCGAAGCAACAACGATTCTAAAGGTTAATTTAGTCTTATCAGGAATAAAATTTGATGCTACAAGCTACCAATATAAGGGCCCAATCGATATGTATGGAAAAATTGAGTTTATTTACTCAACCCCTGAAAATTTTAAAATAACCTTGCCTTCTAGAAATGAATTGCAATGGGGACCTGGCTTCAGCAATATATTGACCATTAATAATGGAGAATTAGCTCGGAAAGAGAAAGTAGCAGGAGAGCAGGAACCGTCAGGATTTGAATTAATAACAGCAAAATTAAAAACACCAAATCCTAATACTGATTATTATAAAATTAAACCATCTGCAGAAACCGAAGCGAAAGCATTAATGAAGGTGAATGGAAGCAGTAAGGTAATAAATGAACCAAAAGAACAATGGTAATTGAAAAGAAGAGGCTCCTTTTGGGGCCTCTTCTTTCTTAATGGATCACTTGATTATCTACAATCACCTGCAGTCGATTGACTCGGGGAAGGGAACTAAGCTGGTCGGTAATGACTTTATTATCATATTCTGTATAAAACCGTGATCTTAAATTAGGAAATAATTTAGAGTCTGTCGTTGAAGATATTTCACTAATAGAACCTTTCGCTTGAGAACTAAAATTATAACGTATCGCATTAATAGTTAGTTGTTCGCGGGCAAATATACCGCCTTCAATTTGAAAATTTGAGCCTACACCATATAAAGTAGCGTTTTTATCTGTGTAAAAGAAGGCCTTTAAGTTTGGATCTTTGTTAATAACGTTTAAAAGCTCGTCATCATTGTCTACATCCTCATATTCGTTAATTCTTACAATTTTCAAATCTCCCTTACTAATAAGAACCAACTGTTTTTTATCTTCAGCTTCTGGATAATCTTTAGCACCGGAAATATTTACGTTGTCAATTGTACTATTGCCGGTAACATATATCGTTGCATCAAATTTTAGATACTGTTTTGGATCGGTATCCAACTCAGCATTTTTGCTTCGAATGTATAGATCACCATTGACAAGGATATTCCCTTTGATAATTGGGGCGTCAGTTTCTGTATCGCCGCCATTAATTTCAAGTGAACCATTTACAACTAACCAACCCTTTTCTTGCGTACTTTCATCCTTCAAATCTAGGCTTTTATTAATAGTTAAGGTATGATTATTTTTTAAAGTATGGATATAACCATTTTCTTTATCCTTATCAATATTAGTAAAGAAAATGAGTTTAGAAGCAATATTATCAGTGTCCATATAATTTTCTAATAATTTATCGTTATTATCTTTGTAAGTTTCAAGCATAGATTCCTCAAGCAGATACACTTGCTTATTGTCTTTCTTGCCACAATAAAATATAGGGTTATTTCTTCTAGGATTACTTAAATCACCTGACCTAATCTCCTCATCGCTTTCAGCAATTTTTAGTAGGTCTGGAAGTGGGTCATAACCTGAGTCATTTATTTCCCCGGTTGTTCCATTGGGGTCATGATTCTCAACTAACCCGTCAGTATTTATTAGTGCTTGGTAAAAAGGGTCAGAGCAAGTTAAATCGCTAAACTCGGGACTCCATGTTTTGTCAGGGTGTTGAACAAGCACAGGAGCTGTTGACTCCGTCCATTTAAGCTTAAACGTTGAATCAAAATCCAAATCGACAAAATTTGAACCAATCCCTTTTATGGCAGGGATTCCAATGATCCCGTCAGCTGCCTCTTTAAATTTCCCCTCATAGAACGGCTTCTTTAATGTTTCCTCCAAACCCGTTTCTGTCTTACGTTTATTGTCCAGCTTTGTTGTATATAAAGTTCCGAATATACTTGGTCCTTGAAATGGACCGGTTTTAAATGGTTCTTCACTTTCATTTGTATTTTTATATATTGCCTTACTATTGAGCTCTAATGTCGGGGCGAAGACATTTCCGATAATATCAGGCGAGCCGTTAATAATTAAAGAATTATCACTTTCGCGTAGTATTTCCTGACCTTTATCATTGACACCTAAAACATCATTAACTTGAATAGGAGTATTAGTAGTGCCAGATTGCATCCCATATGCTCCAACCGCAAAATTTAAAAAGCTTGGTGTTGGAGATAACACAACATTCTCCGTTATGGTCCTTTTAATAGTAGGATTACCGGAATCAACACCGGAATGATCAATCTTAATTTCATAGATGCGGAGAAAGTTATTATCCTTAAAAAGATTAACATCCGTTATACCATATTTTTTATAATTTTCCTCATTTTCACTTATGGTAACGCCTGTAAAAGCACTTGCTGTATTACTAATGGCTTGATTTACTTGACTATTATAAACTGATGAGGGTACTTGATTTTTTTTTAGCTCCTCTTCAATAACTGTGTTATTCAAGTTATCTTGCAATTTTGCCACTACTTCACTCATCAACACTTTTTCACTCGATGTGGTCTCTATTTCCGTCTCCCTTATTTCCGCTCGTTTAGCATTATTTACGGAAGCACCTAAAACCGCTAGGCCAAGTACACAAAATATGAGCGAAATTAGCATGACAACCAGTAAACTCGATCCCTTTTCATTCATATACTTTTCCTTCCTTAAAATCCAAATTGGCTTTTTAATTCAAGCTTATATTTATCATTTGAAACATTTGCACGCTTAACAATTAATGAGACATCTACTATTCCATTTGAACATTTTTTATTGATAAATTTATTTCTAATCGTAGTTGTTTGGTCGGTTATGATCGCTGCTTCATATGAGCAGGTAGCATTAATTTCAGAGCCTGTTTCCGTCGACATTTTTGGTGCAATGTAAAAATCATACTTACCTGTGTTGATTTTTTCAGAGGATATAAAGTTGCTAATATTAATTTTGTCATTGACTTTTTCCGCTTCATATTCATCAATCACTACATTATTAACCTTTTTGCCATCAATTGTTTCTTCTATTATTTTAATTTGTGTTACGGTAAGATTATTTTTTAATTCATTGAAACTTGCTATTCCTACTTTCGAATTGCTGCCTGTTGCAATTTTTGAAGCTACTGTTTTGTATATATTTATACAAATGTTCTTATCTGTGCCAGGAAGTGTAGATGGTGTTGGATCGCAATTTTTTATATTACTAATGTCGCCATCATAAAATGTCTGCATAATTCTCGAAACCACATAGTCACCCTCATCACGCAGCCCTTGTTCAATCCCAACCTTTTCATATGTTTTATAGCCTGCCATCAACAAACCATAAGCAATTCCCAATACGAGCGCGCTTATCACCAAGGCTGTTAACAATTCGATTAAAGTCACCCCTTGATTATTTTTTACTAGATTAGCGTAATGCCTCATCAGAGATAACTCCTTCTAAAACGATATTGTCTCTTTTTTCATGCCAATTAACGACAACGTATACCTTCAATATGGATTCATATTGATTAGGTCCGCTCGAACTTACTATTTCACTCAACTTGCCCTTTACTTTATCTTCAAGTGTGGAACTGTCCTTTTCTGTTTTTAATATATTTATAAGTTCTTGGTTTTTAGTTTCGTCTTCATCCTTATAGTAATCTCTTACATATACTTTTATTTGGTCTTTGTAGTCGAAATTATTAACCTCTGGCGCTAGTACTGAATAGCAAATTCTGCCGTCTGTTATTGAATTTCCTGTATCATCTACTCCGCTTGTGAATAATGGAAAGTCACTTATAGTTGATTCATTACATGTAGAAATATCTTTTTTACCATCAGCATCAGGCTTTACACAATCCTTATCAGCAACACAGTTCTCCCAAGTGATAACGGCAAAGTTATTACTGCCTTTATTGGCATCCAAAAACTCTCTCATTACAAAGATATTTTGCTTCTCCATATAATTCACAACGTTTCTTGCAAGATTAACAGCGACAGTTTTATTTTTGCTTTCCATTGTATTGCCATAGGCCTTTAGAAAGAAGCCGTATAAGGGAAAAAGTATGATAAAAATGAGTGTAAGAGAAAGCAAGACTTCTAGTAATGTAAATCCTCGATTTTTGTTAAAAGAACTAAGGCGCAAAAATTCTCCCCCTACTTTAGAATTTTTAGATTATTTTGTAAATAATTCATGTAGAATATCGTCTAATAGTGTTAAGAATTGTATAACATTATCTGAATTTGCTTTTAAATTACCAATTTTTATTATACAATAAAATTCAGGTTAAAACGTGTCTTTTTTCCTACATTTGGGTAATATTGGAATGGCTATTTTCAAATGAAAGCGGGTGATAATTTGGAAGTATTTATTTTTGGAGTTATCCTTATTTTAATTCTTATACCAATTCTATATATTGTTCCAATTGGTTTTAATAAAAAGGAAAAAGTATTAATTGCGGGATTATCTTTTATTCTTGCTGAGATTGGATTGTTAGCAAATAAATTTCTTTCTTTGTGGAAGTCAGTCCTAATTTTATTGTTGCTGGCCCTCTTAGCTACATATTTCTTTGAAACAAGGCTAAGGCCACGTCTGGAAAAACGAAAAGGCAAGGATAAACGTTCATTGAAAAGTCAATCTGATAGCTTAGAAATGCCTAAAAATGAGCTGAAATTGGCGGACGGATTGCCAAACGAAGAAGTACATAAGGATTTTGGTGACTTTAATCTAGGTCAAGATGCGATTGATCGGCTGCTTTTTGAAAAGAAACAAGCAGCACTGAAAAATGATGATTCTATATCAATATTACCTTTACATACGGTAACAGAAGAATCTCCTGAACATCTTCAAGTGCCTATTGAAGAGCCTGTTACAGGGATGCATGACGATATAGAAGAGGAAAGCGGAATCATTGAGGACTCCTATAATAATCCTGAGCTCTTTTCAGATTTTGTCGAGGTCCAACAGTTAGAAGATAAGCGGGAAATGATTTCAGAGCAAGAAGAGCCAGAAGAAGATTTGAATGAAATAGTAATAGAAGATAATGGGCCATTTGCAGGTAATGATGTACTCCCTGAAGTGCAGGATGTTGTAGACATACTTCCAGATGAAGTTTTCGAAAATGATGCACAAGTATCAGATGATATTGTAGCTTTATTACCAGACCATCATGCTGAAGACGTTGATCTGGAGGATCTATTAAGTGGGCATCGCTTCGATAAAGAGGATATTGTTGTTGATTCTAAGGATGACTTTTCTGATGTTGAGACTGTAGATGAGGTTGATTTATTACAACGAAGGGCGTCATTATTTGATGAACTGGAAGGAGAAAGCATCGTCGAAAATGCAGATTTATTTGTTGACGATGAGCAGGATTCGGCAGATGGAGCGGTAATTGAGGAAATGAATGCTGATATACAGTCACAAGTCATGGAGGAACCACTTGAAGATACTACCCTACCAGAGGAACTAGAAGAAGTTGATACTAGTCAGGATGCTAGTGAAAATATCGAAGTGGAACCTATCATTGAAGATATGGAAGTCATCGATGAAATTCCAAGCCTTGAAGAAAACGGTGAAATTTCTGAAAAAGATGCTGAATTACATATTGAAGAGCACGATGTAGACGAAATTCCTGACATCCTAGAAATAATCGGAGAGAGTGAAAATGTAGAAGATGCTACTTCACAATACACTGATGAACATGAGGAAAAAATGGATATTCATGAATACATTTCTACTAGTGTAAATACGGATGACAACGGTACAATAAGTAATGATGTAGAAGAAGGTTCTGATATTTTGTATGAGGCTCCGGAGCAAGCGGTTGAAGTGCAAATAGAGCAAGTAATGGAAACAAAAACACAGCAACGGATGTTGCAGACAATGCTTGATTATATTAATGTATCGAAACAAAGCTTGTCAGCTCATCAGTATGAAGAGCTTGTACGTGCCCATATGCAATCAGAGCTATCGGACCATGATTATTTTACTTTTGCTTATTTATTAATCGAGCATTACATTTCACAAGGGCAACAGGAACGATTATTCGACCTGCTACAAAATTTAGATAGCAAATTCTCTAAATATCCAATATTAAAACAACAAATAAATTATCTTATTGAAAGATACTGTTAGTAGACGACAATAGACAAAGCAACAATGAATCGGAAAAATTTAGAACAGGTATGGTGAATAAGATGAAAAAAAGTAATCAAATATTAGGATTGCCAATTATTAGTATTTTGGACGGCTCTGAAATTGGGGCTGTCAAATCATTAGTGGTCAATCCAGATAAAGGCTCTATTGATTTCATCATTATTGAAAAGGAAGATTGGCAAGTAAGCGTGAAGGCCATTCCATTTAAAAAGGTAGTCGGTATTGGAGAATATGCAGTTACTGTAGATTCTGATAACGCAGTGATTGATTTAAATGAAATCCCAATTGCCAATCAATTAGTGAATAAAAAGATTAAGATCAATGGATCTAAAGTAATGACAAGAAAAGGGGAACTCTTGGGGGAAATTATTGAATATTATCTTGATGAAGATAATGGTCAAATTCTTGGAGCATCTCTCAATGTTTCAAATCGTGAAGTCATCATTGCTTCAAGCAGTGTCATTACGTATGGTAGAGAAATTATTATCATAAAAGAAAATGCCTCTAATTATTTTTTAGATACTCCTGAACAGTTAATTCAAGATAAAGGATTAAAAGGAGATCTATTTCAAAATGAGCTTGCTGAAGACCTCTATTTAAAAAATGGCGCTGATTTAATCGATGATTTAACTGGAGTTGATCGACAAGCAAAGCAAAATTTTGACTTTGATATGGACCCATTAAAAGCGATTAAAGATCAACAATACGAAATTCTTAAAGGCAAGACCATTACAAAGGATTTACTCGATTTAGATGGAAATGTCCTTATTGCCAAGGGGACTGTCCTAGGAAGAGAAGAAATTTCAAAAGCACAACAACTAGGCCCAAGTTCGATTGTTCAATTATCTATGAATGTTGAAGGTGAGTAAGGGGTGATTTAACCTGTGAGTAGGTATTTGAATCTAAAACTATTTGGGTTATTGCTCTTTTGCACCGGACTTATTTTTATTTTTTCTTATCTAGGTACCAATGCTATTGAATCAGTGTTCCATAAAGAAACCGCTGTGTATGGAAGCGGAACGATGATTAGTTCCATCACTTTAAATGGTAAGACGAAAGAGGAAGCTAAGGCTGAATTAACGAATAAAATTCAAGAATGGAGCAGAACCAGCTCCTTCTCCATTCAATATCAAAATAAAACAACGGAATTGCCAGATAATATTTTTAAAATTGATATAAATAAAAGTATACAACAGGTAAAAGATGGACAACCATCTGATTTGGTTGTTGAAATTGATTCACCATTACTAGATGAAGAAATCAATAAAACGGTAGAGAATGAAACGATTTTAAATGATTTGGATATTGATAAGCTTAAAGAAACTTTAGTAGATTCAGTGCAACCACTGCAAGCCGAGCCCACTAGAATTCAGTTATTAGCTTACCTTAAGACTGACGGTGAAATCGCGAATAAAGAGTTAACAACAACAACTATTAAAGGTATTGCAAGCCAGAAAAAAAATCTGGAAGCAATCCTGCCAAACCTAAATGAAATTGAAGTTGGGCCGAATGAGACCTTTTCATTTCAAAATACGTTTGGCAACAATCAACCAGAAAATGAAGCACTCTCTATGATTGCAACCGGTATTTATAGAGTCATTCTTCCTACAAACTTTATGATTGTTGAGAGAAATATTAGTAAACAATTACCATCCTATAGTGAACTTGGTGCTGAAGCTAAAGTTTCAGATAAGATGAACCTTGTTTTTACTAATCCAAATCCATACTCATATAAAATCACAATTCATGTAGTAAAAGGTGCATTACAAGTGAAATTAATTGGTCCGCCATTTCCTTATAAATACACGATAAGAAAAGAAGCAGAATCCTACTCACCTAAGACCGTGCTCCAATTTTCAGCAAAACTTTCTCCATCGCAAACAAAGGTACTTGATAATGGCAAAAAAGGTTTACTTGCAAAAGTTTATCGTGAGGCAAAAGACGATAACAACCTATTGATTGAAACAACGTTTATTTCAGAGGACTTTTATCCACCTGAATATCGGGTAGTACAAACTGGGCTTTTACCACCTGAGGTGAAAGATAGTCAGAATAATGCTGAAATGAATACTGAAATGAATGGTGAAAATGGCAGTGCCGATAGTAACCAAGATCCAGAGAATACTAGTAATGGTAGTGAAAACGTAAATAGTACTAACAATCTACCAGCGAATACAAACGTTGAAAATCCATCATAAGAAAGCAATTAAGGTTAGCCAAATTGTTAGTAGGTGATTTTAATGAAAACGAAGCGGAAACGGCTCGGTGACTTGCTGATTGAAAATGGCCTTATCACCAATGATCAATTGCAGGAAGCTTTAGCAGAAAAAGAAGAAGGACAAAAAATAGGGAATGTCCTAATCAAAAAAGGCTACATCACAGAACAACAACTAATAGAGGTACTCGAGTTTCAGTTGGGAATTCCGCACGTTAGCCTATTTCAATTTCCGATTGACATCAACATACTTTCGCTCGTTCCAAAGGAATTTGCGAGAAGGCATTCTCTTGTTCCGTTAAAAAGAGATGGAGATCGTCTTTATGTTGCCATGGCTGATCCGATGGATTACATATCCATTGATGATTTGCGCCTTCGGACCGGTTTTCAAATTGAAACGGTCATTGCAACGAGAGAAGATATCCAAAGAACGATTAATCGCTACTACGAATCAGATGATACATTTAACATCGATGAAATCGTGAAAACAAACCCAACATCACTAGAAGAGAATGAACAGATTAGCGATGATGATGCACCAATCGTAAAATTAGTGAATCAGATGTTGACAAATGCCGTCGGGCAGCGTGCCAGTGATATTCATATCGATCCGCATGAGGATAAAGTGCTTGTGAGATACCGGGTTGATGGCGTGCTGAAAACTGAACGGACATTATCAAAGAATATTCAAAGTGTGTTAACGGCAAGAATCAAAATTATGGCCAAGCTTGATATCACTGAAAGTCGAGTACCGCAAGATGGGCGAATCAAACGGTCCATTGATTTTCACCCAGTTGATTTGCGTATATCAACCTTACCTACTATATACGGTGAGAAGATTGTAATGCGGATTCTCGATTTGGGAAGTGCTTTGACCGATATTAAACGCCTTTCTCTTAACAAATTAAATTATGAGCGATTCATGGAGTTAATAGAAAGACCAAATGGAATCATCCTGATAACGGGACCGACTGGCTCGGGAAAATCTACTACACTATATGCTTCTTTGAATCACTTGAATCGTGAAGATGTAAATATCATTACCGTAGAGGACCCGGTTGAATATCAGCTTGAAGGCATCAACCAGGTGCAGGTTAATTCGAATGTAGGGATGACCTTTGCGAAAGGACTAAGGGCTATTCTCCGCCAAGACCCAAATATTATTATGGTTGGAGAAATTCGTGATCAAGAAACAGCTGAAATTGCGATACGCTCTTCGCTTACAGGTCACTTAGTATTAAGCACCATACACACGAATGATGCGATTAGCACCATTACGAGGTTAATAGATATGGGTGTAGAGCCGTTTTTAGTTGCCTCATCATTAGCAGGCGTTCTTTCGCAACGGCTTGTACGGCGGGTTTGCCGGGATTGTGCGGAAACAGTTGCTCCTTCAAAGAGTGAGTTGGAACTCTTTGAAAGGAGAGGAATGAAAATCGATAAAGTAGTAAGAGGCAGAGGTTGCGGTCGCTGTAATATGACTGGCTATAAGGGCAGACTTGCCATTCATGAACTATTAATCATAGACGAAAAAATTCGCCGTATGGTTATGGATCGTGAGCCTGATTCTAAAATTCGCGAACAGGCACTACGGAATAAAATGATTTTCTTGCTTGATGATGGTCTATTAAAAGTGAAACAAGGACTAACAACAACTGAGGAAATATTAAAAATTGCTTTAAGTGAGTAGGTGTTTTTCAATGAAAAACAGAATTGAAACTATGATGCGGGCAGCTTTTGAATTAAAGGCTTCCGACTTGCATTTAACAGTTGGAGTCCCACCCATCATGAGGATTCACGGGGACTTGAAACGTTATGGAACAGATACGCTTAAACCTCTAGACATTGAACAAATGGCACAAGCCATTGTTTCGCCTAAAATGTGGGAACGGTTTAAAGAAGTGGGCGAAATTGACTTTTCCTATGGAATTAAGCAAGTATCTCGTTTCCGTATCAATATTTATCAGCAGCGTTCCTGTGTCTGTATGGCAATCCGTGTTGTCCCAACGCGGATTCCAACAATTGAAGAATTAAAAATGCCAGATGTATTAAAAAAGATTACAACAAAGCCACAAGGACTTGTTCTAGTAACGGGCCCAACTGGAAGCGGAAAATCAACAACACTTGCATCAATGATTGATCACATGAACCGCACGATGAAAAAGCATATTATTACATTGGAGGACCCCATTGAATACCTCCATAAACACAGCAATTGTATCATTGATCAACGTGAAATTGGCTTTGATACGAATTCCTTTGCATCGGGATTACGCGCATCACTTCGTCAGGACCCGGATGTTATACTGGTTGGAGAGCTGCGGGATTTAGAGACCATTTCTACCGCAATAACGGCAGCAGAAACAGGCCATCTTGTCTATGGAACACTACATACATCAAGTGCACCAGCAACCATCGACAGGATTATAGACGTTTTCCCGCCAAACCAACAGGGACAAGTTAGGATCCAATTGGCAACGGTACTAGTAGCAATTATTTCGCAACGACTCTTCCCAACGATTGATAAATCAGGAAGACGTGCGGCAACGGAAGTATTAATAAATAACTCAGCCGTTTCGAACTTAATTCGTAATGAAAAAATCCATCAAATCATGAATATTATGCAGACGAGTCGCGGTACTGGCATGCATACACTTGAGATGGAGATTAAAAACTTAGTGGCTAAAGGGGTTGTCGCGAAGGAAATTGCCGACCCATTTTTACTGGAACATCAAGGTGAAATGTAGAAAAATACAATACCTTACATTTTTTTACACTTTTCATCATTTTGTAATATTTTTTTATTCCTTTTGATAATTTTCTACATTAAAATGTATATGAAGGATGCATTCAAAGAGGTTGATGCCATGGCACAATTTAAATACACAGCAAGGAATATGACTGGGAAAAAGCAAACGGGTACAATACGAGCAGATTCAAGACGTGAAGCAATTATGAAGTTAAAGGATCGAGGTGTTCGTGTTCTCCAAATCGAGGACGTTCCTGAAACAGCCCTAAATAAAGAAATTTATATAGGGAATCCGGTCAAATTAAAGGACTTTGTCATATTCTTGAGGCAGTTTTCAACATTGTTGAAAGCGGGTGTAACCATTGTTGATTCAACAAGAATACTAAGCATGCAAACGGAAAGCAAAGCTTTACGAAAGGCTTTAGGAAGTGTACTGGAAGATTTAAACCAAGGTATTCCGCTTTCTGAATGTGCTACAAAACACAAGCGCATCTTTCCACCAATGTTTATTAATTTAGTAAAAGCCGGCGAAGCAAGCGGTGCTCTTGATGAAACGTTGGAAAGATTAGGCGACCATTTTGAAAAGCAGCATGAAACAAAACAAAAAATCCAGTCAGCATTGGCTTATCCGGTCATTGTCGGGATTATCGCCATCGGCGTTGTAATCTTTCTATTAAACAATGTTGTTCCAACATTTGCTGATATGTTTGCTGATTTTGGCGGTGAGCTTCCTGCGATTACGCAATTTGTTCTTGGAGCCAGTGATTGGGTTCAAACAAAATGGTGGATGATTTTAATAATAGCTATTATTATAATTATTTCTCTACTAGTTTTAAAGAAAAACGACTCGACCAAATATTATATTGATTATGCAACCTTGAAAATACCGATATTTGGTAAATTGATACAAAAAGCATTGCTTGCCAGGATGACAAACACATTAGCCTCATTATTTGCAAGTTCTGTTCCAATTCTAGAGGCAGTTTCTATCGTTGAAAGAGTTGTCGAAAACGAAGTATTTGCTAGAGTACTCCGCGACTCTCGTCACGCGTTGGAACAAGGAATTTCCTTAACCGTACCGATGAGAGCCCATTGGGTCTTTCCACCGCTGGTCGTGCAAATGATTTCCATCGGTGAAAAAACGGGTGCATTGGATGCCATGCTTGCCAAGGTAGCTAGTTTCTACGAACTCGAAGTAAACACAGCTACAGACCAAATCAAATCATTAATCGAACCATTTATGATTGTAATCTTGGCTGTTATCGTCGGAACGATAGTCCTATCCATTATGGTGCCAATGTTCTCAATCTTTGGTCAAATTCATTAAATTCGCAATCATCTCTTATTATTGCGTTATTTATACAAACAAACATAAAAAAACACGAAAAGGGGGAAAAATTTATGCTAAAAAAGATTTTAAAGAATGAGAAAGGTTTAACGCTGATTGAATTGTTAGCGGTTGTAGTAATCTTGGGTATTATTGCTGCGATTGCGGTGCCGGCGATTGGAGGTATTATCGATAATTCTAAGAAAGATGCACATGTTGCGAATGCGCAACAAATGGTTTCAGCCGCTAAGATGGCTGTATCAGCAGAACCGGATTTATTACCTACTGGTAGTTCTGGTAATTCATATATCCCATTAGAATACCTTGTTTCTGGTGGGTATCTCGATGCATTTAAAGATCCAGACGGAGGTGAGTATAAAACTGGGGATGTTAAAACTTATGATGATGTAAAATCAGCTTTAACGACTAAACCAACCACTTCTTATGTATTAATTTCAAAGGGATCTACTGGAAATGTATATACGTACTCTGTATTTTTAGATGGTGACAAAAGGGATATTGGTACTTCAGATGGTCCTGCAGAGATTAGTACGGTAAAACGTGATATTTTTGATAAAACAGGTGAGTAAGTAATATATGTATAGAACCCTCAAGAAATTGGGGGTTCTTTTAAAATAGGAGAAGGTATATGTTAGGACTGTTTTTTGCTTATGGATTAGTATTCGGTTCCTTTTTTAATGTCGTGGGTCTTCGCATCCCAGAAAATATTTCGATTGTAAAACCAAGGTCGGCCTGTCCAAACTGTAACCATCAACTAAAAGCACTAGAATTAATACCGGTTATTTCATATTTACTCAAAAAAGGAAAATGTAAAAAGTGTCGTTCGAAAATTTCACCGATATACCCAACTTTTGAACTGATTACCGGTATTTTGTTTGCTTTTTCATTTTATCATTTTGGTTTTACAACGGAACTTATCGTAAGCCTAACTTTAATTTCAATGCTTATTATCATTGTAGTTTCGGATATTAAGTACATGATTATTCCCGATAAAGTATTATTATTTTTCGCACCACTCTTTATTATTGAACGGATTTTTATCCCACTTGATCCATGGTGGAATCCAATCCTTGGTGCAGTTATCGGATTTGTGCTTTTACTACTAATTGCTATTGTTAGTAAAGGTGGAATGGGTGGTGGCGATATCAAACTGTTTGCGATACTTGGTCTTGTACTCGGATGGAAGTTAATACTACTGGCGTTTTTTATGTCGACCTTATTTGGTGCATTTTTCGGTATCATTGGACTATTGATAAAGAAAGTGGAACGAGGAAGGCCGATGCCGTTTGGTCCTTATATCGCTTTAGGTACAATCGTTACCTATTTTTGGGGAGAAAGTTTAATAAGGTGGTACAGTGTAAATTTCTTATCAACGCTGTTTTGATTTAATTAACAGCTGGAATCTCGGTATATGCGTCGGTCGGTAGTGCCTGTCACCGAGCGACGTTACACTGGCCTTTGGTATTAACGGATGCGATAGCCGCGTTCCGAACAACGTTAGCGTATATCGCTCGGTGACAGGCACTAACGACAGTTACACCAGCCACTTTAGGAAGCAAAAATTGGCTATAATCGTGATGATATGCTATATCATGCGAAAGGGGGCAACAGCATGCTAAATAAATATCTTAAAAATTCAAAAGGCCTCACCCTTTTAGAGTTATTAGCTGTTGTTGTAATCCTAGGTACTATTTCAGTTATATCAGTGTTGGCCATTGCGAATATAATCGCCAATACAAAAAAGGATGCCCATATTGCCAATGCCATCCTTATAGTGAACGAGGCAAAAAAGTATGTCATGTCCGAGCACATACATATAGATGACCATGCAGGTCTAACAATCTCTTTAAAGACCTTGATTGATGAAGGATATTTAAACCCCATCAAAGATCCGCATTCGGATGGATATTATGACGAGTATTTAACAGATGTTATTATTTCAATAGACGGTGACAAGTATGTATACAAAGTCGCTTTAATTGGACCCAATAATAGTTTTACATATACAAATCATGCCAAGGAAGTTTTCTTGTTAACTAGAGATGATATACATACACCATAAACGAAGTACTAGATTTTACATATTTTTATCCTATTAACCTGCTAGAATAGTATAGTACAATGTTCATGAGTTATTGGGAGGAGGATTCAAATGGCTTTACGACTTTTAGGAAAAAAGCGTGTTGCAAATTTAGTCATTAAAGACCATGTTATTCGATATGTTGAAATTCGTTCGTCCTCTCCACTCAGTATCCGTATGCAGGGAGAGCGGGAATTGCCTCCCGGGATTATTCATGAAGGAAATATTATTGATAAAGACTCTTTTATTATGATCCTTGAGGAATGTGTGGAAGAATGGAAAATTAAAGGACAGGATGTGCGTTTCATTGTTCCTGATTCTTTCATTGTTATTAGAACGGTTGAAGTACCTAATGATTTAAATGATGATGAAATTAAAGGATATTTATATTTGGAGCTTGGGACAAGTATTCATTTACCTTTTGAGGACCCTGTTTTTGATTTATTTGTGCTTGGCACGACAGACAACAAAAAAAATATCCTATTGTTTGCTGCCCCAGAACAAATTGTGCTTGACTATGTCGAGGTTTTAGAGGAAGTAAAATTAAAACCGGTTGTTGCTGATATTTCGCCATTATCGATCTATCGCCTCTACGCAAACCTGGATTTAGCTCATCCGAAAGATCATTTAATGGTCGTTTATTTTGATATGACAATGGTAAACATTAGTTTATTTCATGACCATAAGCCGGTATTTATGCGTCATTTAATGATAGATTTGAACTATTCGTTATGGAAGAAAAACTATAATGGCAAGTTTGAATGGAAAGGAAATCAAGACGATTTAAATGGCCAAATAGAGGATACTTTTATGGAAATCGATCGCATCATGAACTTTTATCGCTTTTCGATGCAGCAAGGCAACCAGGAAATTAATAGAATCCTATTAGCTGGTGATCATCCGTACTTTGAGGATATAAAGAAGAAATTGGCAGAATTATACGACATGCCAATTGATACGATTCATGGTGCCACTTTGATTGATTCAAATGGAGAGCAGTTAGAACGTAAATTTCACCTTGCTCTTGGACTTGCGTTGAAAGAGGTGAATTTACAAATTGTTAATTGAAATTAACTTATTGCCTAAAAAAGATCGGAAAACGTTATCAACTTTTATTATAGTTATTGCTATTTTACTTATTTTAATAATTGGTAGCATTTATATTCTATTTCATTATCAATCGGCAAAGGTCGAAGTAGATTCTTTAAACAATCAGCTACAAACGACAAAGCAGCTGCGGGCTATTCAGGAACAGAAATTATCGGAAGTTACGTCAACAAATGCTGTTGATCAATTAAAAACAACGATTGATTGGGTACAGAATTTACCAATCTCTACGGTTACTTTACTTAAGCATTTAACAGCCATGCTTCCAGAACGGGGATTTATTTTAAATATCACGTATGCGGATACGGGAACGGTCACACTAACAACCCAATTTGATACAAACCGAGAAGCAGCATACTATTTGAGTGAATTGGAAAATTCAGATATTATCGAGTCTGTCCAATTAAAGAGCTTGAATACAAGTGGGGACGAGCTTGAAAAAACGAACAAAAACTTAAAAGACAAACTAGCGAAAGTTCTTGTTCCAAGATATGTTGGTGTGTATGAAATCCATTTAAACCGTTCGGCTTTAAAAGCGCTTGAGAAAAAGGAGGCTGAATCATGAAGAACCTCCAATTAACAAGAAAAAATTTTGTACTTATTATTAGCCTTGTTGTTGCAGTAGGATTAGTGGTTGGCAGTTATTTTTACTTCCTTAGTCCAGTGAAATCGGAAATTAAATTGCTTAATGATCAACTGGCAACAGAGGAAAAGCTATACGATACACTTGCCAAACAGGTTGGTAATACAAAAACAGATGTGATGGAAAATTCACGTTTTTTGCAAAAAAAGCTGCCTGTAGAATCTTTTTTGGAACAATTTCTCCTCGATTTGGAAAAGGCTGAGGTCGTTTCAAATAGTTTAATCGAAGATATGTCTTTTCAGGATAATGCCGTGTCAGAATCTGATGTCATCGTTGATAATAGCGCGGACCAAGCGGAGGGACAAGCGCAGAACGCAAATGGCGGGCAAGAAAACCAAACAGCAAATGCAAATAAATCTACTGGAACAAACCAACAGACTGGTGCCGTTCCAACGATTCCTGAAGGTATGAAAAGGGTGACTGTGAACTTAACGGTCACGTCGGCTAATTATTTTGACATGTTAAAATTCCTGGATACGATAGAGCATCTTGAACGGATCACGAAAATCGATTCTTTATCATTTACGGGCGGCGAAGAAATATTATCAGTAGATCAAGATATTAAAGAGTTAACCTATACGGTAGTTGTATCTACTTTTTACTATCCGACTCTTGCTGAGTTAAGAGATGAATTGCCGGTATTTGATACACCACCGCCAAGCAACAAAGATAATCCATTGCCGCAAGGAATGTATTTGAAAAAAGCAGAAAAATGAAATATATTTCAGGAATAAAGTCAATATTTGACGAATAGTATTGAGAACAAGACGACAAATGTCTTGTTCTTTTTTATTTTTGATATGGTAGCATGAATTAACAAAGTACGTGCGCTGCTAGAATTGGTTTGAAAGAGGTGTGGGCAATGGACAAGCAAAGAAATGAGCGTATTTCAATCCGGATCAACGGCAAAGAAAGAATTTACTTATCTGATGAGGAATTGAATCAAGAGATTTCGGCAGCTAAGGATGAAGACGACGAGCAATTGAAAGAAGAACGTAAGAATTTTCAACCGATCATTGTTGAGGAGATAGGTGCAAAAGATTCTGTTATAGATAATATCATTGATTTCGAGGAGCTGCGAACCGGTAAATTAAAAGGCAGTGATAAGATATTTACATCAAAGAAGAAACCTTTTGTTGACAATAAACATACTTATTTAACAAAAAAGAAGAAAAAACAACATCGTATTTTTGGGGGCAAAAAATCACCAGAACAGGTTGTGCTGCTAAAATTCGCTTTGGTATTGCTTTCAGCTATTACAATTGGTGTAGGGCTTGGGTATATTATTATGGCGTTATTTTCAGATATTAGTGATAGTCAAGCTGTTGAAGGCACTGCATTGGGAGTAGCAGCGGGGGCTGGTTCAGGACAAGCCGCTCTACAAAATGGTGTTAATAACGGAGCAGCAGGTGCTGGTGAAACAAGTATTACGAATGGATCAGCTCCAATAATTGGTATTCCACCTTTAAAGATGGAGGTCATCCAAGGTGGGGCATTTGGATCTTTCGACTCTGCGAATGAAATTGCTGTTAATTTACAAAAGAGTGGAACAGCTGCTGTCGTTATGCCTAGCTCAAAGCCAGTCCTCATGTTTATCGGCCTCGGCAACGACCGTAGTGAAGCAGATATTATCGGTGACCAATATCTCAAAAATGGTCAAGAAGTATATTTAAAACCATTTGAATTATCGGGGATTGCTGCAGAGAAGGTTGGAAAACCAGAGGTGGCGCAATTTGCATCAACAGGTCTAGACCTTTATCAATCTATGGCTAGTCTATCTACCCAAGCGTTCCAAAATAATAATATCAAAAAAGATATATGGAATGACATCAAGAAAAAATATTCTGAGTGGAACAAAACCAAACCAAAGCAACTACCCACCTCATTGAACCAGTTTTCAAACTCAGTCTCAAAAGCATATCGATCATTAGCAAGCTACCAAGCAAAATCAGACGAAGGCCAGCTATGGAAATCCCAACAGGCGCTATTGGAGGGGCTGCTCTCCTATAAAAAATGGCATGATGAAATGAAATAATGAATAGGGGCCCTTGGCTCTAAAAAAATTGTCAAAAGAGAATGCAATTTTCAATTTCTCATTGATTTTTGCTTGGAAAATTGAAAATTTACTAGAGAAAGAAGCCAAATTGGTTTCTTTTTTTGTTTTTATGGCTTGGAATTTTTAATTTCTTGAATTTGTTTAGGATGTGGAATTTTGGTATTTTACTAATAGAGTTGTTGGTAGTAAATAATTTCAGGATGGAGAGGTGAGCCTTATTGGTACCTACATCTTTAATTTGTGATTCCCAAAGGTCCTATATTGACCATGACCGCTTGTTTAAAGAACTAATAAAAACATTTTTCCGAGAATTTGTAGAATTATTTTTTCCGGAGCAGTATATCTACCTCGATTTCACACAGTTTAAGTTCCTTAGAAAAACGTCATGTTGATATCCTAGCCGAAACAAAGTTAAAAGGTGCAGAGGCACTGATTTTAATTCATGTTGAACCCCAATCGTACTTTCAAAAAGAATTCCATGAACGAATGTTTATTTACTATAGCCGTCTTTACGAAAAATACCGTAAACCAATACTTCCCATTGCAATTTTTAGCTATAATGATAAAAGAGAGGTACCAGATCAACTTACAATCGAAATTCCAACTTTCAAAATGATTGATTTTCGATATTTGCAAATACATTTAATTAAAATGGACTGGAGAACGTTTCTACGCAGCAATAATCCAGTAGCGGCTGCACTCCTAAGTAAAATGGGTTATCAGCAGGAAGAACGTATTCAGGTGAAACTTGAATTTTTGCGGATGATTAGTCGGATGAAATTAGATCCCGCAAGGATGGAATTATTGTATGGATTTTTTGAAACATATTTGCAATTGGATGAAGAGGAGGAAAAGGTGATGCAAGAGGAAATTACAAAGCTTCTGGATGAAGATGGTAAGGCTATTCTAAAGCTACCTAATTCTTATTTAGAAAAAGGGATTAAACAAGGTATAGAACAAGGCATAGAAAAAGTGGTCCGTGAAATGTATAAAAAAGGGCTGTCTGAGGAATTAATTTTAGAGGTGTCCAAACTTCCTATTGAAAAGATTAGAGAGATTAAAAAGCAATTAGACGAACTTTCATAAATAAAAAATGGTGATGGGTGAAAGATGAAAAAATTAATTTTAGCCTCTAGTTCTCCAAGAAGAAAAGAACTAATGTCTTATCTGAATATTCCGTTTGAAATTGTCGTTAGTCATGTGGAGGAACATTTTAATGATAAAAATGATCCAAGCGAGATAGTTCAAGCATTGGCATTGCAAAAAGCAGAGGCAGTGGCAGAATCTTTAGATGGCAATGTGATCGTAATAGGGGCAGATACAATTGTAACAATTGACAAGCAAATTTTAGGTAAGCCGAAGGATGAAGAGGATGCCAGAATAATGCTAACCAAGTTATCTGGCCGGGAGCATACGGTTTATACCGGGGTTGCAATTATAGCCGGTCCGGAAACTAGAACATTTTTTGAAGAAACAAAGGTAGAGTTTTGGGATTTAACAGCAGAAGAAATAGACAATTATATTAAAAGTGGCGAGCCGTTGGATAAGGCTGGAGCTTATGGAATCCAAAACTTAGGCTCCATTCTTGTAAAAAGGATTGAAGGGGACTACTATAGCGTAGTTGGCTTGCCGATTGCTAGAACGTACCGTGAATTAAAAAATTTCTTAATTTAATTGAAACTATTTATATTCCATCAGCTTTAGGAAGCAATAATCAGCTGATGGAATACCGCTACTAATTTGAATTAGGGGAGGATAAATAATGCCACATTCTTCATTAATGATTAAGGACTATCCCAAGGATTCAACACCAAGAGAACGGCTTATTGCCGATGGGCCTGCAAGTCTATCGAATCAGGAGCTGCTCGCTATCTTGCTTAGGACGGGCACCAAGAAAGAATCCGTGTTACAGTTAGCCAATCGCTTGCTGAAAAACTTTGAGGGCTTGCGGCTGTTGAAAGATGCAACTATTGAGGAGATTACACAAATTAATGGCATTGGGAAAGTCAAGGCCATTCAAATTTTAGCTTCATTAGAGTTAGGTAGAAGAGTAGGGAGACTCCAGTATGATGATCGTTATACAATTCGGTCGCCGGAGGATGCTGCAAAATATGTCATGGATGAAATGCGCTTTCTATCACAGGAACACTTCGTTTGCCTCTATTTAAACACCAAAAATCAAGTTCTCCACAAACAATCCATATTTATTGGAAGTCTCAATGCATCAATTGTACACCCACGCGAGGTGTTCAAAGAAGCTCTCAAAAGGTCTAGTGCCTCTGTAATTTGCCTGCATAATCATCCTTCGGGCGACGCAACTCCCAGCCGGGAAGATATTGAAGTCACTAAACGTTTAGTAGAATGTGGAAAATTACTCGGAATTGAAGTACTTGACCACCTTATAATTGGCGATACTAAATTTATAAGTTTAAAGGAAAAAGGATATGTTTAAAAAACCTATCCTTTTCTATTTTTTTACCGTATAATAATCATTATGAGTTTGTGTGTACAAGTAGTATAATCTTCTATGGCGCTACCCGCGCTTATTCTATTTGTACGTCATGCTGAGAAAGGAAGAGATACATATTTATGTTGGGTTTAGGTGGCTTTTCTCGTGATATGGGAATTGACTTAGGAACAGCTAATACGTTGGTTTACGTGAAAGGAAAAGGTGTCGTTGTACGCGAACCTTCCGTAGTTGCCTTCCGTACTGATAAAGGAACGATAGAAGCTGTGGGAAATGAAGCGAAAAATATGATTGGGCGAACACCAGGAAACATTGTTGCGTTAAGGCCAATGAAGGATGGTGTTATTGCCGACTTTGAAACGACTGCTATCATGTTGAAGCATTTTATACAACAAGCACAAAAAAATCAATCTGCGTTTTCAAGAAAGCCAAATGTCATGGTCTGTGTACCATCAGGAATTACGGCTGTTGAAAAGCGTGCTGTTGAGGATGCAACTGTTCAAGCAGGTGCTCGTTCAGCCTTTACGATTGAAGAGCCATTTGCTGCTGCAATTGGAGCGAATTTACCAGTGTGGGAACCAACAGGAAGCATGGTTGTTGATATAGGAGGCGGAACGACAGAGGTAGCAATCATTTCACTTGGTGGGATTGTAACTAGTCAATCTGTTCGTGTCGCCGGTGATGAAATGGATGATTCCATCATTCAATATGTGAAGAAAAAGTACAGCTTATTGATTGGAGAGCGGACAGCAGAACAGCTTAAGCTTGAAATTGGCTCAGCGGGAATGCCGGAGGGCATTGAAGATATGGAAATTCGTGGACGTGACCTATTGTCAGGTCTTCCGAAAACCATCTCAATCAGTGCTGCGGAAATTGGAGAAGCACTGCGTGATACGGTTTATGCCATTGTAGATGCAGTAAAATATACCTTGGAGAAGTCCCCACCAGAGTTAGCGGCCGATATCATGGATAGAGGAATCGTATTAACCGGTGGAGGCGCACTGCTCAGAAATCTTGATAAAGTCATCAGTAATGAAACAAAAATGCCGGTGTTAGTTGCAGAAAACCCACTAGATTGTGTGGCAATTGGAACTGGGAAGTCATTAGATAATCTCCACCTTTTCCGATCAAAAGCAGGAATTACATCGAGATCAAGAAAATAGGTAAGTAGGTGTAAATCGTGCCACAGTTTTTTTATAATAAGCGATTAATCGTGCTTTTAGTTAGTATCATTATTTTAGTGGCATTGATTGGATTTTCCTTAAATGATCGATCCAAATTAAGCTGGCCTGAACAGTTTTTAAAGGATACGATTGGCTGGTTTCAATCAGTTTTACATCAACCCGCTGAATATGCAGCGGGTTTCTTTGAAAATATAGCGGAAATTAAAAATACATTTGAGGAAAATAAGCTATTAAAAGCACGATTGGATGAATATGTAGAGTTAAATGCAAAGGTTTTGGAATTAGAAAAAGAAAATGACCGTTTACGCAAGATTTTAGATAAAAAAGAGAGCTTGCGCGACTATAAGCTGATTCAAGCAAATGTAATTGCACGAAATCCAGACCACTGGCATGAGTTAATTTTTATTAATAAAGGCGAACAGCATGGTGTTAAGAAAAATATGGCTGTGATTACATCAGAAGGTATGATTGGGAAAATAAAGCAAGTTTCACAATTTACCTCAACTGTGCAGCTTTTAAGTGCAGTTGATCGTACAAATCGAATTTCTGCTGTTGTTAAAGGGAATAAAGATATTTTCGGACTGATCGAAGGCTATGATGAGAAAAAAGGTGCACTATTATTTAAGCGAATTCCATTTGATGTCGCAATTAATCTTAAGGAAAAGCAAACCGTGATCACATCAGGATTAGGCGGTGTCTTCCCTAGTGGCTTAGTAATTGGAGAAATTACCGAGGTTGTACCGGATGAACATGGCTTGACACAAATGGCTTATGTGAAACCATCTGCTAAATTTTTCGATATCGATCATGTGATGATAGTGGAAAGGGTATCGACTACACCTGATGAGAAATTAGTTGAACAAGCTGAAGGAGGAGTCTAATTGTGAAAAGATTCCTTCTTGCTTTTATCATTTTTTTTGCGTTTTTATTTGAAAGCATTTTTGTGGAGCTGGTACCAGCTGAAAGATTTGGAATTGATAGGTTTTTTGTACCAAGATTTACGATTGTACTGATTATGCTCATAGCTTTTTTTTATAATCGTAATAAAGCCATTCTTTATGCCATTATCTTCGGCTTATTATTTGATATCATTTACACAGATATCATCGGAGTTTATATGTTTTCTTTTCCGCTTATTGTCTATATCATTTCTTTATTTAAGAAAGTACTTCATACCAATCTCTTAGTTGTTTTCTTCGTTGTTGTAGTCGGAATTGGCCTTTTAGAAGTGCTGATATATGGCATTTTATATCTCGTCAATGTAACGAATATTGATTGGAATCAGTTTATGTATACTAGATTATTCCCAACGCTAGTTTTGAATGGGGTATTTTTAATTGTGATTTACTATCCGATGAAGAAATTTTTATCAAAATTAGAGAAATTAACAAATAAAGAAAATGATAAGTTAGTATAGCTTAAAAGGGAATTAAACAAAATGTGTCGAATTAAAATCATCGAGGTGAACGAAGATGATCGGGCAAAAACAGCAATATGTGACAATAAAAGGAACAAAAAGCGGACTCACTTTATATTTAGATGATGCCTGTTCTTTTGAGCAACTCTTAAAGGACCTAGATGAAAAATTATCATCGAATTATCAACCTGAGGATAGTCCTTTAATCTCCGTTCACATAAAAGTGGGGAACCGATACTTAACGAGAGACCAACAGGATCAAATTCGCGAAATTATACGGAATAAGAAAAAATTAGTTATCGAGTCACTTGAATCAAATGTAATGTCTAAAAGAGAGGCCCTTGAGTGGAAAATACAAACTGATGTCGTAACGGTTACGAGAATTATTCGTTCGGGACAAGTACTCCAAGTAAAAGGTGATCTCCTTTTAATAGGTGATGTGAACCCGGGCGGAACAGTTATGGCTGGCGGAAATATTTTTGTGATGGGTGCATTAAGGGGAATTGCCCATGCCGGGTGCTTCGGAAACAAGGAAGCTGTTGTCACCGCTTCAGTGATGAAGCCGATGCAGCTGCGTATAAGTGATTTAGTGAATCGGGCTCCTGATTATCAGGAGGATGGACATGAAATGGAATGTGCTTTTGTAGACCAAAATGAAAATCAAATTATAATTGACCGAGTGCAAGTTTTACCACATCTTAGACCAAATTTAACGAGGCTTGAAAGGGGTATGGTATAAATGGGAGAGGCTATCGTTATTACATCAGGAAAAGGCGGCGTGGGCAAGACTACAACGAGCGCCAATTTAGGTACAGCACTAGCATTATCAGGGAAAAAGATTTGCTTAGTTGATACAGATATTGGTTTACGAAATCTCGATGTTGTGATGGGACTAGAAAACCGGATTATTTATGATTTAGTGGATGTAGTCGAGGAGCGCTGTAAACTCCAACAAGCGCTGATTAAGGACAAGCGTTTTGATTGTTTATATTTGCTTCCTGCTGCACAAACAAAGGACAAATCTGCGGTTCAACCTGAACAAATGAAAAAGATGGTAGGTGAATTAAAACAGGATTTTGATTATGTTTTAATTGACTGTCCAGCTGGTATTGAACAAGGTTTCAAAAATGCTGTTGCGGGTGCTGATAAGGCGATTGTTGTAACAACACCAGAAGTTTCCTCTGTACGTGACGCTGACCGAATCATCGGTCTGTTAGAGCAAGAGGAGGAAGTGGAGCCTCCAAAACTGATTGTGAACCGGATTCGCAGCCATATGATGAAAAACGGTGACATGCTTGATGTTGATGAGATTGTCAATATTCTTGCTATCGATTTATTGGGCATCGTGGTCGATGATGATGCCGTCATTAAAGCGTCTAACAGCGGAGAACCAATTGCCTTGGATCCAACAAGTAAGGCTTCGATAGCCTACCGTAATATGGCCAGACGCATTTTAGGAGAATCAGTGCCATTGCTTTCCTTAGATGATAATAAAGGCGGCATGTTTTCTAAAATGAAGAAGTTTTTTGGGATGAAGTAATTAAAGATTTAGTAAGCTGACTTTATGATTTTAAAGTCAGCTTTTATTATACATAAATGTTAAGGAGGGGGGCTTTTTTGTATCAACTGTTGTTACTTTTTTTTGCCCTGTATCCATTTGCTATTTTTCCAATGGATTTAGATTATTCTTATGGCTTTATTAAATATAGATATTTAACCTTTAGTGTTCTCGTTATTTTGTGTATTTTTTTAGTACAATTTATTCGTCATAGGATTTCTATTGTTTTCAAATGGATTGATTTGTGTCTACTAGTATTTGCAACGTTGTTAACTATATCTACAATTTTTTCGATTGATCCACATTTATCTTTTAAAGGCTTTAGTGGTAGATACGAAGGTTTAAAATCATTATTTGCATATGTAGCAATTTTATTTTTAAGCTATCATTATTTCCCAATCTCCAAAATAAAACAATTTTTTTATGTCCTATTAGTTTGCTCTTTTTTTGTAGCTGTTTATGGGATACTTCAACATTTTTTCTTGGATTTTCTTCCGAGAACAGTGTTAGCTAGAGACTGGACCAGAAGTTACGGCTTTTTTGGAAATCCCAATTTTTTTGGGTCTTATCTAATAATTATGTTGCTACTGGGAATCACACTCTACTACACAACTATATCGAAGTGGAAATCAATTTTTGTGCTAACAATTAGCTATACATTGTTTATAGCACTATTATATTCAGAAACTCGAAGTGGCTGGGTTGGTAGTTTTATAGGATTTGTCATATTATTACTGTTTATATTAAGAAAAAGGAGAGAATTATTGAAAAAAGCAATCATTTTATCAAGTGGATTTGCCCTTATTTTTCTTACTGTAAATGTAACTGAAGAAAATGGCTATATAAGTCGGGTTTCAAGCATTTATTTAGATGGAAATAAAGTATTAAGTGGTAATGATGAAGGGCATGCCGGTGCAAGCCGCTGGTTTATTTGGAAAAATGCATTTCCTTTAATTTTGAATCATCCCTTTCTTGGGTCCGGTCCAGATACGTTCGCAGAAGTATTTGTTGTCCCTCCTGAGGAAAAAAGAGAATTTCTTGGAGATGAAGGTATCATCGTCGATAAAGCGCATAACGAATATTTACAAATAGCAGTTACAATGGGGATCCCAGCCCTTATAACCTATTTGTTTCTACTTTTTCTTATTATAAGAAGCGCATGGAAAGCCGCTGCTAGGACAAATGATGCAACCCAGCAGATATTGTGCTTTGGATTAGGGGTGGTCATAATTGGGTATGTAGTCCAAGCATTTTTCAATATAAGTGTTATAGAGGTTGCTCCGTTTTTCTGGATGCTGCTAGGGGTAACTTATTGCTATTCAGAAGAAGTCTTAAAGTTAAATAATGTAAAAACAAAAAGTACTTAAGCAATTTTTCTCTGTCATAAGCGCCGAGGACAAGTCATAAATATTTAGTATGCTAAGGTGCATTTGATTAGTATGAGCGGAGGAATGATGAAGGTGGGAAATCAAGTCGATGATGTAAAAAGGCGAATTGCCAAGCGGAAAAAGGAGCGTAGTTCGTTTGGTGGAACACCAACTGTGGCTAAGAGGAATTTTGAACCACATCCACTTCCAAAGGATGAAGAACGGTATGGTGAGGCACCCTTTACTGACTATGAACATGGATCTGAACCTAGTTTAAAGCCTAGACATCCTATATTTCGTGGCGATTTGTTTATGTTACAAGTATTGCTTGCGGCAAGCTTGTTTTTAATTGTAGGTATTCTGTATAGAGATTCTTCGCCGCGATGGGAGCAGGCACGAAGCTTTGTTAGTAATACGATGGAAAAAGAGTTCCAATTTGCAACTGTGTTAGATTGGTATGAAAAGCAATTTGGTCAGCCGTTGGCATTGCTTCCCAATACGGATAAAAAACAGGAACCTGCAGAATCAACTCCGGTGGATAAAACCGATGAACATGTCTATGCAGTTCCGGCGGCAGGTCGTGTCCTTGAGCCATTTACAAAAGAACGCCAAGGTATTATGGTTGAAACTGGACGCGACTCTTTTGTTGAAGCAATTGATGATGGCATTGTAATCGATGTCGGTGTAAAAGATGATATTGGAAAAACGGTCGTTGTTCAGCATTCTGATGGCAGTGAGACATGGTATGGAAACTTGAACTCTATTAATGTAAAACTATATGATTTCGTGAAAAGCCGCACCCAACTGGGTCAAGTCACAAATACTGAAGATGGGCAGTCTGGCACTTTTTACTTTGCCATTAAAGAGGGGGATGTTTTCATCGACCCAATCCAGGTGATTAACTTTGACTAGGGTTGGTGATGGACGGTGACAAGGATTACAGAAATCTTTAGCAAAATTTCAATTCATCCATTGTTCTGGCTTGTTGTAGGGATTGGAGTGTTAACCGGACGATTTTTAGAAATCATCATTTTATTTACGATTGTGTTTGTTCATGAAATGGGCCACGCCGTTGTTGCCAACCATTTTCGCTGGAGGATTAAAAAAATTGAACTGCTCCCTTTCGGCGGCGTCGCGGAAATGGATGAGCACGGTAATCGGCCGTTAAAAGAGGAATTGCTTGTCATCTTAAGCGGACCTTTGCAGCATATTTGGATGATGGGCCTAGCCTATCTACTTTTTTCGTTTAAATGG
The DNA here is from genome assembly GCF_054301215.1 of Schinkia acidoalkalinis. The sequence continues at coordinate 3,220,026 of NZ_CP182573.1, forward strand.
ATTGATCAAAGCACCTATGACTTATTTTTTAAGCATAACCTCATGATTTTGATCTTTAATCTTTTGCCGATTTGGCCGCTCGATGGGGGGAAACTTGTATTTCTTGGAATGTCTTTAAAATACCCATTTAGTGTAGCACATCGCTATGCTTTATTTACTTCAATTTGCCTCGTGTGTTTATTAGCGTTATTTACAATTGTTGTTTATCCTTTCCACTTGAATTTATGGATTGTTTTAATGTTCGTTATTTTTGCCCATTATGTTGAATGGAAACAAAGGAAATTTGCTCATATTCGTTTTTTATTGGAACGGTATTATGGCAGGAGCCGGGAAATCAATAATTTGCGCCCAATTGTCGCCAACGATTCAGACCAAATCATTGACGTTTTTGCCCAATTTTGCCGCGGCTGTAAACATCAAATTATTTTAAAAATGAATGACCGGGAGCAAATCACCCTGGATGAGAATGAGCTGCTTCACGCTTATTTTACTGAAAAGAGAGTGGGTGCTACGATAAGAGAAATATTCTATTGAGAAGGGACATGGGACGCTGACCAAGTGGTGCGCGATCCTACGTCCCGTTTCTTGCTTTAGTGATTTGTAGTAAAATAAGGTAAATATATTTTATATGTTAGGAAGAAATCAATTTGCGAAAAATTATTCTGAACTACCGTACAACCGAAAAACGGGTTGCAATTTTGGAAAAGGAAAAATTAGTCGAGCTTTTTATTGAGGCTACTGAGCAAGAGGCGATTGTTGGAAACATTTATAAAGGCCGAGTTGAAAAAGTTGTTCCTGGCATGCAGGCGGCATTCGTTAATATTGGCCTTGAGCGAAATGGATTTCTGCAACTGGATCAGCTTGTTGCCTATAAAAGCTTGGACCCAACAAAGAAAGGTAAGGTATCCATCTCTAATTTGCTCCAGGAAGGGCAAGAGATTGTTGTTCAAGTGACTAAAGAAGGATTTGGCGAAAAGGGCCCTAGACTAACGACAATGCTGGAACTTTCCGGACGCTTTGTTGTTTATATGCCGAATGTTACGCAAATCGCCGTCTCGAAAAAAATCGAGGAAAAGGAACGGGAAGCTTGGCGTCAGCTTGGTCAATCTATGTGCACTGAGAACGAGGGTGTCCTATTTCGGACAGCATGTGCCGGTAAGGGGCAGGAAGTTGTTCAAAATGAAATTGAATATTTGAAAAAGAAATGGCGGGAATTGATACAGGGGCAAGCTTCAAAGAAACCGCCCTGCCTCCTTTTTAATCACGCAGATCTCGCGGAACGACTCTTACGCGATTTAATTGGTGAAGAGCCAACTGAAATCGTTGTTGACGATGGCAGCCTTTTTCGGATGCTAAAGGAGCATCTTTCGATTTATGGTGCCCATGTGTTGGCAGAGATTCGGCATTATATGAAGAATGAAAATATTTTCTCCTTTTTTGGAATTGAACAAGAAATCGATAAGTTGTTAAAGCCTTATGTAGAGCTTGAAAATGGGGCTGGCTTAATGATTGAAGAGACAGAAGCATTAACCGTCGTCGATGTTAATACAGGAAAATTTACTGGGAAATACAATGTAAAAGAAACGATTGTTAAAACAAATGAAGCAGCAGCTGTTGAAATTGCGAGGCAGCTACGGCTCCGCAATATTGGCGGTATGATTTTGATTGATTTTATCAACATGGACAATGAAAGAGACAGGGAGTTTGTGAAAAATAAGCTTATTACCGCTCTGAAGTCTGATCGCCATTATACGAAGGTGTTTGGCTTTACACAGTTAGGCCTGCTTGAAATGACGCGAAAAAAGGAACAAAAATCGTTGCTTGAAAAAGCAACGGAGCCCTGTCCAACCTGTGGTGAAACGGGCAGGATTTATGCATGCGAACAAGTTGCTTTTCGGGTAGAAAGAGCCCTTTGGGAATATAAAGGGATGGACCACGAGGCAATCTGGATTGAGGTTCCACTTAAAGTCGCGGCGATACTAAATGAAAATAATCATGTACAGGCATTGGAAGAGGCTTTAGGATTTGAAATTTTTATAACAAAATCCAACCAGTTCATTGATAAATTTGAAGTCCGTCATATTGGTTCGGAAGGTGAAGTAAAGTCGCGAATTTCGTCCGTTTTGTGATTGACATGATTTATCCCTATATGGTATGATTTTCATTGTGTTTAATGTAGCGCACCACGGCTACAACCGCACAGAACAGGTTTTTAAACTGACATCCAGTACCTGGGATGGCGAGTCTTAGTATAAGAGGAGGTGCAGGGAATGTACGCAATTATCGAAACAGGCGGTAAACAAGTTAAAGTTGAAGAAGGACAAGCAATCTACATCGAAAAGCTTAACGCAGAAGCTGGTGAGACTGTTACTTTTGACAAAGTTTTAATGGTTGGTGGCGAAAACGTAAAAGTTGGTAGCCCAACTCTAGAAGGCGCAACTGTTACTGGTAAAGTTGAAAAACAAGGTCGCGCTAAGAAAATTATCGTTTTTAAGTATAAGTCTAAGAAAAACTACAAGCGTAAGCAAGGTCATCGTCAACCTTACACTAAAGTTATCATCGAAAAAATTAACGGTTAATAGGTTGATTGAATGATTAAAGTTATCATAACGAGGCGTGCAGACCAATCAATCGATTCGTTTGAAATTAGCGGGCATGCGGAATCTGGACCATATGGACATGATTTGGTATGCGCAGCCGTTTCGGCTGTTTCATTCGGAGCAGTAAATGCGGTTTATGCTTTATGTCAGACGAAGATGACAATTGAACAAGGTAAAAAAGGTGGCTTTCTCCGCTGTGTTGTTCCGGAATTACCCGATCAACAAACAAATGAGAAAGTACAACTGTTACTTGAAGGTATGCGCGTATCTTTACAAACGATTGAAAATGATTACGGTAAATACATTCAAATTAAAACCAAAAGTGTATAGGAGGTGAGACTGATGTTAAGATTAGATCTTCAGTTTTTCGCATCTAAAAAAGGGGTAGGTAGTACAAAGAACGGTCGTGACTCTATCTCTAAGCGTTTAGGCGCAAAGCGTGCTGATGGCCAATTCGTTAACGGTGGAGAAATCCTTTATCGTCAACGTGGCACTAAAATCTATCCAGGAAACAACGTAGGTCGTGGTGGTGACGACACATTGTTTGCTAAAACAGCTGGAATCGTACGTTACGAGCGTGTTGGTCGTGACCGCAAGCAAGTAAGTGTATACCCAGTAGCTCAATAATTAGTAATCACTAATTAGAAAAGTGTGGCTCTAACCAAACTGGTTAGAGCCTTTCTTTTTCTTGCGGAGGGTTGCTGGCTCCGACTAGTGGACCGCGCAAATATGCAGAATTTTTAAAACAGGTTATCCATATGAAGAAATATTTGGTATAATTGCTCTTACATAAACTATTAGGAGTATAATTATGAAAAAAGAATGGAATGCAATTGATATATTGCGGCATTCACGGCACGATTGGTTAAATAAGCTGCAATTAATCAAAGGGAATATAGCTTTGGATAGATTAGACCGTGTTAATGAAATTATTGAAGAAATAATTTTGGAATCGAAAAATGAGGCGAAGCTGTCGAATTTAAAAGCGCCTAAGCTGGCTACTTTACTGATGCTTTTCAACTGGGAGGAGCACCATTTTTTCCTTGAGTTTGAGGTGATTGGTGATGAACGGAATCTTTCCATTTACGATGATAAGGTAGCTTTGTGGTGTTACGGTTTTTTTAATACGTTAAATGAATCCATTAAGCCCTTTGCTGAAAATCATTTAATTGTGTCAATCCAGTTATCTGATGAAAATATTCGTTTCATTTTTGATTTTAAAGGAATAATAGAAGATAAAAATAAAATTTTACATTTCTTAGAGGATCCAAATAATCATACAATCGTAAACATAGTAGAGAATGATGTACATAATAACGAAATGGTTGTAATAACTGAAATTTTGTAATTGTTATGCAAAAATAATTAGGATTAACAGCTAAGAATGAGGGGTGACAGCAATGTTTGTCGATTACGTCAAGATTTATGTAAAAGGCGGCGATGGTGGCAATGGAATGGTTGCATATCGTCGTGAGAAATATGTTCCAAAAGGTGGTCCGGCCGGCGGCGATGGCGGTCATGGTGCGGATGTTGTTTTTGAAGTAGATGAAGGTTTACGGACTCTCATGGATTTCCGCTATCAGCGCCATTTCAAGGCTCCACGTGGCGAGCACGGGATGTCGAAGGGAATGCACGGGAAAAATGCTCAGGATATGATTGTTAAAGTCCCACCGGGTACGGTTGTTCGGGATGTGGCTACAAATGAGAAAATTGCCGATTTAACGGTGAATGGTCAAAGAGCAGTTATTGCAAAAGGCGGTCGTGGCGGTCGAGGCAATACTCGCTTTGCAACACCTGCAAACCCTGCTCCGGAAATTGCTGAGAATGGCGAGCCAGGACAAGAGCGGGATGTTATTCTGGAATTGAAGGTGCTAGCTGATGTTGGTTTAGTAGGTTTTCCAAGTGTTGGGAAATCCACCTTGTTATCTGTAGTCTCATCGGCAAAACCTAAAATAGCGGAATACCACTTTACAACAATCGTCCCAAACCTTGGGGTAGTTGAAACTGAAGATGGCCGTAGCTTTGTTATGGCTGACCTGCCTGGATTAATCGAAGGAGCCCATCAAGGGGTAGGATTAGGCCATCAATTTTTACGTCATATAGAAAGGACAAGGGTTATTGTCCATGTCATCGATATGTCAGCAATTGAAGGGCGCGATCCTTATACCGATTATGTCACGATCAACGAAGAGTTGAAACAGTATAATTTGCGCCTTACTGAAAGACCGCAAATTATCGTAGCAAATAAAATGGACATCCCTGGAGCTGAGGAGAATTTAGAAAAGTTCAAAGAACAGCTGGATGAAGATTTACCGATTTTTGCGATTTCAGCCGTTACAAGACAAGGATTAAGGGATTTATTGTTCAAAATTGCTGATTTATTAGAGACAACGCCCGAGTTTCCTTTGGATGAGCCGGAGGCTGAAGAAACACATATTTTATATAAACATGAAAAGCAAGAAATTCCATTTGAAATTACAAGAGATGATGATGGTGCTTTTGTCATTTCAGGTGCTGAAATTGAGAAGAAATTTAAAATGACTGATTTCTCAAGGGATGAATCCATCCGCCGTTTTGCTCGTCAAATGAGGGGCCTTGGTGTTGACGAGGCATTGCGCGAACGTGGCGCTAAAAACGGTGATATTGTCCGATTATTGGAGTTTGAATTTGAATTTGTAGAATAAGTCCTAGGATAAGACTGTCATTTCATAGGCAGTCTTTTACTTCATTCAGCCTAAAGCTTTTAGGGGAAAAGAGGCTTTTTCCCATTTGGTAATGGGGAGGGTAACATTTGAAGGCAATTCCAGATAAGGAACAAAGCTATTATTTAATTCGTGAAGATTTTTTGCCTGAAGCAATGAAGAAAACGTTGGAGGCCAAGGCGCTAATTGAGCGTGGCAAGGCCGCTTCGGTGGCGGATGCCGTTCAAATGGTGGGCTTAAGTAGAAGCGCTTTTTACAAATATCGTGATGGAATTTTTCCATTCCACACAATTGTTAAAGAACGGATCATAACGCTTTTTTTTCACCTTGAGGACCGGTCCGGTACTTTATCACAAATGCTTGCGATGGTTGCAGATGCCGGGTGCAATGTTTTAACCATCAATCAAAATATTCCACTTCAAGGCAAGGCGAATGTTACACTATCTTTAAATACTTCAGGAATGAAGGACGATATCAATGTGTTGATTCAAAGGTTAAAGGGACTAGAATTTGTTGAAAAGGTTGAAATTCTAGGATCTGGAGCTTGATTAAGGGGGAGAAAAGACGTGACATCAAAAGTTGGCTATCTAGGTCCAAAGGGGACTTTCACAAAAATTGCAGTAAATGAATTGTTTCCTGATGCAGAGAAAATTCCATTTGAAACAATTCCTGCAAGTATCGATGCTGTAACAAACGGTGATGTCGAATTTGCCGTTGTTCCATTAGAAAATGCCATTGAGGGATCTGTTAATATTACAATTGATTATTTGATCCATGAACAAAACTTGCCGATTGTTGGTGAAATTGTCGTACCAATTCGTCAGCATTTGATGATTCATCCGCAAAATAAAGGTAAATTGGAAAGCATTACTTCCGTTCTTTCACATTCCCATGCGATTGCACAATGCCATAAATTTTTGCATACTAAAATGCCGAAGGTTGAGATTCAATATGTGAAGTCCACCGGCGCCGCTGCAGAGTATGTCCATGAGCATCCAGAAGAGTGTATTACTGCAATTGGAAATGAATTGGCTGCTAAAGAATATGGTTTAGAAATCATCCAAAAAGACATCCATGATTATGATAATAATCGTACGCGGTTTGTTATTCTTCATAAAAATAATGTTGAACTTGATACATCCCATCGCTTTTATGGCGGTGACCGGACAACATTAATGGTTACATTGCCATCTGATTATGCCGGTGCACTGCATCAGGTCTTATCTGCCTTTGCATGGCGTAAATTAAACTTATCGAAAATTGAATCACGACCAATGAAAACAGGTCTAGGTAATTATTTCTTCCTAATCGATGTAGAGATGAAAATGGATGAAGTTCTTATTCCTGGAGTAGTAGCGGAACTCGAAGCACTTGATTGTTCCGTTAGAATTTTGGGAAGCTATCCGTACTTTTTGGTGGGGAAGGAAAAGAGCAGTATAGTGGAAAAATAAAGATGTGTTTGGTTGGGCTGAATGGTGTCCTTTATCGTGTTGATGGAGGACATTTTTCATGGTGCGGACAAGCAAAGGCAAGAGAGAGCCTAATCTGTCTGTAATGTAGAAAAATGCAGACAAGCATGTGTGCAATGGAGCCCAACCTGTCCACAAAGTGGGAAAATGCAGACAAGCATGTGTGCAATGGGGTCCAACCTGTCCACAAAGTGGGAAAATGCAGACAAGCATGTGTGCAATGGGGTCCAACCTGTCCACAAAGTGGGAAAATGCAGACAAGCATGTGTGCAATGGAGTCCAACCTGTCCACAAAGTGGGGAAATGCGGCCAAACAAAGGCACAATTGACACCAACTTGTCCACAAAATAGGAAAATGCAGACAAGCAAATGCACGATTAATCCCAACCTGTCCACAAAGTGGGAAAATGCAGACAAGCATAGGTGTGATGGAGTCCAATCTGTCCACAAAATGGAAAAATGCAGCCAAGTACAGGCACAATTGATCCCAACTTGTCCACAAAATAGGAAAATGCAGCCAAGCAAAGGCACGATTGATCCCAACCTGTCCACAAAATAGGAAAATGCGGACAAGCACAGGCAAGAGAGAGGCCCAACCTGTCCACAAAGTGAAAAAATCTAGCCAAGCATAGGCACAATGGGGCCCAATCTGTCCGCAAAACTCCAAAATGCTTCACGAATCATTACCGAGGCAGCCAATCCTAGCCTTAAACTACTGCTTTATAGCAAACCCCGCTGTTATTAACTTCTCAATAGCGTTGTCGAGCTGTCCCTCGCTATCCGCTTCAAGGGTATGGATGTGCGGTCCACCTGTAAGCTCAAGGAGAAGGGGCGCTTTTGTCGTCTTGACCTTGGCATAAAATTGGTCGACTTCGCTGCGGTTACTAACTTCAATAGGGGCAGACAATTTTCCATAGAGCGGATGCTCCACTTTGACATCTTTTACGGTTACTCCACAATCCACAATTAAATATAATTCATCCCTGGTTTGCCCAGGTTTATGGGTACTAATGATCTCTCTGGAAGGGCGTGCCTTTTTTTGTTCCTTTAAATATAGATAGCCTTGGGATGTTGCAATGATAGGCTCATTACGGGCTTTGAGCAATGTGATATCCTGGCTGATGACCTGACGGCTTACGTTTACTTTTTCTGCAATAAAGCTTCCTGTTAACGGTTTGTCGCTTTCTTTTAACCATTCAAGGACTAGATTGCGGCGCTCTTCACCAAGGATTTTTTTACCTTCCGTCATAAAACCGCCTCCCTCATGAAACATTATAATGCTTTTTTAATAATCTTTGAAAAATAGTAATTGTTTCCTCTATTTCAGCTTCGGTTGTTAATTTACCGAGTGAGAGCCGAATAAATTGTTTAGCTTCCTCTGGTGATTTTCCGATGGCGAGCAGTGTTTTCGAAGGTTTTTGCATGCCAACAGCACAGGCACTACCAGTAGAAATTGCCGCCCCATAGCGGTTACATTCAAGCATAATATACTGCCCTTCGATTCCGGCAACTGATAGCCCGATGATATGCTCCAAGCGTTGTCCTCTCAAAAGACTGCTTTCAAATCCAACCTCTGAAGCCTCGCATCCTAAAACTCCACCTTTCAAGGCTCTGCTTCCGGCAGGTCCTACCTCTGTTATTTGCCAAGCTTCACCCTGAATACCAGTAATCAGTCTTTCTCTGAGATCTCGAAACCTTTCTTGTTCGCTTTTCATAATTGGGATGATTTCTTCTGCAGCTGCCACAAAAGCAGCAATGCCAGGAACATTAACGGTGCCAGGTCTGAATCCACCTTCATGAGTTGTCCCTGGTATTACAGGTTGCCAAACCCGCGCAGGATTAATATAGCATGCACCGACACCTTTTGGGCCATAAATTTTGTGGCTGGATATGGATAGACTATCAAGCTTTGCTTTTTTGACATCAATTTCAATTTTACCAAACGTTTGTACACAGTCACTATGAAAAAGAATATCGTGTGCATGTAATATTTCACCTATAGCAACTAAATCCTGTATCGTACCAATTTCTGAATTTCCATGATGGATGGCTGTCAAAACCGTATCAGGGCGAATGGCCTTCTGCAATTCAGTTAAATTGACTCTTCCTTCTCCGTCCACAGCTACATACGTAACATCATAGCCATCATCCTTTAAAGCTTCCAACGTATTCCCAATGGAAGAATGCTCTAATCTAGTAGAAATGATATGCTTTCCTTTTTTATGCTTCCCCTTGAGCAATGAATGGATTGCTAAATAATTGGACTCCGAGCCCCCACTTGTAAAAAAGACGCCATTCACATCACCATTTACGAAACAAGCCAATGTTTTACGTGCTTCCTCTAAAATTTCTTTGGCGTTTGAGCCAATATCATGCAGACTGCTTGAATTCCCAAAATATTGACTTGCAACTTGACTATATACATGTAATGCTTTATCACTCATCGGTGTTGTAGCAGCGTAATCTAAATAAATCAATTCCAGACATCTCCTAACCTATTTTTGTCAAAATTGTGTCTTTACTATAAAAAAACTCTTGTCATTAGTTTAAATATGTGTAAATATAGGTGTCAAGACAGTATAACTATAAATTATATAAAATAAATGCGGAAATTAACTTTTGTGAAGATTGTGAGGGTCCAGATAATGACTAGAAAACAGAGTGCAGATGTTGTCATTATCGGAAGTGGCATCGCTGCGTTAGTTGCCGCTGACCGTTTAAGTCAACATAAAAATGTGATTGTTATCACAAAGTCGAAAAAAGAACACAGTAATTCAAATCGCGCTCAAGGCGGCGTTGCAGCCGCAATATCCAGACAGGATCATTGGAAAAATCATTTCAATGACACCATGACGGCTGGAAATTTTCACAACAATGAACAGACCGTAAAAACTCTTGTACAAAAAGGACCTGAACTTCTACGGACCATGATTGAGGAAGGGATGGCATTTGATCGGGATGCCAAAGGACAACTTGTTCTTGGACAGGAAGGAGCACACGGAATGCGGAGAATTCTGCATGCAGGTGGTGATGCTACCGGAAAAGCGCTCGTTACCTATATGCTAAACCGACTACGTTTAAATGCAAAGGTGAATATAGTTGAAGATGTTTTAGTAGTTGATTTAATTGTACAAGGTCACCGTTGTTTTGGAATAAAAGTGAAAGCTGAGGATGGAAAGATTATACAGTTGTATGCCAAGGATACGATTCTTGCTGCAGGAGGCTGCGGTGGCTTGTATTCTTTTAGTTCCAATGATCCAACGGTAACAGGTGATGGGATTGCAATGGCTTATCGAGCCGGTGTTAATTTAGTAGATTTAGAGTTTGTGCAATTCCACCCAACCTTGCTTTATGTTAATGGAGATGTCAAAGGACTAATCTCTGAGGCCGTACGTGGTGAGGGAGCCGTCCTGATCACCCAAGATGGCAGCCGCTTAATGCGGGGTGTTCACCCACAAGAGGATTTGGCTCCAAGGGATGTCGTTTCCAGAGAGATTCATCATGCGGTCTTGAGGGGAGAAGAAATATTTTTAGATATTTCGATGATAAAGGATTTTGCCAAGCGCTTTCCTACCATAACGGAGCTATGTGAACTAAATGGAATTGACCTAGCATTAGGGAGAATTCCTGTTGTGCCCGGTGCCCATTTTCATATGGGCGGTGTTAGGGTAAACGAGCATGGTCAAACTTCGATAGATGGTTTATATGCAATTGGTGAGGTTGCTTGTACCGGTGTACATGGAGCCAATCGGTTGGCAAGCAATTCTTTACTTGAAGGAATTGTATTTGCGAATGAACTAGCAGATTATCTTGTAAACCAAGAAGCACCAATGGAAATCGATAGACCAACAATAAAAGCAGCTGTTAAAAAGAATGAATCCATTGATTTACCAAATAAAGAAGAAATAAGAACATTGATGATGAACTATGTAGGGATCGTGCGGGATGAACCAGGCTTGCAATATGCGAAGAGTTGGTTTGAACAATATTTATTAAAAATAGATTCGTTCCATGTACCAGATTATTTTACAAATGAACAAATTGGCATCTATAACATGCTGCAGGCAGGCTGGTTGATTACAACCTCCGCTTTAATGAGAGAAGAAAGCCGCGGCGGGCATTACCGCTCAGATTTTTCAGCGGAAAAAGATGATTGGACGAAGACGGAGATTGTTCGCAATTGTTCCGTACCTGCCGAGCTTGTTAGCCCAAGTGCTAGCTAATTAAAGAAAGGAGACTCACGGTAAGATGAACAAAATTAAACTTCGTAAACAATTACAAGAGTTTTATATAGAAGATTTAGGTGGAGTCGATCTAACGAGCGAGTATATTTTTCCGTTGGATGAAGTAGCCAAAGGAAATTTTTTAGTAAAAAAAGATGGAGTATTGGCTGGTGTTGATATTATCAAAGAGGCATATGCCCTGTTTGACCCATCAATTGAAGTAACGTTATACAAACAAGATGGGGACCTCGTTCAAAAAGGAGATATTATTGCTTCTGTAAATGGGCCAGTCGCTTATTTATTAAGCGCTGAACGGGTGATTTTAAACTTAATTCAACGTATGAGTGGAATTGCAACGCTGACGAGAGAAGCGGTAGTAGCGCTTAACAGTGACCATACAAGAATTTGCGATACTCGTAAAACAATGCCTGGTTTACGTATGTTTGATAAATATGCGGTGCGCTGTGGTGGTGGCTATAATCACCGCTTTGGTTTGTATGACGGTGTAATGTTAAAGGACAACCACATTACGTTCGCTGGAAGTATTAAAGAGGCTGTTGCGAAAGTACGCTCGAAAACTGGGCATATGGTGAAAATTGAAGTTGAAACAGAGTCAAAGGAACAAGTTTTAGAAGCGGTGGAAGCAGGGGCCGATGTCATTATGTTTGACAACCGTTCTCCGGAAGAAGTTGCTGATTATGTTAAGCTCGTACCAGAAGGCATCGTGACGGAAATTTCTGGAGGCCTTACTTTAGGTACGCTCAGCGCTTATCGTGATACGAAAGTTGATTATATATCTCTTGGTATGCTGACTCATTCTGTGACGGCATTGGATATCAGCTTTAATCTTGAAGGAGGCGTGAAATAATGGGAATTCAAGACCTGTTGGCCGCAAAAAATAGAATAACCATTCCAGAGCGCTATAAAAGCATGAGTGTGGAAGAGATGGAAAACCGCGTCCGTGAAATAAAGGAAAAGTTCGGCGAAAGATTATTTCTGCCTTGCCACCATTATCAAAAAGACGAGGTTGTCCAGTTTGCAGATGCTACCGGGGATTCTTTACGCCTTGCACAGCTCGCTTCGGAAAATGAGAAAGCAGAATTTATTGTGTTTTGTGGTGTCCACTTTATGGCCGAAACAGCTGACATGTTAACAAGGGACGATCAAATTGTCATCCTGCCTGATATGAGAGCGGGCTGTTCGATGGCTGATATGGCTGATTTAGACCAAACAGAACGTGCTTGGAAGGTCATCCAAGAAACATTCGGTGACACAGTGCTTCCGGTAACCTATATTAATTCAACAGCTGCAATTAAAGCATTTTGTGGACGACATGGAGGGGCAACCGTTACATCTTCAAATGCCAAAAAGATGATTGAATGGGCATTTACCCAAAAAGAGCGCTTATTATTCTTGCCTGACCAGCATTTAGGGCGAAATACATCTGTAGATTTAGGGATTCCGCTTGAGCAAATGGCTGTTTGGGACCCGATTCATAATCGATTTGAATATGATGGCGAATTCAAGGACATAAAAGTAATTTTATGGAAAGGGCATTGCTCCGTACATGAGAATTTTACAATCGAAAATGTGGAAGAGATTCGCGAGACAAAACCTGATATGAATATTATTGTTCATCCGGAGTGTCAGCATGAAGTCGTCAAGGCAGCGGATTATAATGGCTCCACAAAGTATATTATCGATACAATCAATCTGGCTCCTGCTGGCAGCAAGTGGGCAATAGGAACGGAAATGAATTTAGTTAAGCGAATCATCGACAGCCATCCAGATAAAGAAATTATGTCGCTAAATCCAAATATGTGTCCATGTATGACGATGAATCGGATTGATTTGCCGCATTTATTATGGGCTTTGGAATCAATCGAAAAAAATGAGACATTCAATCAAATAACGGTTCATAAAGAAATTGCCAAGGATGCATTGCTTGCATTAGATAAAATGTTGGAACATGTTTAATAAAATTTACTTAGGGCGGACGCGTTTTGTGTCGGTCCTTTTTTCTATCTAAAACATAAAATAAAAATTGGTAGCATAAGTTGTTACGAAAGAAAATAATAAAGGTAGCATTTTGCCCATAAGCCCATATAATAGTAAAGACTTTTTAGAGGAGGTATGTGCACCATGAAAATCCATATCGTACAAAAAGGCGATACTCTTTGGAAAATCGCTCAAAAATATGGTGTCGATTTTAATGAGCTGAAATCTGTAAATTCACAGCTCAGCAATCCAGATATGATTATGCCCGGTATGAAAATAAAAATTCCGACAGGCAGTGTACCGGTGGTGAAAAAAGAACATCCTATTGCCCAAATGCCAATTTCACAACATGTCCCAATTACAAAAGAAATGCCAATCGTGAAGGAAATGCCGCAAATTCAGCCGACCCCAATGGCACCAAAAGAAATGCCAATACCTCAAGCTCCTGTCAAAGAAATGCCAATGCCAATACAGCAAAAGTCTATAGAACAAACAGAAATAGATATTGAGCAAAAAATGTACAATTATACCTTTAATTTACCTACTATCCCATACAAGCCAAAGGAAGCACCTAAAAAAGTAAAGGAAGCTCCTATTAAAGAAGTAATACCTGAACCTTGTCCTGAACCAGTGGTAATGGAAGAAGTGGTACCGCCAACGATGCCTGCCCAGCCAATGCCTTGCCCACCACCGTGTACTCCAATGACAGGCATGTTGCCTGGAAGTGGATTGCCATGGGGATATTGTCCAGTTCCAGTTGGATATGCACCATATCCAATGTCTCCTGGCTTTTCATCTGGAGGGATGCCGGGAGTTCCGGGAACGGCGGTAAGTCCAGCAGGTTTTGGCGACGGTATGCAAGGAATGCCAGACATGTCTCAAATGATGACAATGCCGGGAATGACTGCTATGCCATATACGGCACAACCAACAGCTGTAAGTCCGGCGATGTATGATGATGAACTTGATGGTGTCTCTGCGCAAATGTACCCTGGGCTTTCACCAGCAAGTATGCCAATGGGTCAAATGCCGGTAGGACAAATGCCAATGGGTCAAATGTCAGCGGCAGGTGGTGATTGTGGATGTGGTGGTCCTACAGCTGTTTCCCCTGCAAGTTTTGGAAGTATGCCAGTAGGCTATGGCGGCGTACCAACTGATCCACCAGCAGGTTACGGCGGAATGCCAGTAGGCTACGCTGGTGCGGGCACAGATCCAACCGCAGGCTATGGCGCAATGCCAATGGGCTATGGCGGAACACCAATGGCAGCTCAAGCCCCAGTAGGTTATGGCGGAATGCCAATGGGTATGCCAGGCTATGGTGGCATGCCGCCAGTAGGTTATAGTGGAGCCCAAATGGGCATGCCAGGCTATGGTGGCATGCCGCCAGCAGGTTATAGTGGAGCCCAAATGGGCATGCCAGGCTATGGTGGCATGCCGCCAGCAGGTTATAGTGGAGCCCAAATGGGTATGCCAGGCTTCGGTGGTATGTCGCCAGCAGGTTATGGTGGAGTGGGTATGCCGGGTGTTGGCGGAGCATCAACTGGCCATGATGGAATCGTAATGGGTATGCCAAACGGCTTGGATGGCACAAGTCCAGGGTTTCCAACAGAATTTGGTGGATTTCCAACTCAATTCGGCTCCCCTACGGGACAGTTCCAAGTACCAATGCCGCCAGCAAATTTCGGTGCAACACCTTTCAGAGATGGTGATTTAGAAGTGGACGATGATACTGATTGGTAAAGAAAAAACAAATATGATAAATAAACTAAAACGCTCGGAGAATTCAAACTTTGGGCGTTGATTTTTTTTTACAAAAAATACAAGTGTAAAAGTAGCCTTGATTTGCCAACCTAAAAGAGGGCACGTCACACACTGGACAAACCCAAAATCCTCAAAATGGGTGGGGAGGCTATTTGTGATGAAAAGGACAAGATGGTCAATTTCAATCATGCTTGTTGGTGCTGCTGTTCTTACCGGATGTGGGGTAAATGACCGGGCACAATATGATAATACAACAGTTGAAAATGCAGGATTATACACAGATGATAAAAATGCCAATCGCAAAACGGGGGCATTTCGATATATAAATGATCGCGGCTTTAATGATCAACATATGGTGGTACAAGTGAATGAATTGAATCATAATAGGAATGTTGTTTATCCGACACGTGGAAATTATGGATATGAGGATTATAATTACCACGGACATCTTAATACAACCTATAATGGATTTCCAACAAGGTCCTATAATACTGGTCATGAAAACGTCGTCGCCCAAAAAATTACCGACCGTATTGAGCACGTTGCTAATGTCAAAGATGTTGCTGCTATTATCGATGGCCACACAATCATCGTTTTTCTTGCAACCGAGGATAAAAAAATTAAAAGGAAGGTTCGCCGCATCGCAGAAGGGATGGCCGATGGACGAGAAGTAAAGGTAATCACAGATAAAAGTATGTTTACCCGTGAAAATAATGTGAACACATATTAATAACCGGTAAAAATTCGTATTAAATTTGGATAAAGCTTCTATTCGCTGGTGACACTATTAATGGAAACCAGAATAGAAGTTTTTTTAGTTCATTAAAAATTCGAGGTGACAAACGATGACTCCTTTATTTAAAAGAGCTCATGCCGTGAAGTATTTACTTGCTAGCATTTTCGTTGGTGGCATTTTACTATTCTGTATGTATCATGATACGGTGGCTTCGAATAATGGAGTGGAAGAAAACTTGACTATCAATAGTCAGGAAATGAAAGCCGATGAAGTAACAGGTCCATTAACAGTGAATGTGATTTTACAACTTCATTACCTTGATGGTAATACTAGTGAGGAGGTTGTAAAAGAAACCATTTGGTCAATGGAGGATTTTTGGGCCCAATATCGTGACTGGCAGCTTGTTGATCAACAAGAAGGACAAATGATTTTCAAAAAAAATATTGACGATATCTCCCCACTACTGAAATCCAATGGTTATTTCGGTATATCAGAGGACGGCATATTAACGATCTTTAAAGGCGTACCAGCAGAATCTGAGGAAGTCATCCAGTCTTTCTTTCAAATTGATGTTAGTAAACTTGAAAGTAGGCAGCAGGAGGAATTGAAAAATGGGATTCCGGTCGTTTCAAAGGATCATTATATACAGGTAATTGAAAGTTTTAAAACTCTTGCAATTAAACAGTAAGCATCAGGGTTAGGCCACATGAGCCTAACCCTTTTTCTTCTACTCGTCAAATGAATATGGTAGAATGGTAAAAGCATTTAGAAATGCACGTTCGCAAGTTCAGCATTTAGGGAGAGGAATTTTTTTGATTGAATTTATAAATGGAAAAGTTGATTTTGTAAGTCCAGAATTTATTGTGATCGATGTATCAGGAGTAGGTTATCAAATCATTACACCGAATCCATTTTTGTTTCAAAAAAATCTATATGAAACCATTAAAGTCTATACCTACCAATATGTTAGGGAGGATGTCATTAGTTTATATGGCTTCGAAACAAGGCAGGAACGGTCGCTTTTTACCAAATTATTAAATGTTTCGGGCATTGGACCTAAAGGGGCGCTTGCGATACTAGCAGCCGGACAGCCCCAAATGATTGTGCAGGCAATCGAGGACGAAAATGAAAAGTTTTTAGTTAAGTTTCCTGGCGTCGGCAAAAAAACGGCTAGACAAATGATATTGGATTTAAAAGGGAAATTACATGATTTAATGTCGGATCTAATGCCAGACCTATTTGAGCCGGAAAAGTTTATAGCAAATACAACCGTATATTCTCATGAATTAGAGGAAGCAATGGAAGCTTTGAAAGTGCTTGGGTATGCGGAAAAAGAAATTAATAAAGTCGTTCCACAGTTACAAAATGAAGAATTACGTACAGACCAATACATAAAGAAAGCCCTGCAGCTCTTACTTAAATAGTGGAGGTGTTTTAAGTGGATGAGCGCTTAGTTTCAAGTGAATTTACCGCTGATGAAGAGTTGTTTGAACAAAGCTTACGGCCAAAGTTTTTATCCCAATATATTGGTCAGGAGAAAGTAAAGCAAAATTTAAAAGTGTTTATTCAAGCAGCAAAAATGAGAAATGAGTCATTGGATCATGTTTTGCTTTATGGACCGCCTGGACTCGGGAAAACAACCTTAGCAACGATTATTGCCAATGAAATGGATGTACAAATAAGAACGACCTCAGGTCCTGCAATTGAGCGACCTGGTGACTTGGCCGCAATCTTAACATCACTTGAGCCGGGTGATGTCTTGTTTATTGATGAAATTCACCGCCTGCAGCGAAGTGTGGAAGAGGTCCTTTATTCCGCATTAGAAGATTTTTGCATTGACATTGTGATTGGAAAAGGGCCTGGGGCAAGGTCTGTTAGACTTGATTTACCCCCATTTACATTAGTCGGAGCAACAACAAGGGTTGGTTTGTTAACAGCGCCATTGCGCGACCGGTTTGGCGTTCATTGTCGTTTGGAGTATTATCAAGTGGAAGAATTAGCACATATCGTGGAACGAACGGCTGATATTTTCGCAATCGAAATGGAACGTCAGGCAGCAGTTGAAATCGCCCGGCGCTCAAGGGGGACGCCGAGGATTGCCAATCGCCTTTTGAAAAGAGTCCGTGATTTTGCGCAAGTAAAAGGAAATGGTACAATAACGAGAGATTTAGCTGTGCATTCATTGGAAATGCTACAGGTTGACCGTTTAGGCTTGGATCATATCGACCATAAGCTGTTGATGGGGATTATTGAGAAATTCCGTGGCGGCCCGGTCGGACTGGATACAATTGCTGCAACAATTGGGGAAGAATCACAGACGATTGAGGAGGTTTATGAACCTTATCTTTTGCAAATTGGCTTTTTACAGCGAACGCCGCGAGGGCGGGTTGTAACACCTCAAGTATATCAGCATTTTCATATGGAGGTGCCTAAATAATGGGGAAAATGTTAATGGTCATGGGAGTTGTCCTCATCGTCGTAGGTTTTCTATGGCAGTTTATTGGCAGACTTCCTGGAGATATTGTTTTTAAGAAAGGCAATACAACCTTTTATTTTCCAATTGTAACTTCGATTATTGTCAGCATTGTATTATCGCTTATTTTTTATGTGATTGGCCGCTTTCGGTAATAGTTTCAGCTAGAGAAGGAGATAAACATTCATGAAGGTTGATTTATTTGATTTTGACTTGCCAGAAGAACTTATTGCTCAAACACCGCTTGAAGACCGTACGGCTTCGAGATTAATGGTGCTTAATAAGGAAACGGGCGAGTATAAGCATGAACAATTTAAACGTATACTTGAGTTTTTGCACCCCGGTGATTGCCTTGTTTTAAATGATACTCGCGTGTTACCGGCAAGGCTTTATGGTATGAAAGATGATACGGGGGCCAAAATTGAGGTTTTATTATTAAAACAAGTGGAAAATGATCGTTGGGAAACGTTGGCAAAACCCGCTAAACGTGTAAAAGTAGGCACTGTCCTCACCTTTGGCGATGGCCGCTTAAAGGCAAAATGTGTCGCTGAAAGCGACCATGGCGGCCGAGAATTTGAATTTCTTTACGAAGGCATCTTTTATGAGGTTTTAGACTCCTTAGGAGAAATGCCGCTCCCACCTTATATAAAAGAACAGCTTGAGGACCAAGAACGTTATCAAACCGTCTATGCTCGGGAACGAGGCTCGGCAGCCGCTCCAACAGCAGGCTTGCATTTTACAAAAGAGCTCCTTGAAGAAATTAAGCAAAAAGGAGTACATCTAGCTTTTATCACTCTCCATGTAGGTCTTGGCACATTTCGTCCCGTAAGTGCAGACACTGTGGAAGACCATGACATGCACGGGGAATTTTATCAAATGACGAAAGAAACAGCAGAGCTATTAAATCGTGTAAAAGCAGAGGGCAGGAAAATTATTTCAGTTGGGACAACGTCAACAAGAACATTGGAAACGATTGCCTCCCTTTATGACGGTCATTTTCAGGAAGCTTCTGGATGGACGAACATTTTCATTTACCCAGGCTTTGAGTTCAAAGCGATTGATGGCATGCTGACAAACTTCCATCTACCAAAATCAACATTAATGATGCTGATTAGTGCATTAGCGGGCCGTGAACATGTATTACATGCTTATCAAGCGGCGGTTAAAGAAAGATATCGCTTTTTCAGCTTCGGCGATGCGATGTTGATTATATAGTGAAAGGAGAATATGTAAGTGACAGCGATTCGGTATGAATTGATCAAAACATGTAAACAAACGGGGGCAAGGCTTGGACGGGTAATAACCCCGCATAGCACATTCGAAACGCCAGTGTTTATGCCTGTTGGAACGCTCGCCACAGTAAAGACGATGAGCCCCGATGAATTAAGGGAGCTTGGAGCTGGCATTATTTTAAGTAATACATACCATCTTTGGTTAAGACCAGGGGAGGACATCGTTCAAGAAGCAGGTGGACTTCATAAATTTATGAATTGGGATCGCTCGATTTTGACAGATTCCGGCGGCTTCCAAGTATTTAGTTTAAGTGATCTTCGCGATATAACCGAGGAAGGTGTACATTTTCGCAATCATTTAAACGGGGAAAAGCTGTTCCTTTCACCTGAAAAAGCAATGCAAATTCAAAATGCATTAGGGTCAGATATCATGATGGCTTTTGATGAATGCCCTCCATTTCCGGCAACTCCAGAATATATGAAAAAGTCAGTGGAACGGACAAGCAGATGGGCTGAGCGCTGTCTAAATGCACATACTAGAAAAGCGGATCAAGGGTTGTTCGGTATTGTTCAAGGTGGAGAATACGAAGAGTTTCGTAGAATGAGTGCAAGAGATCTAGTCTCCCTTGATTTCCCAGGTTATGCAATTGGTGGGCTATCTGTCGGCGAACCAAAGGAAGTTATGAACAGGGTACTGGAGTTTACAACACCACTGCTTCCGAATAATAAACCGCGTTATTTAATGGGGGTGGGCTCACCTGATTCCTTAATTGATGGGGCTATCCGTGGTGTCGACATGTTTGATTGTGTGTTGCCAACGAGGATTGCTAGAAATGGTACAGTAATGACAAGTGAGGGTCGCCTTGTTGTCCGCAACGCTAAATATGCCCGCGACTTTACGCCCTTAGATCCAAATTGTGGTTGTAAAGTATGTAAAAATTATACACGTGCCTACATCCGTCATCTAATTAGATGTAATGAAACATTTGGAATAAGGCTTACTACTTACCATAATCTCTATTTTCTGTTAAACTTAATGGAGAACGTTCGACAAGCCATCCGTGAGGACCGCCTCGGAGATTTCCGTGAAGAGTTTTTCGAGAAATATGGATTTAATCGTCCAGATGCGAAAAACTTCTAAATCATGCGTTCTTTGTGTTTACTTTTTTACAGCGTAGTTAGGATGGTTGTAGAATAAAGTTTAATGAATACATAGACAAGCTAGGAAAGGATGTGAAATTCGATGTCAAATACGTTAGTACAATTGCTACCATTGGTGGCGATGTTTGTTATTTTTTACTTTTTGCTAATTCGTCCACAGCAAAAACGTCAAAAGTCTGTACAATCCATGCAATCAGGTCTTCAGAAAAATGATCGTGTTGTAACAATTGGTGGACTACACGGTATCATTGATTCAATTGATGAGGATAAAGTTGTCATCAAATGTGGGGATGGCTCAAGACTGACATATGATCGTAATGCTATTCGCGAAGTGAAACCAAAGGAATAGCCCAGCGACAAAAAAGCGGCGTTCACATTGTGAAGGCCGCTTTTTATGATGCTCTTTTCCCTGTCATATTAACCCCAATGACACCGCCAAACACCGCAACAATAATATAGCCAATATGATAGGCCGTTTGTTCTAGTGAAAAGTTAGTTTGATATCCTAAAAATTGTACTAGAAAAACTAGCAATGTGAATAACAAACCGGTTCCGCCGCCAACAAGCCAGCCTTTTTGCTTCCCTTTTCCTCCAGAAACAAATCCTCCTATAAATAAGGCAAGAAAAGATAGCACTAATATTACCCATGTTAAAGACGATTCTTGGATATCTGTAAAACGAAGTAAAAGTGATAACACAATACTGGATGTTAGTACAATGATAAAGGTCGTAATGACCCCATATAATACTGCTGAAAACGAGTTCTTTGCCATTTTGCTGCCCCTTTCACCATATCATAGAGGTTGGTTAACCCTTACTAAAAACTTATTCAGTGGGACAAATTTTAGAATTAAAAAATGGAAAAACCTACGTATTATGTTTGTTGTGCTAACGGTCAAACTAACGAGAGAATGAAGAAGTGCTTGATGAGGAGCGGTCAATATGGAACATTTATGGATTGTTGTATTTCGAACCTTACTTTTTTATTTATTGCTCGTTATTATTTTCAGGCTGATGGGAAAAAGGGAGATTGGCGAATTAAGTCTGTTGGATTTGGTTGTCTTTATTATGATTGGGGAGATGGCGGTTGTGGCCATAGAGAAGCCGGAAAAACCATTATTAATTACAATCTTACCGATGTTTTTATTGCTTTTTATCCAGCTTACCTTGTCACTTATTTCTCTTAAAAGCCAAAAAGTAAGGGATGCAGTGGATGGGAAGCCTTCCGTCATTGTTGACCAAGGGCAAATAAATGAAGCAGAAATGCGGAAGCAGCGATATAATCTTGACGATTTACTCACGCAGCTGCGTGAAAAAGATATTAAAAATGTCGCCGATGTTGAATTTGCAATCCTTGAAACGACAGGAAAGCTATCTGTATTTGAGAAGGATAAATTAAAAACGACAAATACAGCAACCAATGTCCCATTTCCATTGATAAAGGATGGAGTAGTCCAAGAAGACCAGTTAAAGCGAATTCATAAAACAAATCTATGGCTTAGACAGGAATTGCGTAGGATTGGATACAAGGACATCAAAAAAATATTTTATTGCTCGATTGATGATACTGGCAAGCTTATGGTTGATATTAAAGATGATCAATAAAAAGTAAGGCTCACGCTTTTGAGCTGCCTTACTTTTTATTTGGAAAAAATACGGCTAATTTCACACCAATATATGGGATTCTCTTTATTTCCTCCTGCATAACTAAGCGGAAAGTAATCATTAAAAAGCAATAGATAATAGACGTAATAATAATAGCTATTACAATCCGTAATGAAAGAGATGCACCAACAAAGACGAGTCTATAAACAAAACTGCCAACGAAGCCCGAAGCGACCATCGTTGCTATACTTTTTAGATAATCTTTTACATAAAACGTATAGCTGATTGCTTTAATAACAGTTGCAAAATGGAGTAATGTAACGAGCAATATTCCAAGAATAATCGCGATGGCAACGCCCATAATGCCAAATTCAGGTCTCGAGGCAAAGGCAAATATCGCTGCTATTTTAACAAAGGCACCAATTAAACTGTTAATCATCGCTGCTTTTGCAAGGTCCAATGCTTGCAATGTTGCTTGTAATGGACCTTGGAAGTAGGATAATAGGAAGAATGGTGCCATCAGCTGTACGTATATGGCTGGCTTTGTTGTGTTAAACATCAATTCCATAATAGGTGTCGCTAACACATATAATATAACAGTGGATAGACCTCCCGTCACCAAGGTTAATCGTAATGCCTGCTGTAAGCGGTGTTCAATTACGAGCGTCTGTCCTCTCGCAGCTGCCTCACTTATAGCAGGTACCAATGAAACTGATAATGAGGTGGTGACAAAGGATGGCAAGAGAAGGAGCGGAATGGCATACCCTGTCAGTTCGCCATATTGGATTGTAGCAATTGCTGTTGCCACACCTGCCAAGGCCAAGCTTTGTGAAACAACGATTGGTTCGAAAAAATAAGAAATGGAACCAATTAATCTGCTTCCTGTCGTTGGCAAGGCGATTCTTAAAAGATCATCCAATGTGCTCTTACCTGCTTTGATTTGCTTAAAAAAGTTGCGGCGGACTTTGATTTGTTTTTTCAGTTTAAACATCGTCAGCATAAATACTAACGAGGCGAGCTCACCGCATACAGCAGAAATCATTGCACCTGCGGCAGCGAACTCAACTCCATAGGGCATAAGTGCTTTGGTAAAAATAGCTACTAAAGCAATCCTTACGACTTGCTCTAGTACCTGTGAATAAGCAGCAGGGCGCATGTTTTGCAGCCCTTGGAAGTAGCCGCGTAAAACCGATGATAAGGCAATGATCGGCACGACGGGTGCAATTGCGATTAATGGGTAGTATGTGCGCTGATCTGTTAAAAGGGTATTGGATAAAAGCGGTGCCAGCAAAATCATCCCAGTTGTAAATATGATACTGGTCACGCCGGTAATCGACAATGAAACAACGAGAATTTTTTTTATCTTGCGCTGGTCGCCTATCGCATCTGCTTCTGCAACAAGTTTTGAAATGGCTACAGGAAGACCTAATTGGGTGAGCGTAATGGTTAATATAAAGGTAGGTAAAGCCATCATGTAAAGACCAACGCCTTCTTCTCCCATGATTCTGGCAACTACGATGCGATTCACGAAACCGAGGAAGCGGGTAATTAATCCTGCTAAAATCAAGATCAATGTTCCCCGTAAAAAACTTTGTTTATATCTGTTAGACATTTTCGTCCCTACCTTCAAAAATCTAGCGATATTCGTTACAATAATGTATATGCTTTTGTCTAGGGCAAGCATGACAAGTTTATTTTTCAAAGCTTAGATGAGGAGGGGCTTTTATGGATGAAAATAAACATCCTGTGGAATATTATAAGAACCAAGTAGAGCCGGCACTTGAAAGTAAAATGGAAGAGTTTCGGTTGTTAGGGTATGACCGTGTCTCATTACAGGAAATTTGGGCTTGTTTACAAAAGAAAAAGTGGAAGAAAAAAGTAGATAAATATCTTCATGAGGTTGTAGCCGACATTTTATCTCTTTCAGCAAGTGAATATATGAGTTATTTGACAATCGAAGCGTTTAAAGGGCCAGATTATTTTAGTCATTATGAAAATAATAGCTAATAGAAGAACAAATTGACATATTGGACACCAGTTTTCTATAATGGACATATTGAAATTATCTTTACATATAGTTTTTTGTTTTTATTGAACGGGATAAAGTCCCGTTGTTTTCATGTTTAAAGGAGGAGCGTATATGGTCAAAAGAGGACGGATTTTAGCATTTTTCTTGATCGTCCTACTGCTAGGGAGTATGTTGGGTTTCACTACAAATGGGGTCCTAAAAAACATTAAGCTAGGTCTTGATCTTCAAGGCGGCTTTGAAATTCTTTATGAAGTAAAGCCGATTAATGAACATCAAAAAGTCGACCGCGAATTATTGTTAAGTACGGTTAGTGCGTTGAATAAGCGGATTAACGTCTTGGGTGTTAGCGAGCCGATTATCCAAATTGAAGGAAATGACCGAATTCGCGTACAATTAGCAGGCGTGAAAGACCAAGAAAAAGCACGTGAAATATTATCTACACAAGCAAAGCTTACATTTAGAGACGTCTATGACCACAAATTATTAGATGGTTCCGACTTGGAAGAAGGCGGTGCTAAACAATCGTTTGATCAAAATAATCAGCCGATTGTAACACTGACACTTAAAGACGCCGACAAATTTGGCCAGGTTACTCAGCAAATATTGAATATGAAACCAAATAATTTATTAGTTATTTGGCTTGACTTTATTGAGGGTACGGACTCCTTTGCTAAAGAAAGTCAGAATAAGAATGGACATCCTAAGTATTTATCAGCTGCAAATGTTAACCAAGTATTAAATACGAAGAATGTAATGATTAGTGGTAACTTTACAATTGAGGAAGCAAAACAATTAGCCGACCTTTTAAACGCAGGTTCATTGCCGGTTGATTTGCACGAAGTTTTCTCAACATCAATTGGGGCATCATTTGGGGAACAAGCATTACATGATACGATCTTCGCTGGGCTGATTGGGATTGCCTTAATTTATTTGTTCATGCTGTTCTATTATCGTTTCCCTGGGTTTATTGCAATCGTTGCTTTAACTGTATATATTTGGCTAATCTTAGTTGTATTTGATTGGATGAATGCAGTTCTAACATTGCCGGGAATCGCAGCTTTAATTCTGGGGGTTGGTATGGCGGTAGACGCCAACATCATCACCTACGAGCGGATAAAAGAAGAAATGCGAACGGGAAAATCAGTTATGTCAGCATTCAGAGCAGGAACGCACAATTCCTTCGCAACCATTCTTGATGCGAACTTAACAACTATTTTAGCTGCCGGTGTATTATTCGTTTATGGGACAAGTTCTGTAAAAGGGTTTGCAACAGTGTTAATCATCAGTATATTAGTCAGCTTCCTGACAGCTGTTTGGGGATCCCGCATCCTCTTGCAACTATGGGTGAATAGCCGCTTATTAAATAATAAGCCAGGCTGGTTTGGCGTGAAAAAGAGCCAAATCCGTGACATCAATGAAAATAGTGATGAGGAAATTGTCGTTCAAGGTCCGCTTGCCAAGGCAGACTTTATTAAACCGCACAAGTTCTTTTTCTGGTTATCAGGTACGCTTACGGTTGTTGGTGCCATCGTGATTATGATTTTTGGTTTGAACCTTGGTATTGATTTTGCGAGTGGTACAAGGGTTGAAATCCAGTCACCTACTCATAAGTTAACAAAAGAGGTACTTACGAAAGAATTTGATACATTAGGCTATAAAGCTGAAGATATTACATTAGCTGGTCAAAATAATGATATGAGCATCTCTCGATTCGTTGGTGTTCTTTCAAAAGAAGAAATCGCTAAGGTAAAAGCTCATTTCCTTGATAAATATGGAGTGGAGCCAAATATTAGTACTGTGTCGCCAACGGTTGGTAAAGAGTTGGCCATGAATGCCTTCAAGGGGATTATGTTGGCTTCGCTCGGGATTATTATTTATGTAGCCGTCCGCTTTGAATGGCGGTTCGGACTTGCGGCGATTGTATCGCTCCTTCATGATGCTTTCTTGATTATTGTTGTCTTTAGTATTTTGCGCATAGAAGTTGATTTAACCTTTATTGCGGTGATATTAACGATTGTCGGTTACTCGATTAACGATACGATTGTTACGTTTGACCGGATTCGCGAAAATATGAAAATAAAGAAACGTATAAAAACATATGAGGATTTAGCGGAAATTGTCAACAAAAGCTTGATTCAGGTAATGGCCCGTTCAATCAACACTGTATTAACCGTTGTGATTGCTTCGGTAACGCTGTGGATATTCGGGGCTGAATCAATCCGCAACTTCTCATTCGGACTTTTAATTGGGTTGATTTTCGGAACCTATTCATCAATCTTTATTGCTGCACAGATATGGTTAGTTTTAAAAGCGAAAGCATTAGGAAAAACAAAACCTAAGCGGAAAGAATCTGACGTAGATCCTGAACCGCAAGTGTAAAAAAGTATAAAAAAATATATCCAATTGCCACTCCCAATGCCTTTTTAGTATAATAAACAGGTTAGGGAGTGGTTTTTTTGTTACAATCAAAAAATCGTTGGGTTATCCAAGAAAGTGAAGATACAATTGTACAAGCTTTTATCACAGAACTTCATATTTCCCCGCTTGTTGCTAAACTTTTAGTAAATCGAGGAATTACCACTAACAATGCAGCACAAGCTTTTATTAATAAAGATATTGCACATTTTCATGATCCGTTTTTATTAGATTCAATGGATGTTGTCGTTGCCAGAATAGAGCAAGCAATTGAAAATAATGAAAAAGTACTCGTTTATGGAGATTATGATGCTGACGGCGTTTCAAGCACAACGGTTATGCTAAGAGCTCTAGAGGAAAAAGGGGCAAGAGTTGATTTCTATATTCCAAACCGTTTTTCGGAAGGTTATGGCCCAAATGAGGCTGCATTTCGGTGGGCTAAAAATGAAGGCTATCAAGTCATTATAACGGTCGATAATGGGATTTCGGCTCTTCATGAAGCGAAGGTAGCAAAAGAGGTAGGTCTAGACCTTATTATTACAGATCACCATGAGCCCTCTCCTGAACTTCCTGATGCTTTTGCCATTATTCACCCACGTAAACCAGGGGGGAACTATCCATTCGGTGAATTGGCTGGTGTTGGAGTAGCATTTAAAGTAGCACATGCTTTATTAGGGCGCATTCCTCTGCATTTGCTTGAATTTGCAGCGATTGGTACGATTGCTGACTTAGTACCATTGCAGGATGAAAATCGTTTAATTGCAAGCTTTGGAATTAAAGCGATGCAAAATACAACTAATCCAGGTTTACGAGCGCTTCTTAAAGCAGCTGGTAGTGAAGACAAGGAAATTAATGAGGAAACGATTGGTTTTACTATTGGACCAAGAATTAATGCTGTTGGCCGCCTTGGCTCTGCTGATCCTGCTGTAGAATTATTAATGACTGAATCTGATGAAGAAGCAGAAATGATTGCCGCTGAAATCGATGAAATCAACCGCGATCGGCAACAATTGGTTAATGAAATTACTGAAGAAGCGATTCAGGAAGTGGAGCGTCTTCCTGCCGATGAAAATGCGGTCTTGGTGATTGCCAAGGAGGGTTGGAATCCGGGTGTAATCGGGATTGTTGCCTCTAGATTAGTAGAAAAGTATTATCGCCCTGTGATTATACTAAATCTAGATTATGAAAAAGGTGTGGCAAAAGGGTCGGCAAGAAGTATTCAAGGCTTCAACCTGTTTGAAAATCTATCCAAATGTCGGGACATTCTTCCTCACTTTGGTGGACATGCTATGGCCGCTGGAATGACGCTTGCGATTGAAGATGTTGAAGTATTACGGGAGCGACTCAATAGCTTTGCCCGCGAAATTTTAGATGAAGAGGATCTTACACCTGTAATGAATATTGATTTGGCTTGCAGCCTGAACGATATCAGTATAGCGACGATTGAAGAAATGCTGCAGCTTGCACCGTTTGGTGTTGGTAATTCGAAGCCTGTCGTTGCAATCGAAAATATCTCATTGCAGCAAATACGGAAAATAGGCACTCAAATGAACCATCTAAAAATGATTTTAGAGCAAAACGGTGAAGTGTTAGATGCAGTCGGCTTTGGCTATGGCTATTTAGCTGATGAGATTTCACCATTATCAAGCTTAAAGGTTGCCGGAGAACTGTCGATAAATGAATGGAATGGATTTAGAAAACCACAATTTATGCTCAAGGATGCTGCTGTTGATGAATGGCAATTATTTGATTTTAGGGGTAAAACAGAAATAAAAAAACAATTGCAGCCCTATGACCTCAACCTGTTTTCAATCATAGCATTTAGAGAAGAGACAATTTCTCGCTTGCAATTGGACGACTGGAAAAAACACATTATACTCGTGGAAGATGAGGCTGCCATCAATCGAATTGATAAAAATGGCAAATCACTAGTATTTTTAGATTTACCATATGAAGCAATTATACTAAAAAAACTTTTGTGGAATGTTTTACCTGAAAGAATTTATGCAGTCTTCGACCATGAAGAAGAACATTTCTTTAGTACGATGCCAACGCGGGATCATTTTAAATGGTATTACAGCTTTTTATTAAAACAACAGCCATTTAATGTGATAAAGTATGCGGATGCACTTTCAAGAAAAAAGGGCTGGTCAAAAGAAACAATTCATTTTATGACACAGGTGTTTTTTGATTTGGAATTTGCTAAAATAGAGAATGGTCTTATTTCCCTTGTGAAAAATCCAGCTAAAAAGGATTTTTCCGTCTCGAAAACCTATAGCCGAAAGTATGAATCATTACAAATGGAAGCGGAATTGGTGTACTCTTCTTATCAATCTTTAAAAGATTGGTTTGATCAAGTTATGCAAACGTCCCGTAAATTAGAGGAGGAAGTAGTTTAATGAATTTCAAAGATTACATTGCTTTAGTTCCCGATTGGCCGAAAAAGGGAATTCAATTTAAAGATATTACACCGTTGATGGATCATGGTCCGGCATTTAAAAAAGCTGTTGATGAAATTGTTGAATTTGCGAAGACGAAGGATATAGATGTTATCGTTGGACCGGAGGCCCGTGGCTTTATTGTGGGCTGTCCTGTTTCTTATGCATTAGGGATTGGTTTTGCACCTGTTCGTAAAGAGGGAAAACTTCCTAGAGAAGTGATCCGTGTTGAATATGGCCTTGAATATGGAAAAGACGTTTTAACAATGCACAAAGATGCTATTAAACCTGGTCAGCGTGTCTTAATCATAGATGACCTGTTAGCTACAGGTGGTACGATGGATGCTAGTATTCGCTTGGTAGAGCAGCTTGGTGGCGTTGTAGCAGGATTGGCATTTTTAGTGGAGCTAACATATTTAGAAGGTCGTTCTAAATTAAAGGACTATGATGTTCTAACCTTAATGCAATATTAGAGGTTAAAAAGAGTGCTCGTTGCAGTACTCTTTATTTTTTTACTTTAATTTTTTCATTATACTTTACATTATGTGATTCTTTCACGATAATAGATTAAATAAGGTGTTTTTCTAATCGTGATAGAATATTAGGTGATTTTATGGCTAATGAACAAGTACTTACAATTGAACAAGTATTGGACCTTTTAAGACGATATTTACCTGAGGAGGATGTTGAGTTTGCTGCGTCAGCTTATAAGTATGCAGAAGCTGCCCACCAAGACCAATACCGCAAGTCAGGTGAACCGTATATAATCCATCCTATTCAAGTTGCCGGCATCTTGGCTGAACTTGAAATGGACCCTGTTACCGTTTCAGCAGGGTTCCTTCATGATGTGGTTGAGGATACAGAAATAACATTAGAGGATATTGAACACGAATTTAATAAAGAAGTCGCAATGTTGGTTGATGGTGTGACAAAGCTGGGGAAAATTAAGTATAAATCGAAAGAAGCGCAACAAGCTGAAAACCACCGAAAAATGTTTATTGCAATGGCGCAAGATATTCGAGTAATCCTCATCAAGCTTGCAGACCGTCTTCACAATATGCGTACACTGAAGCATTTACCTCCTGAAAAGCAAAGACGTATTTCAAATGAAACGCTTGAAATATTTGCACCGCTAGCCCATCGTCTTGGTATATCGACGATTAAGTGGGAACTTGAAGATACTGCATTACGATATTTGAATCCGCAACAATATTATCGCATCGTTAACTTAATGAAAAATAAGCGCGCTGAACGAGAAAATCAGGTAACAGAGGTCATCGCTGAAATTCGTAAGCGCTTAGATGAAGTTCACTTACAAGCAGATATTTCGGGCCGTCCAAAGCATATATACAGTATTTATCGAAAAATGGTACTTCAAAATAAACAATTTAATGAAATCTACGACCTTTTAGCGGTAAGGGTTTTGGTTGAAAGTATCAAGGATTGTTATGCAGTTCTTGGTGTCATTCATACTTGCTGGAAGCCGATGCCGGGAAGATTTAAGGATTATATTGCCATGCCGAAGGCCAATATGTATCAATCCTTGCACACGACCGTAATTGGTCCCAAGGGTGACCCGCTCGAGGTGCAAATTCGCACGTATGAAATGCATGAAATTGCAGAGTATGGGATTGCGGCCCATTGGGCTTACAAAGAGGGCAAACAAATTAAACAAAACCAAGAAAATTTACAAGAAAAACTTGGCTGGTTCCGTGAGATTTTGGAGTGGCAGCAGGATACAAATGATGCCGAAGAATTCATGGAATCGTTAAAAATCGATTTGTTTTCTGATATGGTCTTTGTTTTTACACCTAAGGGCGATGTTTATGAATTGCCGAGAGGTTCAGTGCCGATTGATTTTGCATACAGAATTCACACCGAGATCGGCAATAAAACGATCGGAGCAAAGGTAAACGGCAAAATGGTCCCGCTTGATCATGTTTTAAAAACTGGCGATATTATTGAAATTTTAACATCCAAACAGTCATTTGGACCTTCACAGGATTGGATCAAGATTTGTCAGACATCACAGGCTAAAAATAAAATTCGCCAGTTTTTCAAAAAGCAACGCCGCGAAGAAAATGTTGAAAAAGGCCGCGAGCTAGTGGAAAAAGAAATTATAAAGCATGACTTCGAGTTAAAAGATGTCTTAACAACGGAAAACTTAAACCGTGTGGCACAGAAATTTAATTTTACCAATGAAGAAGATATGTATGCTGCAGTTGGATATAACGGTATCACGGCTGCACAAATTGCAACGAGATTAACGGAAAAGCTGCGTCGCAAAAAGGACCAAGTGCAGCTTGAAGAGTCTCTGTTAAAGGCTGTTTCAGAGGTAAAAAGTATCCCTCACAAAAAGAAAAAGGATACAGGTGTGGTTGTCAAAGGTGTTGATAATTTGCTTGTACGGTTATCGAAATGCTGCAACCCTGTTCCTGGAGATGATATTGTTGGATACATCACCAAAGGCAGAGGCGTGTCTGTTCATCGCACAGATTGCCCGAACATTATTTCTGAGGAAGCAAAAGAAAGACTATTGCCTGTTGAATGGGAAGGCAGCGGTGAGGAAGGGAAAACATATAATGTTGATATTGAAATAACCGGCTATGACCGCCGCGGCTTATTAAATGAGGTCCTCCAGGCCATCAATGAGGCTAAAACCAATATCACAGCCGTATCGGGCCGAACAGACCGCAATAAGGTCGTCACCATCGATATCTCGATTCCAATCCTAAATGTGAATCACTTGCAAAAGATTGCGGATCGGATTAAATCAATTCCAGATATTTATTCTGTACGGAGAATTATGCAGTAAGTTAGAGAAAGGCGGCCTTGGATGTAGGGTCGTCTTTTATGTTGTAAATCACCGAATTTGAGTGGATAAAGGAGTATTTTCAATGAGAGTAGTCGTACAAAGATCAAAAGAAGCGAATGTACAAGTAAACAACGAAATTGTAGGGAGAATTCAATCAGGACTCGTGCTCTTGGTCGGTATCACGCACAGCGATACAATCGAGGATGCTGAATATATGGCTGAAAAGATCGTCAACCTTCGCATTTTCGAAGATGAAGAAGGTAAAATGAATTTGTCATTGCTGGATGTAGGCGGTGAAATCTTATCGATTTCGCAGTTTACGTTATATGGAGATTGCCGGAAAGGAAGAAGGCCGAACTTTATGGAAGCTGCAAAACCCGACCTCGCAAATGAGCTTTATGAAAAATTTAATGAATGTCTTCAAGCTAAAGGAGTCGTTGTTGAAACCGGGCAATTCGGAGCGATGATGGCTGTTTCTTTAATCAACGATGGTCCGGTTACTTTGATTCTTGATAGCAAATAACTTTTTATCATCATGAAAAATCTCGAACGCCAACTTTGGTGATGATAAAACGCATATATCATCACGAAAAAATCGGAATGCCAGCCTTGGTGATGATTAAACGCATAGATCATTACGAAAAGAACGATAAGCGCTATTTGGGTGATAATCACAATTCTTTGTCACAAAGTGAAATTATTTAGCTTAATATGGACATGCTAATACAAGACTAAATGATTAGCTGTGGCAATGAAAGGATGAAGATGATGCGCTATAGTGCTAAAGGGGAAGTTACCGGGAATCCTGTGAATCAATTATTTGGTGTTGATTTTCATGATTTTTTGCAGGAGGAACAGTCGTCAACCAATATGGAGTTGGCACAAGAGTTCGGAGTAGACCTTAGATCCGTTAAAAATTTAAAAAAGAAGATGGGGCGGAGTTAACAATCAACTTCGTTAAAGCCTCTTGACAATATCGTTATTCATACGTAACATAATAATCAATGCAAAAAAAATATCGAATAAAATCGCAAACTTTTTCATGCAGACTAAATCTAGGTTAAGAGCCTATACATAAAAATTTTGAACCGATAACGGAGAAAAGTAATTAAGATTACACGTGGATAGAGAGGAAATGCCAAGGGCTGAAAGCATTTCTCCATGATGACTTGACGAAGAACACTCCTTAGGTTTCACTCTGAAAAGCCATTGCTTAGTAGGAGATGGACGTTTCAGGCGTTAACTGAGCGAGTGGAAGCGGCAGAAGGATTATTGCAGCTTCAACTAGGGTGGCACCACGGGAATAAACTCTCGTCCCTACATTTATATGTAGGGATGGGAGTTTTTTTAATTGTCTTGCACTTTTTGAATGGGAGGTAGATAAAATGTCGATTAACATTCCACGCGGTACACAGGATATCTTGCCGGGCGTTGTAGAGGAATGGCAGTATGTTGAACAAAAAATGCGAGAGATGTGTAAACGATACAATTATAGTGAAATCCGGACACCGATTTTTGAACAAACAGAGCTATTCAAAAGAGGTGTCGGTGAAACAACAGATATCGTCCAAAAAGAGATGTATACTTTCGAAGATCGCGGCGGTCGTAGTATGACCTTAAGGCCTGAAGGAACAGCACCAACTGTTCGTTCCTTTGTTGAGCATAAAATGTTTGGTGATCCAAATCAGCCTGTTAAGCTATTTTACGTAGGACCGATGTTTCGCTATGAGCGGCCACAAGCGGGCCGTTGGCGTCAATTTGTCCAATTTGGCGTAGAGGCATTGGGTAGCAATGATCCTGCGATTGATGCCGAAGTCATCGCTTTAGCCATGGATGTTTACCGTGAACTTGGCTTAAAGCATTTAAAGTTGGTCATTAACAGCTTAGGTGATATCGAAAGCCGCAAAGAGCACCGCCAAGCGCTGATCAATCATTTTCAGCCTCGGATTGGTGAATTTTGTTCGGATTGTCAAAACAGGCTTGAAAAAAATCCGATGCGGATTCTCGATTGTAAAAAAGACCGTGACCATGAATTAATGAAATCAGCTCCATCGATTTTAGAGTATTTAAATGAGGAGTCACGGAACTTTTTTGAAAAGGTAAAAATGTATTTAACGGCCATGGGTGTTGAATATGAAATTGATCCAGGATTGGTGCGCGGCTTGGATTATTATAATCACACTGCCTTTGAAATTATGAGTGATGCTGAAGGCTTTGGTGCCATCACAACATTAATGGGTGGAGGCCGCTATAATGGCTTGGCAGAAGAAATTGGAGGCCCGCCAACGCCGGGAATCGGCTTCGCGCTAAGTATTGAAAGACTGTTATTGGCATTGAAAGCAGAAAACGTAAGCCTGCCGATTGATAAGGCACTCGATTGCTATATAGTGGCCCTTGGGGAAGAAGCAAAAGACAAAGCAACTTCGCTTTTATATGAACTAAGAAAAGCAGGATTTATAGCTGATAAAGACTACCAAGATCGAAAAATGAAAGCACAATTTAAAGCGGCAGACCGCTTAAATGTAAAATATGTTGCCGTACTCGGCGAAGATGAGCTAGCGAAAAATGCCATCAATGTAAAGGACATGGCAACTGGTACACAGCAAGAGGTTCAGCTTGCAAACTTTATTGAGTATTTACTAGAGAGAAGCTAAATTTTAGGAGGAAAAGGAAATGTCACAATTAGGTAGAAGCCATTATTGTGGTGAATTACGGGAATCACATGTAGGAGAAGTCGTGCAATTAAAAGGTTGGGTACAAAAGCGCCGTGACTTAGGGGGTCTTATTTTTATCGATTTAAGAGACCGCACTGGTATTGTTCAAGTCGTTTTCAGCCCAGAAGTATCTGGAGAAGAAAATGTCAAAACAGCTGACCGTGCAAGAAGTGAGTTTGTTTTAGATATTAAAGGAAAAGTAGTTGCCCGTGCGGAAGGGACATATAATAAAAACATTCCTACAGGAACAATTGAAATTCAAGCTCAAGAAATTGAAATTATCAATGCCTCAAAAACACCGCCATTTTTAATTGAGGAAGATGTTGATGCTTCTGAAGAGCTTCGCTTAAAATATCGTTATCTTGATCTTCGCCGCCCTGAAATGTTTAAAACATTACAAATGCGTCATCAAGTATCAACAACAATCCGTAATTTCTTAGACGAGCATGGTTTCTTAGATGTGGAAACACCAATTTTGACAAAAAGCACGCCAGAAGGGGCACGTGATTATTTAGTACCAAGCCGTGTTCATGAAGGTCAATTTTACGCATTGCCACAATCACCACAGCTTTTCAAACAGTTATTAATGGTTTCAGGTATTGACCGTTATTATCAAATTGCCCGTTGTTTCCGTGATGAAGACCTTCGTGCTGACCGTCAGCCTGAATTTACACAAGTCGATATTGAAACATCGTTTTTAGATAAAGAAGATTTAATTACCTTAATGGAAAAAATGATGACAAAGGTGTTAAAAGTAGTGAAAGGAATCGATATTGCTACACCATTCCCACGTATGACTTATGCAGAAGCAATGTCACGTTATGGCTCTGATAAGCCTGATACTCGCTTTGCTATGGAGCTTGTTGATGTAGGTGAGATTGTGAAGGATTCCGACTTTAAAGTATTTTCCAATGCTTTATCCGGCGGTGGACAAGTAAAAGCCATCAATGTTAAAGGGGCAGCTGAAAAATACTCTAGAAAAGATATCGACTCTCTAGTAGAGTATGTAAGTCGCTATGGAGCTAAAGGCTTAGCCTGGTTTAAGGTGGAAGAAGACGGCCTTAAAGGTCCTATTGCAAAATTCTTCAATGAAGAACAGCAAGCAGCTATCCAAAAGACGCTTGAAGCTGAAGCTGGAGATTTATTAATGTTAGTAGCGGACTCTAAACAAGTTGTAGCCGATAGCTTAGGTGCTCTTCGTCAAAAGCTTGCTAGAGACTTGCAATTAATCGATGAAACAAAATTTAATTTCCTTTGGGTAACAGATTGGCCACTATTAGAGTTTGATCCTGAGGCTGGACGTTATTTTGCTGCCCATCATCCATTCACAATGCCAGTACGTGAAGAGATTCCGTTGTTGGATACAAACCCTGGTGAAGTACATGCCCAAGCCTATGATATTGTATTAAACGGCTATGAGCTTGGCGGTGGATCTTCTCGTATTTATGAACGTGATATTCAAGAAAAAATGTTTAAAGTTCTTGGCTTACCAGAAGATGAAGCACGTGAACAATTTGGCTTCCTATTAGATGCGTTTGAATATGGAACACCTCCACATGGTGGTATTGCGATTGGTTTAGACCGTTTTGTTATGCTATTAGCAGGTCGCACAAACCTTCGTGACACAATAGCGTTCCCTAAAACAGCGAGTGCAAGCGATATTATGACAAATGCACCAAGCTTTGTAAGTCATGATCAATTATTAGAGTTGAATTTACAAGTTAAATTGTAAAAGTAACTATAATAAAATGTTTAATAAATGGTAAAAATTGGTCAATCTCGTAAATATTATTGATATTATG
Organism: Schinkia acidoalkalinis; assembly: GCF_054301215.1. The sequence goes on from NZ_CP182573.1 coordinate 3,256,199, forward strand.
ATTTGGGTATGATACTATTTATTTACAAAGTCCTGAGGTGCACGTTATTTAACCTATTAGTTTTGACCGAACATTGAAACTAAGGGAGTTTGGAGTTTTCAGGCTACGTACACGCCTCATTCGGAAGCTGGCATTTGCCGCCCAGAGGAAGCACAAAGCCATGAAACAGAGCACCCACCTGCGATAAGCGGGTTCAAACAAAGGCGGAGTGACGACACGGATCGGGACTTTAAAAGATGAAACTTCAGCCCTAAGCAATTTTGCTTAGGGTTTTTTACGTGCAAAAAGTTTCCTTGTTATTTGCTAGTTTTCCAAGTAAAATTATAGGAAAAGTACCTTTGTATGATTGCTTTACTATTAGGAAATAACATTACTATTACATAAATTTTGGAGAGTGAAACCTTTGTTACATCAATTTTCAAGAAATGAATTAGCTTTTGGCAAAGAAGGTTTAGATTTACTTAAAAATACGACTGTTGCTGTCTTAGGGATTGGCGGTGTCGGCTCATTTGCGGCAGAATCATTAGCACGTACAGGGATTGGCCGCTTAGTATTAATTGACAAAGATGATGTCGACATCACGAATGTTAATCGCCAGCTTATCGCCTTATTATCTACAATTGGACAATCAAAAGCTGAACTAATGAAAGAAAGAATTGCCGACATTAACCCAGAGTGTGAAGTCATTGCCTTAAAAATGTTTTACACAGAAGAAACCTATGAGGAAATTTTTAATTATGGATTAGATTATGTAATCGACGCATCGGATACTATCATCTATAAAATCCATTTAATGAAAGAGTGCTTAAAACGTAACATCCCGATTATTTCAAGCATGGGTGCGGCAAACAAAATGGATCCAACACGTTTTCGAATCGCCGACATTTCCAAAACCCATACAGATCCAATTGCTAAGATTGTACGGCAGAAGCTTCGCAAAGAAGGCATTCGTAAAGGCATCCCTGTTGTGTTTTCAGATGAAAGCCCAATCGTTATTCGTGAAGAAATTAGAAAAGAAATTGCCAATGAGAATTCAGCAATTAGAAAAGCAAAAATGCCGCCTGCATCCAATGCATTTTGCCCATCCACTGCTGGTTTAATCATGGGAGCATATGTTGTGAAGGAAATTTTAAAGGACATAAAAATAAATAGAGTTGCACCGGAATAAGAAAACCTGGAGCTGAACAGAAAAAATGAGGCTGACCATTCAGCCTCATTTTGCAATTTGTCCATAATCAGTATCATGCTGTTCTGTAAACACCTGCGGGCTAATGTTTCCTTCATCAGAAAATGAAACCATCCGCCTTGCTCGATCCATAATTTGGACAAGTGATTGATAATCTTCTTGTATCATTCTATTTTCCTGCTTTAATCTCTGTAACTTTTTATCGAGTTTTTCTTTTTCTTCTACTAAATGTTTGTTCTCTTTGTTAAGTCTGTCATTTTCAGACTGTAGAATATGAGAGTTTATTCCCATATTTTTAATGGAGTAGAGGTAAGAGATGACCGTCTCTAAATTTAGTTCAGTTGCCATTTCTTGCATAGTTTCTACTTCTTTAGTAAATGGTTGTTCTTCTATATCATCATAATACGAGGCATAGGTTTGTGTTCTTTCATTGGGTTGTACTTGTGCATGGACCGATTCAATACTATTGGGTTGTACTTCACTTCGCTCTTGTACTTGCAAAGCAAGCGCACGTTTCCGCTCTTTCCGTTGTTTTTTTGCAAGTTCCATAGCTTGGTGATATTTTTTCCGTACCTCAGCGTTCCAGCGGAATCCACAGGCGGCAGAGGTCCGATTTAATTTATCGCCAACTTCATCAAATGCATTTAATTGTGTGCTACCTTCACGGATATGCCGCAGTACCGTTTCTGCCAGTAGAAGGTCATCTTCATGTGACCAGGCATCCTGTCTTACTTTCATAAATTTCAACTCCCTGATTTTATTTTCTAGTAGTTTGCCCAATTTTTATATGATTATACTTTCTAGATGCTATGATGATAGTTTTTGGGAATGAAAAGTTTATAAAAGTAGAATTGGTTTAGATTGAAGCGAGAAAACGGGAATCATTTCCCCTTCTTCAACTGCTCCAGCCTTTCGTAAACCTTGGCAAAATGCTTTTCCTGGCCGCTTTCCTTTGGAGAATAATATTTTCTGTCTTTAAGGGCATCAGGCAAATACTGTTGATTGACCCATGAATTTGGATAATCATGTGGGTATTTATAACCTGCACCATGTCCCAATACAGCCGCACCATTGTAATGGGCATCCCGCAAATGCATCGGGATTTCTCCACTTGCTCCATTTCTTACATCTTGCAATGCTAAATCTAAAGCTTTATAAGCACTATTCGATTTAGCTGATAAACATTGTTCAATGACAATGTTAGCAAGTGGAATTCTAGCTTCCGGTAATCCTAGACGTTCTACAGCATTGATAGCCGCAACTGTATGTACACCAACTTCTGGGGAAGCAAGGGAAACATCCTCGTAGGCGATGACCAAAAGCCTTCGGCAAATGGAAGTTAAATCCCCGCCTTCTATTAATCGAGCAAGGTAATGAAGTGCTGCCGAGACATCGCTTCCCCTAATTGATTTCTGTAGGCAGGAAAGCAGCGAATAATAAAGATCACCATGTTTATCATGAGAAAATCCTTTATTTTCAACACATTCTTTGACTACCTCTAGATCAATGGTAATGATTTCAGAATCCTTCTCATTGGATGCTTGGACAACCTCTTCAAGAATGTTTAAAGCTGATCGGGCATCCCCGTTTGTAGAGGAAGCAATCATCTGCACGGCTTCGTTTGCCATATTGATGTTCATTTTCCCTAATCCTCGCTCTTTATCAGAAAGGGCGCGTTGTAATAATTCCTCCAAGTCTGATGGAGCCAGCGGTTTTAATTCTTTAATCTGACCACATCTGCTTCTAATCGCAGGGTTGACATCGTGGAACGGGTTTTCCGTTGTTGCCCCAATTAATGTTATTAATCCACGTTCAACATGTGGCAAGAGAAAGTCTTGTTGTGCTTTATTAAATCTATGAATTTCATCAATAAATAAAATTAATTTTCCTTCTGTCTTTGCCGTTTCAACAGCATCCTCTAAATCCTTTTTCCCAGCTGTTGTTGCATTTACTGCTGTAAATGGAAATTCAACTGTACCGGCGATGGCTTTGGCGATTGATGTTTTGCCGACTCCGGGCGGTCCATATAATAGCATCGATGGGACAAAACCATTATGAATCATTTTGTAAAGTGACGTACCTTTGCCAATCACATGCTTTTGACCGACAACTTCATCTATATTACGAGGCCTCATTCTGTATGAGAGAGGTTCCACGACATAAAAATCAAACAACAACTTTCATCACCTCAATTGTTCCTATCCTTATACTTTATCATACAACGAATCACTTTCATTTCAAATTTCCGAGCATCATGCTAAAATATCATAATCTATATATTTGGCGAAAGAAGGATGAACTTGAAAAAGTGGTTCGTTTATTTAGTAGGACTGTTAGTGATGACCTTTGGTATTGTTTTAGTCATTCAGGCTGACCTCGGCAGTGCTCCATGGGATGTGCTTCATATCGGCTTATATAAACAGATTGGTTTAACCATTGGCAGCTGGTCGATTATGATTGGGATTGTTGTCCTTAGTACGTCGGCTATACTAGCAAAAGTATTTCCAAAATTAGGTGCTTTTTTAAATATGCTTTTATGTGGAATTTTTACCGACATTTATTTATTAATTCCATGGCTAAAAACACCTGCTACATTGGTCGGCCAACTATTGATGTTATCGGGCGGTATTATTCTAATGGCGTATGGGATGGCCATTTATATTTCAGCCAATGTCGGCACAGGTCCAAGAGACAGTCTCATGTTGGTTCTTATGCAAAAGACAAAAATAAAGGTGCAATGGATTCGCTTTATGATGGAAATAATTGTATTAACAGCAGGCTGGTTGTTGGGTGGTCCTGTTGGCATTGGAACGATTATCGTTTGTTTAACGATTGGTCATGTCACAGGATTTGCGTTGCCGCAGTGTCAAAAGATTACGAATAGCTGGGTGGTACGCAAGACAGCTTCCATGACTGAGGTCGGAAAAAGTCTATAATTTGGTTGAGAATAGTAAAAACCTTCAAACAATGTAGTTGTATCTAAATTCATGGTATAATAGCGATGATTATGCCTAATTGTGTCGGATATTGTATTTGATGATATTAATATAGAGGTGAAAGCTGTGAAAATTTCTACAAAAGGGCGCTACGGTTTAACAATCATGATTGCTCTTGCAAAAAAACAAGGTGAAGGTCCGATTCCACTTAAGAATATCGCTAAGGACCATGATCTTTCTGAACATTATTTGGAACAATTGATTGCACCGCTACGTAATGCAGGCTTAGTGAAAAGTGTACGTGGAGCATATGGTGGTTATATTTTAGCTAGAGAAGCTGAAAAAATTACAGCGGGTGATATTATTCGCGTGCTCGAAGGACCGATTAGTCCTGTTGAGGTCCTGGAAGATGAAGAACCGGCAAAACGTGAGCTATGGATAAAAATTAGAGATGCGGTCAAGGATGTATTAGATACGACAACCCTTCAGTATTTAGCAGATTATGAGGGCGATAATAGTCAAGATGCCTATATGTTTTACATTTAAAGAGGTGAAAGCATGCAACAAGCTATATACTTAGATCATGCTGCAACAACTCCTACTCATCCGGAAGTTGCTAAAGCGATGGTTCCTGTAATGGTAGAGATTTTTGGCAACCCTTCAAGTGTGCATTCATTTGGACGCAGGGCACGCCATGAAGTAGATGAAGCGCGGGCATTAATAGCAGGCTCTATTAATGCTACAGAAAATGAAATTATTTTTACTAGTGGCGGTACGGAAGCGGATAACACCGCTTTGTTTGGTGTTGCTATGTCCAATAAGGAAAAAGGCAATCACATTATTACAACAGCGATTGAACATCATGCCATTCTTCATACTTGTAAACAACTAGAAAAAGAAGGCTTTGAGATTACTTATTTGCCAGTAAACGAAAATGGCGAAGTTCGCGTAGAAGAGTTACAAGCGGCCATTAAGGATTCTACTATTTTAGTATCAGTCATGTATGGAAATAATGAGGTTGGCACTATACAGCCGATTCAAGAAATCGGCGAGCTATGTGCAGAGCAGAAAATCCTATTTCATACAGATGCCGTTCAGGCCTATGGCATCCAAAAAATTGATGTAAAAAAGTTGCATATCGATTTATTGTCAGTATCAGCTCATAAAATCAACGGTCCAAAAGGGATTGGATTTTTATATGCAAGAAATGGCGTGAAGTTTTTGCCCCGTCAACTCGGAGGTGAACAGGAACGGAAACGCAGAGCAGGAACAGAAAATGTCCCAGGGATTGTCGGTTTCAAAGAGGCCGTCCGCCTTGCACAAGCAGGAATAGATGAAAGAATTAAGAAATATGAGCAATTTAAACAAAAAATGGTGGAAGTCTTCAGAAAAGAGGATCTGCAGTTTTCAGTCAACGGTGAAGGTGCTAGAGACTTGCTTCCCCATGTATTTAATGTTTCCTTTCCGGGTACAAATGTTGAATCGATGCTTGTCAATCTTGACTTAGCAGGAATTGCAGCTTCAAGTGGATCAGCGTGTACGGCGGGCTCAATCGACCCTTCCCACGTCTTGGTGGCGATGTTTGGAAAGAAATCTGATAAAATAGCAAATTCAATCCGCTTTAGTTTCGGCTTAGGGAACACGATAGAGGAGATTGAAGAAGCGGCATATGAAATAGCGAAAATCGTGAAAAGAATTGTGAAATAAGAGGGGGTGGAACAGGCTATGAATAATCAAAAAACACCACAAGAAACAAGAGTTGTTGTCGGCATGTCCGGGGGCGTTGACTCATCTGTTGCTGCATTATTGTTAAAACAGCAAGGGTATGATGTTATCGGGATTTTTATGAAAAACTGGGACGATACCGATGAAAACGGGGTTTGTACAGCAACCGAAGATTTCAATGATGTCATCCGAGTTTGTAATCAAATTGGCATTCCTTATTATGCAGTGAACTTTGAGAAACAGTATTGGGATAAGGTGTTTACTTATTTTTTGGATGAATATAAAGCAGGACGTACGCCAAATCCGGATGTTATGTGTAATAAAGAAATAAAATTTAAAGCATTTTTAGAACATGCCCTTACATTAGGGGCCGATTACTTGGCAACAGGTCATTACGCACAGGTTGAATACCGTGATGGGGAATATAAAATGCTCCGCGGTGTAGATGACAATAAGGATCAAACCTATTTTTTAAATCAACTGGGGCAGGCACAATTATCAAAGGTGATGTTTCCATTAGGAAAGCTGCCTAAGTCTGAAGTGCGTAAAATCGCTGCAGAGGCAGGACTGGCAACTGCAACGAAAAAGGATAGCACCGGCATTTGCTTTATCGGTGAACGAAATTTCAAGGAGTTTCTAAGCAATTACCTACCAGCACAGCGTGGGAAAATGATGACGCTGGATGGAGATGTCAAAGGAACACATGATGGACTTATGTACCATACGATTGGACAAAGGCATGGCTTAGGTATTGGTGGTTCAGGAGAACCTTGGTTTGCTATTGGTAAAAACTTAAAAGAGAATATTCTCTATGTCGGCCAAGGCTTTCATAACGATGCTCTTTATTCTGACTTCTTGATTGCTGTTGACGCGAGCTGGGTTAGTGACCGCAAACCAAAGGAGACTTTTCAATGTACTGCAAAATTCCGTTATCGTCAACCTGATACGCCGGTAACAGTCGAAATCATTGATAATCAAAAAGTTATGGTCACCTTTGCAAATCCTGTTAGAGCAATCACACCTGGACAAGCGGTTGTATTCTATAATGGTGATGAATGTTTAGGCGGCGCAACGATTGATGAAGTATACAAAAATAATGAACGTCTGACATATGTATAGGAATGAAGCAAGGGGGGGAAGCAACATGACAGATAAAAACAGTTTGGGTATTCAATATATGCAGCAAGGGAAATATGAAGAAGCTGCGAAGATGTTTAGTGAAGTGATTGAAGAAAACCCGAAAGATCCTATTGCCTATATTAATTTTGGTAATTTACTCGCAGCTGTTGGTGAACATGTGCGGGCAATTAATTTTTTTAATAAAGCACTTGAAATAGATGATACTTCCGCTACCGCTTATTACGGTGCCGGAAATACATATTACAATCATGAAGATTACACCAAAGCGAAAGACAATTTTGAGCAGGCGATCAAGCTTGGCTTACATGAAGCAGATGTATATTTTATGCTTGCAATGAGCTTAGCCCAGCTAGGGCAAGAAAAGCTGGCACTACCCTATTTTCAAAGAGCAGTTGAATTAAATAATTTAGATGAAGAGGCTCATTTTCAATATGGTTTATGTTTAGCATTGTTGGAAATGGTGGATGAAGCCATTCCTCATTTTGAAAAAACAATCGAGTTAAATGATGAGCATACTGATGCCTTTTATAATTTGGGGGTTTCTTATGCATTTAAAGATGAGCCAAATAAGGCGCTCGAAATGTTTGACAAAGCATTGGAAATTCAACCAGATCATTTTCTTGCGGCAAACGGCAAGAAAAATGTGGAGGAACTTTTCCGAAAACACTAAACAAAGCTTCAAAGGGGAATAACAATGGAAAGACAACAATCTCTAGAGTTTATAGAAGAACAGAAGAAATTCGTTAAAGGAAAACTCATTGTGATGATATTTCATAACGAACAAACTCTATATTCCGTAGCACGCATTCGAATCAGCGAAACGAATGAAGATTATTCGGATAAAGAAGTTGTTGTTGCTGGTTATTTTCCATACATACATGAAGATGAAGTATACACATTTTTTGGGAATTTGCACCAACATCCAAGGCATGGAATGCAATATCAAGTTCAACAATTTCGTAAAGAATTACCACAAACAAAGGATGGAATCATTCAATATCTTTCCAGCGACCTTTTTGTCGGCATTGGTAAAAAAACAGCGCGGAAAATTGTTGATACATTAGGGGAGCGGGCCATTTCAAAAATATTAGAAAACCCGTCCGTGTTGACAACAATTCCAAAGTTTCCTGAGGAAAAAGCAAAGTTGCTTTATGATACGTTGATGCACCACCAAGGTCTTGAACAAATTATGATTTCTTTAGCAAATTTCGGCTTTGGTCCACAGCTTTCAATGAAAATTTATCAAACCTATAAGGAAGATGCATTGGAAGTGGTTGGGAATAATCCCTATAAATTAATTGAAGATGTTGAAGGAATTGGATTTGCAAGAGCTGATGAATTAGGACAAATGTTAGGGATTAGCGGGAATCACCCTGACCGGATCCGTGCTGGTTGCCTTTATATAGTTAACCAACAATCCCTGCAGGAAGGCCATGTTTATTTAGTGCTCGAGACTTATCTAACACAGGTTTATAAATTAATTAATGAAAAAGCGAAAGAGAATAAAGTGTCGGAAATCGACATTTCTCGGGAAATAATTGGTCTCGGTGAAGAAGAAAAAATCATCATTGAAGAAGATCGAGTTTATTTACCATCGCTTTATTTTTCTGAAAAAGGCATTGTCACGAGCCTGAAGAAAATAACCGCTCAGCAAGAGTTTACTGAACAGTTTCCAGAATCTGAGTTTCTGAAGGCACTTGGCGGCCTTGAAGAAAGATTAAAGGTTCAATATGCTCCCTCACAAAAGACAGCCATACAGACGGCCATTTCTTCGCCTCTCATGATTTTAACCGGCGGCCCTGGAACAGGGAAAACGACTGTTATTAAAGGGATTGTTGAAATTTACGCCGAACTGCATGGTTGTTCCTTAAACCCTAAAGACTACGATAAAGATGATGCGTTTCCAATTATTCTATGTGCACCTACAGGAAGAGCGGCAAAGCGGATGACAGAATCAACGGGCCTTCCAGCGGTAACGATTCATCGTCTTCTTGGCTGGAATGGCTCTGAAGGCTTTAATCATGATGAGGATCAACCAATAGAAGGAAAGTTGGTCATTATTGATGAATTTTCGATGGTTGATGTTTGGCTTGCAAATCAATTATTAAAGGCACTACCATCCCAAATTCAAGTCATTATTGTTGGTGATGAAGATCAATTGCCTTCTGTTGGACCAGGACAAGTATTGAAGGATTTATTAAAGGCAGAAATTATTAATACCGTCCGCCTTACAGATATTTATCGTCAATCTGAAGGCTCGTCCATTATTGACCTTGCCCATAGCATTAAAGGCGGCATTCTACCTGAGGATATTACAAAACCAAAGGTAGACCGTGCTTTTTTCAAATGTAAACAAGATCAAGTCTTGGAGGTCGTTCGTCAAGTCAGTGCAAATGCCCTCAAGAAAGGCTATACGGCCAAAGACGTTCAAGTATTAGCCCCGATGTACCGGGGGAGTGCCGGAATAGACGCTTTGAATCAAATGTTGCAAAATCTTTTTAATCCAAAAGCGGAACAAAAACGAGAACTGACCTTTGGTGATATTGCCTTTCGAGTGGGTGACAAGGTGCTGCAGTTGGTTAATCAACCAGATGATAATGTCTTTAACGGCGATATAGGCGAAATCATTAGTGTCATCTATGCCAAGGAAACTGTTGAAAAACAGGATCAAATTATTATCAACTATGAGGGAACAGAGGTCATGTACACCCGTCAAGATCTAAATAATATCACCCATGCTTACTGTTGTTCCATTCATAAATCACAGGGCAGTGAGTTTCCAATCGTTATTTTGCCAATTGTAAAAGGGTATTACCGGATGTTAAGGAGAAATTTAATTTACACCGCTGTTACACGCAGTAAAGATTATTTAATCCTCTGCGGTGAAGAGGATGCCCTAAAAAATGGTGTATTGCGTCAAGATGAAGGGTTAAGACAAACAACCTTGACCGAAAAGATTATTGAACGTTTTGGTGAAAATGGGATAAGTGAAGCTGCTGATGAAAACATGGAAACATTATCACCGTATGATTTTATGTGAAATCCGCAATCTATGTAATGAGTTGACTCTTAACTTTTGTGTCAGCTTATGTTACATGAATGTTCGAGGGGTGGGGTCCTGTTGCGAACGTTCTCATCAATCAAAGATTTGCCGGTTTATGATAAAAGAACAGGTAAAGAGCTCGGTAAGGTATTGGATCTTTGTTTTGATAAAACAGGAACAGTTAAAGGTTTCATGATGGATACAAAGGGGCTACTAAAAAAGAATAAACTTATTCCCTATTCTCAAATTTCCTCTCTTGGAATAGACGGGGTCATGTTGTCTAATGAACCAAAGAACGATCAAATTTCTGGGAAACTCATCGGATTACATCTTCTTGAAAATGGTGATGAGCGGATTATCGGCAAGCCGATTGTTACGACTGAGGGGGAAAAGCTCGGCTTGGTAGAAGATGTATATTTTATGGAAGAATTGGGCACCATTATAGGGTATGAAGTTACGGACGGATTTTTTGCTGATATGTCGGAAGGTCGAAAGGTATACCAATCCAAACAACCTTTGACCATTGGTGAAAATATCCTAATCGTCGATTTAAATAAAATAGATCATGAAGATGATGAAAGCTTGCATAACATGCCTGTTGTTTGATGAAAGAGGAGGACATACCCATGATGAAGTGCCCTAATTGTGCCAGCAAGGACATTGGAAAGATCGGTGTAAACCAATATTATTGCTGGAATTGCTTTATCGAGCTATCTGTAGACAAAGATCGTTTATATACCCATCAAGTAGAGGAAGATGGTACGTTAAGTTCATTGGATGACCTATTTTCAGAGGAGGACTTACGGTTGGAAATGTGAAAATTTTCTTCTAGGGGTGATTGTATTGAATAAAACAATGACGTCTTTATTGGCTTTAGGAATCGGTGCGGCTGCTTATAGCATGACGAAAGGAAACAATAATTTCATAAATGCTCGTTCGATGAAAAGAGTACGAAAGCGAATTTCTAAGGCTATTTTTTAACCTATAGAACGAAAATGTTACAGAAAATAAGGGGGCTGATTTTTCAGCCTCCTTTATTGATACAATCGTAAGGGGTGGTTTTGTGGGAACGTCCTGGAGTTATAAATGGCTGATTCGTGCTGCTACCTTGCTTATCATTTTTTTGTGCATCTTTGTTTTTCTAAAGTTAACACCTATTTGGAAACCGGTTTTTCACATTATATTCATCGTGTTATTACCTCTTGTTATTGCGGGGTTTATTACTTATTTATTGCTGCCGATTATTGAGGGTCTTCATCATCGTGGAATCCCCAGAACGGTGTCGATTTTGAGTATTTATATCCTTTTTTTTGGTGGAATTGGCTTTGGGCTTTATAAGCTATTTCCACAAATCATAAAGCAATTAAAAGATTTAAGTGAAAACCTCCCATACTTAATCAATACATATCGAGGCTGGATTGAAGAAATTGATTTTAGAACAAAACATTTTCCAAATGAAATTCATACAAGAATTGAACAAGGACTAAGTGGAATTGAAAATGCCGTGAATCAACTTATTTCATCCTTTTTAGAGTTTTTAAAAGGGTTGGTTAATTTCCTTGTTTTCTTTGCCCTTGTACCTTTTATTGTTTTCTATATGTTGAAGGATATTGGCTCTTTTAAGAAGGCGGTTTGGTATATTACACCAAGAAAATGGCGTAGACCGGGGATTGAGCTTTTAAAAGATATTGATGAATCGCTCGGCAACTATTTAAGAGGGCAACTTTTTGTTTGCATAATTATTGCTGTTGTGGCATCTGCAGCTTTTTGGATGACCGGTATGAGTTACCCGTTATTATTGGGGAGCATCATTGGCGTCACGAATTTTATCCCTTATTTTGGGCCGATTATTGGTGCAATTCCAACTGTTATCGTTGCTTCAACTATTTCAATGAAAATGGTCATTATTGTTGCCATCATCATTTTTTGTTTGCAATTTATTGAAGGAAATATTTTATCACCATTCATCGTTGGGAAAAGCCTACATATGCATCCTGTAGTGATTATTTTGGCTCTATTGGTCGGCGAAGAAATTGCTGGAATTCTCGGTCTGATACTAGCTGTTCCAATCTTAGCGATTTTACGGGTCGTTGTAACCCATTTAAAGCTTAACCTTGAAAAACAACCGCATATTTCAAATGAATAATGTTTGACAAAGGTTTCATTTTCTGTCTAAAATGAAAAAGTGAGTGTCTAAAAATATCGTTGAACGATGACGGAACAAGTAGATTACAGCCCATTTTATAAGAGAAGGGTTTCCATGGCTGAAAGAAACTCTAAATGAAGAGTAATCGAATGCTGCTCCCGAGTGTTTAGTTTCGAAAGCTAAGCCGTTTACCGCGTTAAGGTGTTAAAGGTGATGAAATTTATTTCATAATCAGGGTGGTACCGCGAGGAATTCTAGCTCTCGTCCCTGCAGTTTACTGTAGGGGTGGGAGCTTTTTTAATAGGAGGATTTAATGATGAAAAAATTAACTGCAGCACAAATTCGACAAATGTACCTTGATTTTTTCAAAGAAAAAGGACATGCAGTCGAGCCAAGCCGCTCTCTTGTCCCACATGAAGATCCATCATTATTATGGATTAACAGTGGAGTGGCAACATTAAAGAAATATTTTGATGGTCGCGTTATTCCAGATAATCCACGGATTTGTAATGCCCAAAAGTCAATTCGCACTAATGATATTGAGAATGTTGGAAAAACAGCAAGACATCATACATTTTTTGAAATGCTTGGTAACTTCTCCATTGGTGATTATTTTAAAAAAGAAGCGATTGAGTGGGCATGGGAATTTTTAACCTCTGAAAAATGGTTGGCACTTGAGCCAGAAAAGCTATCAGTCACAATCCATCCTGAGGATCATGAAGCTTACGATTTCTGGTTACATGATATTGGTATTCCAGCTGAACGCATCATCCGGATTGAAGGGAACTTCTGGGATATTGGTGAAGGTCCGAGCGGCCCGAATACAGAAATTTTCTATGACCGTGGCGAAGCTTTTGGCAATGATCCAAGTGATCCTGAGCTTTATCCAGGCGGTGAAAATGAAAGATATCTTGAGATTTGGAATTTAGTTTTCTCTGAATTCAACCATAATCCAGATCACACTTATACGCCGCTGCCAAAGAAAAATATTGATACAGGTATGGGCTTGGAGCGTGTTGCATCTGTTATGCAAGAAGTTCCAACGAACTTTGATACAGACCTATTTATGCCAATCATTAAGTCAACAGAAGAAATTTCAGGCCAGAAATATAATGAAAGCAAAGAAAAAGATGTTGCTTTTAAAGTCATTGCTGACCATATCCGTACAGTTACCTTTGCGGTAGGAGATGGTGCTCTTCCTTCAAATGAAGGCCGCGGCTATGTACTCCGACGCTTGCTGCGCCGTGCTGTCCGTTATGCTAAGCAAATTAACATTAACCGTCCATTCATGTTTGAACTCGTTCCGGTTGTAGGCGAAATTATGGTTGACTATTATCCGGAAGTAAAAGAAAAAACAGCCTTTATTCAAAAAGTAATCAAAAACGAGGAAGAGCGGTTCCATGAAACACTGCACGAGGGCTTAGCGATTCTTTACGAAGTAATTCAGAAAGCGAAAAGCGGTGGAAGTACAGTAATTCCGGGTGAAGATGCCTTCCGTCTGTATGACACATATGGATTCCCGTATGAATTAACAGAGGAATATGCAGAAGAAGAAGGCATGACCATCGACAAGGGCGGATTCGACGTTGAAATGGAAAAGCAGCGTGAAAGAGCACGCAGCGCCCGTCACGATGAAGGCTCTATGCAAGTTCAAGGTGGCGTTCTTGGTGATATTAAGATAGAGAGTAAGTTTATTGGCTACGATAACAGTGATGCTGTGTCTCGTATTGAGGTTGTTTTGCAAAATAATGAATATGTAGAGCATGTACAAGTTGGTGAAGAAGCACAAATTATTTTGAACGTAACTCCGTTTTACGCTGAATCAGGCGGTCAGATTGCTGACCAAGGGTACTTAGTTAGTAACGAACTTACACTTCGTGTAAAAGATGTTCAAAAAGCACCAAACGGACAGCATCTTCATTCTGTTATTGTTGAAAAAGGCATCCTAACAAAAGGTATGACCGTTACAGCAAAAATTGATGAAGACAAACGTAATGCCATTATCAAAAATCATACAGCAACACACTTGCTTCATCAGGCATTAAAAGACGTTCTAGGCAACCATGTAGCCCAAGCGGGATCATTGGTATCTCCTGAGCGCCTACGTTTTGACTTCTCACACTTCGGTCAAGTAAAACCAGAAGAGTTAGATGAAGTTGAAGCGATTGTAAACAGCAAAATATGGAATAGCCTTGATGTAGAAATTTCCCATAAAGGCTTGAAAGAAGCAAAAGAGTTGGGAGCAATGGCTCTATTTGGCGAAAAATACGGTGATATTGTTCGCGTCGTTAAGGTTGGAGGATATAGTTTAGAGCTTTGCGGCGGTTGCCATGTAACGAATTCTGCGCAAATTGGCTTATTTAAAATTGTTTCTGAATCCGGAATCGGCGCAGGTACACGTCGAATTGAAGCGGTAACAGCCCAATCGGCTTATACACTAATGAATGATCAAATTAATCTGTTAAAAGATGCTGCACATAAGTTAAAAACAAATGTGAAAGAGGTTCCGGCAAGAATTGAAGCACTTAACGGAGAAATACGTCAACTTGGGCGTGAAAATGAGTCATTGATAGCAAAACTAAGCAATATTGAATCTTCAAACCTTGTCAATGAAGTAAAAGAGATTAATGGTGTTAAACTATTAGCTAAGAAAGTAAATGTAAAAGATATGAACAGCCTGCGTACAATGGTTGATGATTTAAAAAATAAATTAGGCTCCGCTGTTATTATTCTTGGTGCGGTGAGTGAAGATAAGGTGAATTTAACTGCCGGCGTAACAAAAGATTTAATTGAGAAAGGCTACCATGCAGGAAAATTAATAAAAGAGGTGGCTTCTCGCTGCGGCGGTGGCGGTGGCGGCCGTCCTGATATGGCCCAAGCTGGTGGGAAAAATCCAGGTCAATTAGTCGATGCATTAAATTATGCAGAAGAATGGATGAAATCTATTTCGTAATTTTACCAATATAGTGTAAAATTAAGTTAATGATTGTTGGACAAGAATAAGGTGGGAGTAATGAGCCTCTACACTCTCACCTCTAACTTCTAGAACGGAGGTGTGTCAAGATGAGCTCAATGGATAATACGATGCGCTTTAACTTTCAAGATGAGCCAGTTGATACAAATGTAAAGGATGTACTTTATACGGTGTATGAAGCATTACAAGAAAAAGGCTATAATCCGATTAATCAGATTGTTGGTTATCTGCTTTCTGGCGACCCGGCCTATATTCCGCGCCATAAAGATGCGCGCAATATTATACGGAAACTTGAAAGAGATGAATTAATCGAGGAATTGGTGAAATCCTATCTAGAGACTCATCGAGAAGGCACGAAGGAATGAGAGTAATTGGACTAGATGTAGGAACAAAGACAATTGGTGTGGCAGTCAGTGATGAATTAGGTTGGACAGCCCAAGGGATTGAAACGATTAAGATAAATGTAGACCAAAATAATTTTGGACTTGAACGCATCGAGACATTTATCAATCAGTATCATCCTGAAAAAATTGTGGTTGGCTTTCCGAAAAACATGAATGGCACAGTTGGACCGCGAGGAGAAGCTTGCCTGGAATTTGCGGAGCTTTTGAAAAAAAAGTTTCATATTGAGGTTGTGCTTTGGGATGAAAGACTTTCAACGATGGCAGCTGAGCGGATTTTATTAAGTGGTGATGTGAGCCGCAAAAAGCGCAAAAAAGTTATTGATAAAATGGCTGCTGTTATGATATTACAAGGATACCTAGATAGTAAACAATAAAGGAGTGGAATTGAATGGCTAAAGAAGAAAAAGAGCGTATTATTATTCCTGATGAAAATGGCGAAGAGCATCTATTTGAAGTTTTATTCACATTTGATGTAGAAGAGACAGGCAAATCTTATATGGTGTTGGAACCTGTTGGATCAAGTGAAGAAGAGGATGAAGATGTAGAGGTTTTTGCCTTCCGTTTTGAAGATAATGGCGACGATGAAGACGACCTCGCCCTATTCCCAATTGAAACTGATGAAGAATGGGAAATGGTTGAGGAAATGTTGGCTACTTTCTCTGAAGAGGAAGATGAAGAAGACGAATAAAATATATATTCTAATAGGGCGAGCCATTTACTGGTTCGTCTTTTTTTTGGTCATAAACTACCAATTTAACCCAAATTATGCGTTTTTTCGAAAAAAATCGCTCGAAATTTGTTATTCATATAGTATAATTATACGGACAGGAAGGAGGCGCATTTTTTGGGTAAATCAAACAAAAAGGATTACAATGCGAAACTGCTTGAACGAGAGCACGAGGCACGCCTAGTTCGCAGAATTGTCGCCATTATTATATCATTCATTACATTTGTACTCATCGGTACAGCAATTGCTGGTTATTTTTATATAAATTCAGCATTGGAGCCCGTTAACAAACAAGACCACTCGCAAATTAAAGTAACAATACCAATAGGTTCTTCAGTAAGAGGGATTGCAAACGTTCTCGAAGAAAACGGGATTATAAAAAACGCTACTGTATTCCGCTACTATATCAAATTTAAAAATGAGGCAGGATTTCAAGCGGGTGAATATAAACTAAGCCCGTCAATGGATTATGGAGATATTATTGCCCATTTAAAAACAGGTAAGGTTATGCAGGAAGCGGAGTTTACAATCACCATTCCTGAAGGGAAACAATTGGAGGAAATTGCAACCATCATCTCTAAAAAGACAAATTATCCAGAAAAAGAAGTGATTGAAAAACTAGATAATCGAGAGTATATCAAGAGTCTCATTAAAAAGTATCCTTCGATATTAACGGAAGACATTTTGAAAAAGGACATCCGCCATCCTTTGGAGGGATATCTATTCCCAGCCACATTTTCATTTTTTGAAACAAAACCAAAACTGGATGAAATTATTGAAAGTATGCTTGCTAAAACAGATGAGATCGTAACACCTTATCTAGACCAAATAGATGAAAAAGGTCTTACCGTTCATGAATTTATGACAATGGCTTCTTTAATTGAAGAAGAAGCAACTGAAAAGGCGGACCGTGAAAAGATTTCTACAGTTTTTTATAATCGGATTAAAAAACAAATGCCACTACAAACGGATCCTACTGTATTATATTCTTTAGGAAAACATCAGGTAGGAATTACCTATAAGGATTTAAAGGTAAATTCACCGTATAACACCTATAAAGTTGTCGGCTTGCCGCCAGGTCCAATCGCCAGCCCCGGTGAAATCTCAATGGAGGCTGCTATAAATCCGGC